>JBFWQE010000047.1:0-35337 GCA_050249615.1 Vicinamibacterales bacterium
TGCACGTGGACCAGACGATGGAGAGGCAGGGCAACCGACGGGTCGCATTCGACGACCACGCCCGTCTCGCTGACCTCGCGGGTGCGGACCGACGTGAATCGGACGGCGCCGCCTGCGTCCTTCCACGTCAGGCGCGCCGGGACGGCGAGGCTGGCGCTTGGGTGCGGGGCAGGTCGGTGGCTCCGGGCAAGGATGGTGTCGATCACGGGGCGCTCCAGGGTTTTGCGGTTCACACGGGGGCGAACAAGGAAAAGCAACGCTTGCACTCTTTCCAAGTTCCACGCCGTTTTTGTGTGCAACGCGCGAAGCTGTGCAGTGAGCGCCTATTGACGCGAATGAAGGGACTTCAGGGTTCTATATGGCCGCTGCAGGCTTGAACAGGTGTGGATATTTAGTATCCATACATGCCTGGAATTGGATACTAGCTAACCGCTTCCTGCCCGCCCTCGATTCCGAGACGCCTGAGCTTGAGGTAAAGTCCGCGCCGCGTCAAGCCGAGGGCTCGCGCCGATTCGGAGATGTTGCCGCGGTGCCGGGAGAGCGTGTCTCGAATCAGTTCCCGCTCGATGTCGTCCACGACCGAGGCCAGCGTCTGGCCGCCGCGGAGCGTGATGCGGCCGCCCGCCTTCACGTCGGGACGGGTAGCAGGCGCCGCGGTGATGTCGGCGGACAGGTGCTCCGGGCCGATGAGCCCGCCCGGGGGGGCCATGGCCACCGCGCGCTGAATCTCGTTGCGGAGCTGCCGAACGTTGCCCGGCCACCAGTACTGCGCGAACAGGTCCAGGACGTCCGAGCTCAGCTGCACATCGGGTTTCCCCAGGCGCTCGGAGGCCTCGCGCAGGAAGTAGGTGCTCAGATGCGGGATCTCCTCCCGCCGTTGGCGCAAGGGGGGGACGTGGATGCGGATCACGCTGAGCCGGTAGTAGAGATCCTCGCGGAACTTGCCTTCCGCGACGCGCTGCTCGAGATCCGCGTTGGTGGCGGCAATGACGCGCACGTCCACCCGCTGAGGGCGTGTCTCGCCCACGGGCATGATCTCGCCCTGCTCCAGGAACCGCAGCAGCTTCGGCTGGACGTCCAGCGGCAGGTCGCCCACCTCGTCGAGGAACAGCGTGCCGCCCGCGGCGGTCCGCACCAGGCCGGGTTGATCGGACACGGCCCCGGTGAACGACCCTCTGCGGTGCCCGAACAGCTGGCTGTCGGCCAGCTCGCGCGTGGTCGTCGTGCAGTTGTAGGGGAGGAACGTGGCCGCGCTTCGGGGCGATCCGACGTGGATGGCTCGAGCGATGAGCTCCTTGCCGGTGCCGCTCTCGCCCGTGATGAGCACCGTGAGGTCGTTCCCCTGCAGGCGCTGGACCTGGTCGACGACCCGGTGCATGGGCGCGCTGGCGCATACGAACCCCGGGAGCAGCGGCTCGAGGGGCCGCTCGACCGCCTGGTCGACGGCCGGCGAGCCATGCTCCCGTGCCCCGCAGAGGTCGAAGCCCTGCCGGGCGACCGCCGCCATCATTCGCACGCGGCGCATGGCCGGGTGCCCGACCGGGCTCGACGATCCGATCACGACCGACCTGGGGCCATCCGGCTCGGTGCCCACGGGCTCGACGATGAGCGCGCCCGTGCCGTAGGCGGCGCCCTGGACGGCCAGGCGAGCCACGCTGCGCGCCCCGTCGGCATCGGTGCCGGCAAAGGCGATGACGCGCACGTCGCCGCCGGGCAACTGCGCGAACACCGCGGCAACGTCGGCGCCGACGGCCTCGAGCATGGCGGTCGCGAGCTCCCGCGCCAGCAAGTCCGGCAGCACGGCCGCATCCACGAGCCGCTTCACGAGCGCATCGTCCGCATCGGCCGGGGAGCCGACGTATTCGCCGGTGCCCGGCGAGGGTGCCTCGTTCATCGCCGCCCGGACCTCATCGAGGTCACGGGTCGCTCCCAGGGATTGGAACACCTGTGCCGCGTAGTGGTAGTGGCGCTCGGAGGTGGACTTGGCCCCGGCCTTGCCGGCCAGCCGGGCCAGTGCGAGCTGGCTGACCGCGGCCTGGTAGCGCTCGCCAACGAGCTCGAAGACGCTGGAGCTTTGCGCGATATCGTGGTACGCCTCGGTGGCCCGCGACTGGCGCGCGCGCAGCCCGCCGCGCAGGCGCAGGAACTCGCCCCAGGCCCCGGGCGTGGTGCGCGGATCCAGCCGTCCCTCGACCTGGGTGAGGCGGTGCTCGGCTTCGTCGGTGCGATCGGCGGAGAGCAGGGCTTCCGCGGCAATCAGTTCGGCCTCGATGGCCTCCGCCGGGGGGGCCGCCGGAGAGCGGGCAATCTCGTCGGCGATGGCCAGCGCCTCGTCTGGATTTCCCCGCCGCGTGGCGAGCCTCGCCGTGATGACACGCAGCGACCACTCGTACCAGCGGCTCGTCTGGCGGCCGTAGGCGCCAAAGGCCTCGGCGGCTCGGCGCAGGTACTCCGCGGCGTTCTCGTAATCGCCGCGCATCAGCGACATCTGGGCCAGCGTGTCGTAGACCGCGCCCGTCGTCTCGTGAAACTGGACGGCGCAGCGAACGTCCAGGGCGCGGTGCAGCACCGCGTCGGCGCGCTCGAGATTGCCGAGCCGCACGTAGATCTGACCCAGGGTGGCCAGCGACACAGAGAGGCCCGGGCCCTGGCCCACGCCCTCGTGCAGGGCCACGGCGCGCTCGGCCAGCGCCTGGGCCTGCTCGTAGCGATGCCGGATGAGTGCCACGCTGGCCTGGTTCCCGTACACCGTTGCCAGCACGTCGTCGGCCTGGAGCGTGGTGGCCAGGCGTTCGGCCTGCCGCAGGGCGGAGGCCGCCTCGTCGTATCGGCCCGTCTGGGCGAGCATCGTGGCCGACAGGGAGTGCACCTGCGCGAGGAAGCGGCGGTCGCCCGCGGCGTGGAGCGCGGCGGCCGCCTCGGCGATGTGTTCCCGAACGATCGACATGTCGCCGACCTGCCGATAACACTGCCCGAGGCAGTAGTGCGCCAGGCCGATCGCGCGGGAATCGTGCGCGCTCTCGGCCTGCTTGAGCGCCCGGCTGTGCAGGGCGATGGCCCGCGACTGCTCGCCGCGCGCAAACGCGACGCGGCCATGCGCGCGCCAGAGATTTGAGAGAATGACGGGCGGGATGGGCTCGCGAATCGTGTCCGGCGAACGGCCAACGGCGGTGCTGGCCTGGGCAAGGTCGCCCAGGAGGAGGTACGCCTCGGCCAGCGCCGATCGGATGGCCAGCTCGTCGGCCAGAGTCAGTGAGGCCGAGCTGCGGAGCAGGGGGGCCAGCTGGTCCACGGCAACCGCCGCCTGGCCGCGCTCCACCGCGGCCGCCGCGCGGGCCATCACGGGCTGGAGGGCCGGGCTCAGCACGCCGCAGAGTATACCAAGTATCCATCTCGTATAATCCCCGAACCTTCATGACTGTGACTGCTGGCGGCCGGACTGACACCGGGCCGCGTGCCCTCAACCAGGACTGGATCGAATGGGACCTGACCCTCGGCCTGTTCGTGGTGGCCGACGGCATGGGAGGCCACAACGCCGGAGAGGTGGCCTCGCACCTGGCCATTCAGGCCATTCGGGAGTTCATCGCCGAAACCGCGGAAACCAGCGACTTCACGTGGCCGTTCGCGTTCGAGCCGGCCTACTCGGTGGACGCCAACCGGCTGCTGACGGCGATCCGGCTGGCCAATCGCCGCGTGTACCAGGAAGGCTGTGCCCACGCCGCGCTCGAGGGCATGGGCACTACCGTGGTGGCCGTGCTGCTGAGCGGTGACCGCGCGGCGATGGTAGGCGTCGGCGACAGCCGCATTTACCGCTGGCGCAACGACGAGCTCGTGCAACTCACCAGTGACGACACCTGGCTCTCCGCTGTCATGGGCGTGCAGGACGCGGACCGGGCCGACTCGACCCACCCGATGAAGCACGTCCTCACGAGTGTCGTGGGAACCAGGGAGGACGTGCGGCCCACGGCTCGCGAGGAGAGCCTGCTCCCCGGGGATCGCCTGCTGCTCTGCAGCGACGGCATCCATGGGCGGCTCGACAACGCGGCCATCGCCACCGTGATGCGGGCGGGCGGGCCTGCCGACCGCGTAGCCGAGGCGCTGGTGGAGACCGCGCTGGCCCGACACACCTCCGACAACGCCACCGCCCTGGTCATTGCGGCCGACTGAGCGGGCATCCCGCGCCGGTCGACGTTCGTATAATCAGGAGAACAGGTCACGTGCGAACGCCGCTTCTCCTTTGGTGTCTGGCGCTGGGATGCGCGCTCGGCTGGGCCTGCTCGGCGCCCGGGTCCTCGAGCGTTCCGCCCGAGTCGCAGGTGGCGGCTCCGCCCGAGCCGGCCTCCGCCACGACCCTGTCCGAACGCCGGCCCGAGATCGTCATCCTGGGCGACAGCCTCACCGCCGGACTCGGCCTGGATTCCACCCAGAGCTTTCCCGCCCTCATCCAGCAGCGGCTCGACGAGCGGGGTCTGCGCTTCCAGGTGGTGAACGCCGGCGTGTCGGGGGACACGTCGGCCGGGGGGCTGCGGCGACTGGAGTGGGCGCTCGAGGGGAACCCGCGGGTGCTGATTGTCGCGCTCGGCGGCAACGACGCCCTCCGTGGACTGCCGATCGAGGACCTCGAGCGGAACCTGACGGCCATCATCGAGCGGGGCAAGCGCGAGGGCCTCGTGGTGATCCTGGCCGGCATGGAAGCACCGCCGAACAACGGTCCCGAGTACACGGCGCGGTTCCGCCGGGTGTATCGCGACCTGGCGAGCGCGCACGACGTTGTCCTGATTCCGTTCCTGCTCGAAGGCGTGGCCGGCGAGGCGGCGTTCAACCAGGCTGACGGGATCCACCCCAATGAAGAGGGCGCGCGCCTGGTGGCCGACACGGTATGGCGCGCCCTCGAGCCCGTTCTGAAGGCGGCCGCGGGAACCCGATGATTGCGCTTCGAGGTGTCAGCAAGACGGTGCAGAGCGGCGACCATCCGCTCACCATCCTTCATCCGCTCACGCTGGATGTGCCCGACGGCCAGTGCCTGGCCATCCTCGGCCCGTCGGGCAGCGGCAAGTCCACGCTGCTCGGCCTCATCGCGGGCCTCGACGCGCCGACGTCGGGGGAGATCCTGATCGATGGCGTCGACATCACCCGGCTCGACGAGGACGCGCTTGCGCGGCTGCGCGGCGAGACGATCGGCTTCGTGTTCCAGTTCTTCCACCTGGTGCCGTCGCTGACGGCGATCGAGAACATCCAGGTGCCCATGGAGATCGCGGGCCGGCGCGATGCGGCCGAACGGGCGCAGGCGCTGCTGGACGAGGTTGGGCTCCACGACCGCGGCCACCACTACCCGTCGCAGCTGTCCGGCGGCGAGCAGCAGCGCATCGCGATCGCGCGCGCCCTGGCGAACAACCCGCCGCTCATCCTGGCCGACGAGCCCACGGGCAATCTCGACAGCACGAACGGGCGTCACATCCTCGAGTTGCTCCTGCAGGTGCGGCGCACGCGCAACGTGACGCTGGTGCTGGTGACGCACGATCCCTCGGTGGCGGCCGTGGCCGACGCGCGGCTCGTGCTGAGGGACGGCCGGTCGGTGGGCGAGGCCCCGGCGGCGGGCGCGGTTGCGGGCCGATGATGTTCATCACGCGGATGATCGTGCGCGAGATGCGGTCGTCCTGGCGGCGGCTGCTGTTCTTCTTCGTCTGCATCGCCGTGGGTGTCGGCGCCATCGTCGCCCTCCGGTCCGTCATCCAGAGCGTGCGCCAGACTTTCGCGGGGGAGGCGCGCGCGCTCATCACCGCGGACGCCATCATCAGCAGCAACCGGGCGCTGGACGCCGAACTGCTGCAGGTCGTCGATCGCCGCCTTGCAGAAGCCGGGGCCGAGAGCCTGCAGTCGGTGGAGATTGCGACCATGGTCCGCGCGGCAGACGGGGACCGAGGCCTGACGCGCATGGTGGAGCTGCGGGCCGTGGAGCCGGGGTTCCCCTACTACGGCCGCATGGCTCTCTCCGGCGGGCAGACCTTCTCCCATGACCTGCTGCGCGACTTCGGCGTGCTCGTGCGGCCAGAACTGCTCGCCCAGCTCGGACTGCGGGTCGGCGACGGGCTGCGCATCGGGACGAAACGCTTCGTCATCCGCGGCGTCATCGAGGGCGAGCCCGGACGCCGCCTGGGCGCCTTCAGCCTGGGGCCGCGCATTTTCGTGTCGCTCGAGGACCTGCAGGCCACCGGTCTGCTCGCGTTCGGCAGCCGCGCATCGTACCAGCGACTGCTGAAGGTCCCTGACGCGGCGCTCGACGGGCTGGTGACCACCCTTCGCGCCGACTTGGCCAACGCCTTCGCCCGGGTGCGCTCCTACAAGGCCACCGAGGACGACATCGGCGAGGACTTTGCCCGTGCCGAGGACTACCTGAGCCTCGTCGGCCTCGTCATCGTCATCCTGGGCGGCATCGGGGTGTCGAGCGTGACGCGCGTGTTCGTCCAGCAGAAGATCCGGAGCATTGCCGTGCTCAAATGCGTGGGGGCGCGGTCCTCGCAGCTGCTGGCCATCTACCTCGCACAGGTCGTCATCCTGGGGATCGCCGGGAGCCTGCTGGGCGTCGCGATGGCCGCTGGCGCCATCGCCGCCATCCCGTCATGGCTGGCCGCGGCGGCGACGCCGGGCGTTACCATCGAGTACGGCCTGACGAGGCCTGCCGTGCTGCAGGGCCTCGGCATCGGGCTGCTGGTTTCGGTGCTCTTCGCCCTGGTCCCGTTGCTCGACGTGCGGCACGTCAAGCCGTCGCGGCTGCTGCGAGACGAGGCGACCGCGACGCGTCGCGACCCCGTGCAGCTGATCGCCGTCGGCGCGGTCGCGGCCGCGCTCGTGGCCCTCACGGTGTGGCAGGCGGGCTCCTGGCGGATCGGGCTGGTGGTCACCGTGGGCTTCGCCGCGACCGCGCTCGTGCTGCACCTGGCGGGGCTCCTGATGATCCGGCTCATTCGCCCCCTTGCGCGGTCCCGGTGGTTCCCGCTCCGGCACGCCGTGCTGCAGCTGAGCCGGCCGGGCAGCCAGGCCCGCATCGTGCTCCTCGCCGTGGGCCTGGGCAGCTTCTTCATCATCGGCGTCCGGTCCCTGCAGGAGAACCTGATTGCCGAGTTCGCCGTGGACCTCTCGCCCGAAGCGCCCGACATGTTCATGCTGGACATCCAGGCCGATCAGGTGGAGGCCGTCCGCGCGCTCATCACGGCACGCCAGGACCCCGGCGCGCCGCCCCCGCGCCTGCTGCCGGTGCTGCGCGCCCGGGTGGTCGGCGTGCAGGGGCGCGACGTGCAGCTGGAGAATTACGAAGACGTGCGGGGGCGCGGCTCGCTGGCCCGCGAATACACCATCACCTACCGCACGGAGCTCGAGGCCAACGAGCGGCTTCTCGAGGGGGCGTTGTGGAGCGGACCCGGCCCGGACGCGCCCGGCGGTGGGGGCGCCGCGACCCCGGTGACCGAGGTGTCCATCGAGGAAAGCATCCGGGATCGGTTCCGCATCGCCGTCGGCGACACCATGCGCTTCGACGTGCTCGGCCGCGTCATCGAAGCGCGGGTGACCAGCGTCCGCCACGTGGAGTGGTCCGACAGCCGCGCCGGCGGCTTCATGTTCGTGTTCCGCCCTGGCGTGCTCGACCGGGCGCCGCATGCCTCCATCGCGTTCTTCCGCGGGCCGGCCGATGCGGCGGCGCGTGGCCGCCTGCAGGCCGACCTGGTGGCCGTCGCACCCAATGTCTCGGTGATCGACGGCCGGGAGATCCTCCAGACCATCAAGACGGTCGTGGACAACGTGACCCTCGCGGTCACTGTGGTGGGTTCCCTGGTGGTCCTGAGCGGGCTGCTCATCCTCATTGGCGCCGTCGCCATGACGAAGTTCCGCCGCATCTACGAGGCGGCCATCTTCAAGACCCTGGGCGCCACCCGACGCCTCATCACCACGGTGCTGCTGCTCGAGTACGGCCTGCTTGGCGGGCTGGCCGGCTTCATCGGCTCCCTCGGCGCCATCGGCCTCACGTGGGGCATCTCGCGCTTCGCGCTGGAGATCCCCTTCCGCCCGCTGCCGGCGCTGAGCGCGGCGGGGGTCGTGATGACGGCCGCCCTGGTCGCCGTCGTGGGAATCGCGGCCAGCTGGGACGTGCTGCAGCGCAAGCCGCTGGCGACCCTCCGCGCCGAGTAGCCACGGGACCCCGCCCGGGGGCCCCCGTGATAGACTTAACTGTTGTCGCCACACGGCTGGGTGACACAGGGAGTAGCGTGTCGATGAACGTTTCGGTCTACAAGGACGCTCTGCAGCGGAAGAAGGCAGAGCTCGCCCAGGACGCCGGTCTTCGCCCCCTCCAGACCCAGATGGAGCACAACACCGGGCGGCAGGGCGACATGGCCGACCAGGCGGCCGGCAACAACGAAGTCCACATCCACCTGCGGCTGAAGCAGACCGATGCCAAGATTCTGCAGGCGATTGACGAGGCGCTCATCCGCATCGAGAAGGGCACGTTCGGCATCTGCCGCGACTGCGGCGAGCCGATCGCCGAGGCACGGCTGAACGCCATCCCGTGGACGCGCGTGTGCATCACCTGCAAGGAAAAGCAGAAGGCGTGACCAACGACCTCCAGCAGCTCATCCGCGACTTCTACCTGGCGCGCCTCGCGCTGCTCATGCGGCACGAGGAGGTCGCGCGTCACGTCAGCGACTACGACGTGAACAACGCGTACCAGTACATCATCAACCGCGAGGAGACCCACGCGTCGTGGTTGCAGCACGCGCTGCTGGACCTCGGCGCTCCCATCCCCGCGGACCCGGCCCGCCCGTCGGTCCCGGCGCCGGGGAAGGGCGATGCGTGGAAGGCCCTCGCCGCGGAGGACGCCCGCGCCAACCAGCAGTTCGTGGACCAGTGGCGGCCCCGGCTCGAGACCATCACCAACGCCCGGCACAAGGGCATGCTGAAGATCGTCCTCGGCGAGATGCTGGAGCACAAGCGCCTGTTCGACCAGGCGGCGGCCGGCCGCACGGACCTCATCGGCACGCACCTGCCGATCAACGAGCGACGCGGCGTCGTGGCCGATACCCGCTGGATGGAATAGCGGGGGCGACGTGGCCGCGCCGCGCGTGCCCGTGGCCATCGCCCTCGGATCCAACCTCGGCCCTCGCGAGGCCCATCTCGCCTTCGCGCTCTCGCGGCTCCGTCCGCTCCTGCACAACCTCCGCTGTTCCACACTCATCGAAACCGCGCCGGAGGGCGTCCCCGACGACCAGGGTGCCTTCCTGAACGGCGTCGCCGTGGGCGAGACCGACCTGTCGCCCCGAGCCCTTCTGTCTGCGCTGCAGGAGATTGAGGCGGCTGCCGGCCGGGCGCGCCCCTACCGGTACGCCGCGCGGACGCTGGACCTGGATCTGATCCTGTACGGCGATGCGGTCGTGGACGAGGAGGGGCTCGTGGTGCCCCATCCCCGGTTTCGCGAGCGGCGCTTCGTGCTGGCGCCGCTCGCGGAAGTGGCGGGTGACTGGGTGGACCCGGTGACCGGGCAGACGGTCAGTGCGCTGCTTCGGTCGCTGCCGGCGCGCCCTTCCTGAAGATCCCGCGCCAGCCCTCCTCGAACAGCGTGTACATCGCGGGCACGAAGACCAGCGTGATGAGCGTCGAGGTCATCAGGCCGCCGATGACGACGCGGGCCAGGGGCGCCTGGAGCTCTGCGCCCTCGCCGATGCCGAGCGCCATCGGCACCAGGCCAAGCGCCGTGCACGTGGACGTCATGAGAATGGGGCGGAGGCGGTGCCGGCCCGCCGTCTCGATGGCCTGGCGCAGGGGCATCTTGTCCCGCTCGCGCAACGTGTTCGTGTAGTCCACCAGCAAGATCGCGTTGCTCACGACGATGCCTGCCAGCATGATGACCCCGATGTAGGCCTGCATGCTGAAGGCCGTGCCGGTGAGCAGCAGAATGCCCACCACGCCGATGGCCGCGAGCGGGATGGAGAAGATGATGATGAACGGGTCGCGCAGCGACTCGTACTGGGAGGCCATCACCGTGTAGACCAGGATGATGGCCAGGATGAGCACGAGCTGGAGCTCGCGGAAGGATCGCTCCTGTTCCTCCACCTCGTTGCCGAACCCGACGGCGAAGTCCTTGGGCACCTCGATCTCGCCGAGGCGGGCCTGCACGCTGTTCACGGCCTCGCTCAGGGTCACCTCGGTCTCGGCGTACACCCGCTGGATGCGTTCCTGGTTCTTGCGCTCCACCGACACGGGGCCGGTGTCGCGGTCGATGACCATGACGTTCTTGGCGGGGAGTACCTGGCCCGCCGGCGTGCTGAGCAGAACGTCCCCGACCGAGGAGACCTCCTCGCGGTCCTCCTCGCGCAACCGGACCACGATGGGATACTCGTTGCCGAACTCGCGGAACATGGCGGCCTGTGTGCCGGCCACGTTGGTGCGGATGGTATTGGCCACGCCCGTAACGGTCATGCCGAGCAGCGCCGCCTTGTCGCGATCCACGCGGACGGCCAGTTCGGGCCGGCCTTCTTCGCGCTGCAGGCGCGAGTCGGCCACGCCGGGCGTGGAGTCGAGCAGGGTCTTCACGTCCTGGGCGATCCGCTTGGACGCGTCCAGGTCGTGCCCGAGGATTTCCACCGACAGGCGGCCGCCGTCCTGGTTGCCCATGCCGCGCATGTACTGGCCGCCCGACGTGCGGGCGCGCACCACCACCCCGGGGATCCCGGAGAGCTGCCGCCGCAGGTCCATCGAGATCTGCTCGTTGGAGCGCTGGCGCTCGGTGCGTGGGACGAGGCGCACCTGGATGCTGCCGCGGTGGGTGGAGGCGTTGCCGAAGCCGCCGCCCCCGCCAGCCTGCGAGATGAGCATCGTCGCCTCTGGCACGACCTCGCGGATCCGGTTCTCGAGCTGGACCATGACCGCCTCGGTGTTCTCGATGCGCGTGCCGACGGCCAGCTCGGCGTCGACGGTCACCTCGCCTTCGTCCGTGGTCGGCTGGAACTCGAAACCGATGCGGGGCAGCAGGAACAGGGCGATGGCGAACAGGGCGAAGCCCACCGCGAAGACCGTGGGCCGATGGTGCAGGGAGGTGTGCAGCGACCGGGCGTAGAAGGCGTCGAGGCCGTCGAGACCCCGATCCACCGCGCGGCTGATGGCTCCGAAGATGCCCTTGGCGTCCTTCCCGTGCGTCGGCGGGTTCAGCAGCCGGGAGCAGAGCACGGGGACGATGGTGACGGCCACCAGCAGCGACATCGCGAGTGAGAACGAGACCACCGCCGCCAGCTGGCCGAACATGATGCTCGACACACCCGTGAGGAACAGCATCGGGACGAAGACGGCGATGTGCGTGAGGGTGGACGCCAGGATGGCCGACCAGACCTCCTCCGATCCGTCGATGGCCGCGGTCATCCGGTCCTTGCCCATCTCGAGGTGCCGGTACGTGTTCTCCAGGACCACGATGGCCGCGTCTACGATCATCCCGACGCCGAGGGCGAGCCCGCCGAACGTCAGCGTGTTCAAGGTATATCCGCCGAAGTAGAGCAGGGCGAAGGTCCCGATGACCGAGATCGGGATCGACGTGCAGATGATGAGCGTGGACTTCAGGTCGCGCAGGAACAGGAAGATGATGGCGATGACGAGGATGCTGCCGATCATCGCGTGCTCCTGCACGCTGTGGATGGCGCGGTCGATGAACTTCGACTGATCGTCCAGCACCTCCATCCGGATGCCCGGCACTTCCCGGTTGATCCGCTCGACCTCGGCGCGCACGCCGGCCGCGATCTGCACGGTATTGGTGCCCGACTGCTTCGTGACCCGCATGCGGATGCCGGGGCGCCCGTTGATGCGCGTGAACGACCGGCGGTCCTCGGTCGAGTCCCTCACCTCGGCGATGTCCTTCAGGTAGACCGGCACCCCGTCGCGCGTGAGGACGACCGTGTCCTTGATTTCCTCGATGTTCGTGAACTGGCCGGGACTGCGCAGCAGCAGCGTGCGGTCGGCATCGTTCACCTCGCCGAGCGGGATGTTCTGGTTCTCGGTGCGCAGGATCTGGACCACCCGATCGGGCGACAGGCTGAGCGCGGTGATCTTCTCGCGGGACAGATCCACCCGTATCTGCCGGCGCAGGCCGCCGTCGACGGTGACCGCTGCGACGCCGGCCACGCGCTCGAGGCGAGGTGACAGGTCGTTCTGCGCCAGCTCGCGCAGTGTCACGAGGTCGTAGTCGCCCTCGACGCCAATGCCCATGATGGGCATCGCGGACGAGTCGAACTTGAAAATCGTCGGCGGGTCGGCATCCTCGGGCAGCCGGCCACGGACCCGATCCACGCGTGTCCGCACGTCATCGGCCGCCTCGCTGAGGTCGGTGCCCCACACGAAGTTCAACCGGACCATGCTGCTGCCTTCCGAGGAGGTGGACTGCACCCGCTCCAGGCCCGCGACGGCGCTGACGGCCTGCTCGATGGGCCGCGTGACCAGCTCTTCCATCTCCAGGGGGCCGACGCCCGGATAGCTCACGCGCACGGTGATGCTCGGGAACTCGGTGTCCGGCATCAGGTCCACCGGCAGCCGGGTGAGCGAAATGGCGCCCAGCAGCACGATGACGAAGCTGATCATGAACATCGTCACGGGCCGGTGGATCGCGAGGCGAGGAATGCTCATACGGGTTCCTTGGCTACGAAGTGTCTTCCCATGGAGGGCACGCCCGGCTACTGGGGCGGCCGCTGTCCCTGTCCACGCTGGCCGACGGGACGGCCGCCGCCGTTCCCCGTGCCGGGCCGGCGGCCCGGGGTGGGCCCGTCGATGGCGCCCGGCCCGCCCGCGTTCTGCCCGGGCAGCTGGAGTGTGTCGCCGACGCGCAGCGATCCCGCGCCGCTGGTCACGATCTGATCGCCGGCCTTCAGGCCCTCGACGATTTCAATCCGCTCGGCGTCCTCGAGCCCAAGCTTCACGGGGATGAACCGCGCCTTGTTCTCGGCGTCGGCCACGAACACGCCGCGCCGGCCCTCGAGGTCGACGACCGCCACCTTCGGCACGAGCAGCGCATTCTCGCGCTCCTCGATCGTGAGTGCGACGCGCGCGTACATCCCCGGCTTCAGCCGGTAATCGACGTTGGGGATCTCGACCTCCATCGTCGCGGTGCGCGTGGCGGGATCGAGGACCGGAGAGACGCGGGCAATCCGCCCGTTGAACGTCTCGCCGGGATACGCGTCCACTTCGACGGCGGCCCGGTCGCCGGCGTTCACCAGCCGCAGGTCCTTCTCCACCACGTTTGCGACGATGCGCAGGCGGGCGATGTCGACGACCGAGACGACGGGGGCGTTTTGTGAGACCCAGGCGCCCGGATCCACGTTGCGCCGGCCGACGAAGCCGTCCACCGGCGAGACGATGGTGGTGTTGCGAAGGTTGATCTCGAGCTCCTCCAGGCGGGCGCCAGTCTGTTCCGTCTGGGCCTTGGCGAGGTCCAGCTGGGCCTGGGCCGAGAGGTAACGGGATTCGGCATCGTCCAGGGCCTGCTTGGCCAGCAGCTGGCGGCCGAACAGGTTCTTCGACCGCTCGAAGTTCACCTCGGCCACCTTGAGGTCGGCCTCGCGCTGCCGGATCGTGGCCTTGGCCACCTCCATCGACGCGCGAGCCTGCTTGACCTGCTCGACGATCTCCAGGTCCTCGAGCTTGGCAATCACCTGGTTGCGCCGCACGCGGTCGCCCAGCTGGACGTTGATGCTCTGCAGGCGCCCGCCGGTCTTGGGCGCGACATCCACGGTCTGCTCGCCGATGAGATTGCCGACCACCGTGAGCGTCGCGCTGATCCGTCCGGGAGAGGCCGTACCGATCTCCACGCTCATCGGCGGGCGGAAGCCGCCGCCGCCCATCGGGCCGCCCCCGCCCCCAGGGCGCTGGCCGCCCGGGCCGCCGGCGCCGGGACCGCCGGCCGCGGCCGCGGTCTGGTCGCGCGAGAACACGCCGAAGTAGTACGCCGCGCCGCCCGCCAGGGCTACCACGAGCGCGAGGATTGCCGCTTTACGCATAAAGAGTCCGTTCGCTCCGTCGTCCGCCGTTACCCGGTCATGAACCGCTGTTGCCCGTCGCGCCGCCGCCACCGCCGCCGCCGCCGGCCGGGGCCTGCTGCGCCCGCTCGTAGTTCACCAGCGACTTCCGGTAGTCGGCCAGCGCACGCAGCTCGGCGTTCTCGGCATCCCGCAGGTCGCGCTGGGCCTGCACGACGAAGAAGTTGGTCGTGAGGCCGACCTCGAACCGGCTCTGCTCGGCCTCGAGCCGCTTCTGCGCCAGCTCGCGCGCGGCGCTGGCCGCCTCGACACGCCGCAGGTTGCTCTGCACGGTGAAGGCGGCGTTGGCCACCTCCGCCGCGATCTGCACCTCGAGGGCCCGGAGGCGCGTCTGCGCCTGCTGCCGCTGGACGCGAGCCCGGGCGTGCTGGGCTTCGGCCTGGTTGGCGAACAGGGGATAGCTGAGCGTGACCGACACGTTCCACGTGGGATACGCGCGGTCGAAGAGCAGGCTGAGGGCATCGGTGTACCCGCCGGGGATGGTGCCCACGACCTGGCTGCCCAGGCCCGTACCCTGCCGGATGAACTGCGTTCCGCCAAGACCCTGCGCGCCGTAGCTGGCATTCAGGTCCAGGGCCGGCATCGACTGGTTCCGGAAGAACTGGATGTTGATGTCGTTCGACTCGAGGTTCTTGCGGGAGGTGATGATGTCGGTGCGCCCGGTGATGGCGCGCCGCACCGCCGCATCGATATCCGTGGGCGGAGGTTCGAGGGAGGGGAGATCCACCGGTACCAGTTCCTGGTTCCAGAGCGGGTCCTCGGTGCCGTTGACGAGGAAGCGCTTCAGCGTCAGCTCCGCGGTGGAGGCAGTCGCTTCGGCCAGCGCCAGCGCCTGGCGGCGCGTGGCCGCCTCGGCCTGTGCCTGCACGATGTCGAGCGGCGCGAGCGTGCCGACCTCGACGCGGGCCTGGTTGTCCTCGACGAGGCGATCGGCCAAAGACAGCGCCCGGCGTGCCACGTCCACCGCGCTTCGCGCGAACACGAGGTCCCAATAGGCGTTCCGGACGTTGGCGACGGTCTGCGTGACGGTCGCCCGCACGCTCTCATCGGAGATGTCGCGGTTGATGAGCGCCACCTGCAGCTGCTGGCGCGTGTTGTCGATCTTGAAGCCCCGCAGCAGCGGCTGGATGTACGCCGCCGTCAGCGTGGAGGTGTAGCTGGGGTTGAAGTTGGCGAAGAGGTTGTTGGTGGACAGGCGCGAGTTCGTCCATCCGACGGAGTAGGACCCACCCAGCCAGGGCACCGTCTGGTTCACGCCGAAGTTGTAGGTCGTCGTGCCGTTGTTGACGCTGGTGCCGCCGTTCAGCTGGCTCGTTGGCGGGTTGACGACGTCGCGCTGCCCGAACGTCGTGGACAGCACGGGGCGGTAGGTGTTCCGGAAGCCCGCCACCTGTAGATCGGTGGCTTGCGGCTCGAGCCGCGACACCTGGATGTCCAGGTTCTTGTCGAGCGCGAGGTTGACGCTCTCTTCCAGCGTCAATTCGCGAGTACCCCCAGGCGCCTGTCGGCCTATGGGAGACTGACCCGGCTCGGGAATCGTGCTGTCGAGCGAGCGCAGGGCCTCGGTGTACCCGGCGAGGGCCTCGCGAACGACGGCCTCCTGGCGTACCGCTTCCTCGGTGGTGCGCGACTGCGCGGCGCCAGCCGCAGGTGCGGCGAGCAGGCCGACCAGGGCCACGTTACAGACTATCTTGCTCATATTCCTTTTCGTGCGGCAGGGCCTACTGGCCCCGGCTGTTCCGGCCGCGCTGGGGGGATCGGTTGCGGCGCTCCCGCTCCCACTGTTCATGGAGCGCCTTCATCTTGACGTTCTGGTCGGCGGTCAGGATCCGCCGCATCCGGAAGGACATCAACGTCCGGGACTTGCTCAGCTCGCCGCGGGCCGCCTCCACACGTTCAAGGGCCTGCAGGACCATCGCCTCGTCGGCGTGCTCGTCGTTCAGGATCTTCGAGAGCTTCGCCTCGAGATGGTCCAACGTTTCCTTCTGGGTCTTCAGCGTGGGCTGCAGGGCCTGGAAGACTTCCTCGAGGCGTGTCACCTGCTCGGTGGTGAGTGCCAGCTCCTGCTTGAACTGGTCGTTCTGCCACCACTTGAACCCCTGCGCAGCCGCCTCATCGGGCCAGCCGAGCAGTGTGAAAGACAAAGCAAGACAAATGAAGAACTTAGCTGGCATTGTCATGGGCGTCTGAGGGGGATACGACCGCCCCGGGCATGGCGTTTACGCCAGCGGCCCGCTCATCGCGGGGAGCCGGACGCCTCGGCGTTGGCGAACCGGTCCAGCATCCGGATGGCCAGCTCGACGAGATTGTCCGGGGTCGACGCGCCCGATGTGATGCCGACGGCCAGCGGCCCCGGCCGAGGCAGCCAATCGGAGGTGACGATCTCGGTCCGCGAGGCCACGTCGCGATGCCGGATCTCGGTGGGGGAGACCAGTCCGTCGGGGTCGGCGATGTGGAACGTCGGCACCCGCCCGGCGCAGATGCGCGCGAGGTTGCAGGTGTTGCTGCTGTTGTATCCGCCGATGACCACCATGAGGTCCAGGGCGTGGGCGTCCAGCAGGTGGATGACGGCGTCCTGGCGGTCCTGGGTGGCGCTGCAGATGGTGTCGAACGCCCGGAACCGACCGGGGAGCTCGGCTTCGCCCCAGCGCACGCGCATGGCCTCGCGCAGCATCGCCCCAATCTCCAGGGACTCGGAGCTGAGCATGGTCGTCTGGTTTGCGCAGCCAATCCGCTGGAGGTGCACGTCCGGGTCGAACCCCGGCGAGATGGCCTGGCCGAACCGGGCAAGGAACTCGTCGCGATTGCCCGGGCCGGCGATGTACTGGCACACGTACTCTGCCTCGGGCTTGTCCAGCACGACGAGGTAGTGACCGCCATTGGCCGCGACCGCCTGCGAGGCCGTGGCCTGCGTCTCCTCGTGCCAGTACTTGCCGTGGATGACGGAGGTCAGCCCGTCGAGTGCGTACCGCTTGACGTTCTTCCACACGTTGAGGACCGACCCGCACGTGGTGTCCACCAAGGTGCAGCCGGCCCGGTCCAGCCGCTGCAACTCGGCAATGGTCACGCCGAAGGCTGGCAGGATCACGACGTCCTCGGGGCCCAGGGCGGCATCGCGGTCCGAGGGATCGGTGAGGAAACGGATCCCCTGGGACCGCAGCTGGTCGTTGACGTGCGGGTTGTGGATGATCTCGCCGGTCAGGAACACCCGCCGATCCGGAAAGCGCTTCCGGGCCTGGTAGGCGTAGTCGACGGCGCGATCCACGCCGTAGCAGAAGCCGAACTCGCGGGCCAGATGGACGGTGAGCCGCCCGCTGGCGTACTGGTAGTCCTGGGCCTTGATCTGATCGACGAGCGCGCTGTGGTAGCTGTCGGCGAGGACCCCGGCCACCTCGTGCTTGAGGTCGAGGCCCTTCCGGAAGATCAGCGCGGGCACTAGCGGGGCTCGTACGCGAACGTCAGGTCGTCGAACGCACGCAGGTCGGAGGCGCCCCGGCTGGTGACGGCCACGTCGATGGCGTCGAGCAGGGCGTTGTCGGCGTCGGTCGTGGCGACCGCCGGGACCAGGGTCATGCGACCCGACGTGGCGGGCTGTGCGCCGCGCGGGGCCACCCTGTGCACCCACGCATCGCCGGGCATCACGTGCAGCAGCTGTCCGGTGACGAGGCCGACGAGGAGCCCGGCTGCGGCGGCGGCGCTGATCCAGCGCCGGCTGATGGCTGCGGCCGGCCGCAGCGACGTCGTCGTCCCAGGGAAGGCCAGCACGCGGGCCGGCTGACCGGCCTGCGCGACCTTTTGCAGGATGCGCTGGCGCTGCGCCTCGAGGGCACGCTCGTCGAAATGCGCATCCACCTCGGCCCAGGCGGCTGCGCGATAGGCGTCGAGCGCGTCGGCCAGCGTCGGGTCCGGTTCCTCGCGTCGATTCATGCCTGCTCTCCCAGGACGCCCCGCAACTTCCGCAGCGCCCGAAACAAATGCACCCGCACGGTCGCGGCGCTCATGCCGGTGGCTGCCGCAATCTCTGCCGGCGTCCGCTGGTCCACCTGGCTCAGCGTGAACACCAGCCGCTGCCGGTCGGGCAGGTGGGCCACGGCCCGCGTGACCTGCTCCCACCGTTCCCGCGCCAGCAGGCGGCGTTCACTCGAGGCCTCGGTGGCCGGCACCTGCTCCACGGGCCGCTCGTCGTCGTCGGGCGTCGGCGCGATGAAGCGCTGCTGCCGGTTCCGGGCCTTCAGGCGGTCGAGCGAGGCATTGACCAGGATGCGCATGAACCAGACATCGAACGAGAGGTCTTCACGGTACTGCTCGATGTGCACGAAGACCTTGACGAACGCATCCTGCACGGCCTCGTCCGCGTCGTCCGGGTTCCTGAGATACTGGAACGCCACCCGCAACGCCCGCCGTTGCAGCAGGGCCACGAGGGCGCCAAAGCGCTCCCGTGCCTGATCCCGGTCGCCGCGCTCCACCAGCCCCTTGATTTCCGTTGCGACGACGGAAGCCGGGGACGGCTGTATCTCCGCGACCTTGTCGCAATGGGGAGCGCCGGCGTCGACTACTGAACGTCCTGCCATGTTTACGGGTGGGGCCTGGGGAGTGTTTACCCCGAATTGTAGCAGGATCCCCCGGTGGCCGGCCGTAAGTTGTTGACTTCACGAGATACCCATAAGTACGATTCATGTTTCTCATGCCGCCCGCGGGTCGCGGCGGCCCATGGAGTCATCACGTATGAGCACGTTACACGCCGGCGTCGGGCTCGAGACCGTCGGCATTCGCGCCAGTAAGCCCGTGCACGTAAACCTTCAGCCTGCTGCCCTTTACGAGCACGCCATCCGCCGTGCCGAAGGCGTTATCGCCGCCGACGGTCCGCTCGT
The DNA here is from genome assembly GCA_050249615.1 of Vicinamibacterales bacterium. GTDB lineage: Bacteria > Acidobacteriota > Vicinamibacteria > Vicinamibacterales > UBA2999 > VFZN01. Next base: position 18,929 of record JBFWQE010000047.1, read on the forward strand.
GTGCCGGACGGGCTCCCACACCGGGCGCTCGCCGAACGACAAGTTCGTGGTGCAGGAGCCGTCCAGCGACGCCAACGTCTGGTGGGGCAAGGTCAACCGTCCCCTCCAGCCTGCCCACTACGATGCCCTTCGCGCCGATGTCCTCGCTCATCTGGGCCAGCAGGAACTGTTCGTCCAGGATCTCTATGCCGGCGCCGATCCCGCCTACCGGCTGCCCGTCCGCTTCATCCAGGAGCTCGCCTGGCACAACCTGTTCGTCCGAAACCTCTTCATCGTCCCGCCCGCGGCTGACCTGCCCGGCTTCCAGCCGGAGTACACCGTGATGACTGCGCCGTCGTTCAAGGCCGACCCGGCCCGCCATGGCACGCGGTCGGAGGTCGTGATTGCCCTGAACCTCGCCCGGCGCGAGGTCATCATCGCCGGCACCAGCTACGCGGGCGAGAACAAGAAGTCCATCTTCACGGTGCTCAACTACGTCCTGCCGCTCAAGGGTGTCCTGGCCATGCACTGCTCGGCCAACATTGGCCCCTCCGGCGACACGGCGCTCTTCTTCGGGCTGTCGGGCACCGGCAAGACGACGCTCTCGAGCGATCCCGACCGGCGCCTCATCGGCGACGACGAGCACGGCTGGAGCGATCGTGGCGTGTTCAACTTCGAGGGCGGCTGCTACGCGAAGATGATCAAGCTCTCGCCGGAGGCCGAGCCGCAGATCTTCAGCACCACCCGGCGCTTCGGCACCGTGCTGGAGAACGTGGTCATCGACCCGGCCACGCGGGCCCTGAACTTTGACGACGCGTCGCTCACCGAGAACACGCGGGGCGCATATCCCATCGAGTTCATCGAGCACGCGGTGCTCGAGGGCATGGGCGGGCACCCCGAGAACATCGTGATGCTCACCGCCGACGCCTACGGCGTGCTGCCGCCGATTGCGCGGTTGTCGCCCGAGGGCGCCATGTATCACTACCTCTCGGGCTACACCGCGAAGGTGGCGGGGACCGAGAAGGGCGTGACGGAGCCGACGGCGACCTTCAGCACCTGTTTCGGCGCGCCGTTCCTGCCGCTCAATCCCAACGTGTACGCCCGGCAGCTGGGCGAGCGCATCGCGAAGTACCAGGCCAAGGTGTGGCTGGTGAACACGGGGTGGACCGGGGGGGCCTACGGCGTGGGGAACCGGATGAAGATTGCCCACACGCGCGCGATGATTCGCGCCGCGCTCTCGGGCGGACTCGATCACGTCGGCTACCAGCGGCACCCGGTGTTCAACGTCGAGATGCCCACCAGCTGTCTCGACGTGCCGCCGGCCGTGCTCGATCCGCGCGGCACGTGGGCCGACAAGGACGCCTACGATCGGCAGGCGGCGAGGCTGGCGAAGATGTTCGTCGAGAACTTCAAGGCCTTCGAGGCCGACGTCGCGCCCGCGGTCAAGGCCGCCGGCCCGTCCGTCTAGGCCCGCCGCCGGGCATGTAGAATTGCGGGGGCCCCCGGGGCGCCATCGTGCACCCCGGGGATCCTCATCCCGCAACCATGTCCGCATTCGAACCCGTCATCGGCCTCGAGATCCACGCCCAGCTCCTCACCCGCACCAAGATCTTCTGCGGGTGTCCCACCGCGTTCGGCGCCCCTCCCAACACGCACGTCTGCCCGGTGTGCCTCGGGTTGCCCGGCGCGCTGCCCGTGCTGAACGGGCGCGCCGTGGAACTGGCGGTCACCGCCGCTCTCGCGCTCGGGTGCGACGTCCAGGCCCGGTCGGTGTTCGCGCGCAAGAACTACTTCTACCCGGACCTGCCCAAGGGCTATCAGATCTCGCAGTACGAACTGCCCCTCGCCACCGGCGGAGGGCTGGACATCGACGTCGGCGGGCGGAAGAAGTTCATCCACCTCACGCGCATCCACATGGAGGAGGACGCCGGCAAGTCGCTGCACGAGGGCTTCGCCGACTCCGACCGCAAGACCTACCTGGACTACAACCGCAGCGGCGTGCCGCTCATCGAGATCGTCTCCGAGCCGGACATGCGTTCCGCCGAGGAGGCGGCGCAGTTCTTCGAGCGGCTGCGGCAGATGCTCGTCTGGCTCGGCGTCAACGACGGCAACATGGAGGAGGGAAGCCTGCGCTGCGACGCCAACGTCTCGGTGCGCCCCGCGGGCAGCGCCACGCTGGGCACCAAGACCGAGGTGAAGAACGTGAACTCGTTCCGCCACCTGCAGAAGGCCATCGAGTACGAAATCGGCCGGCACGTGGACGTCATCGCGCACGGCGGCCGCATCGTGCAGGAGACGCGGTTGTTCGACGCCGCCCAGGGCAAGACCTACTCGATGCGAAGCAAGGAGGAGGCCCACGACTATCGCTATTTCCCCGAGCCGGACCTGCCTCCCCTGGTCATCGAGGAGGCGCGCCGCGAGGCGCTGTGTGCCGCGCTCCCCGAGCTTCCCGAAGCCCGGAGCGCCCGGTTCCAGGCGCAATACGGGTTGCCCGCCTACGATGCCGAACTGCTGACACAGACCCGCGGGCTGGCGGACTACTTCGAGGCGACGGCCACGGCGGCGGGAAGCCCCAAGGGGGCCAGCAACTGGGTGATGGGCGAAGTGCTCCGGACGATGAAGGAGCGGGGGGTGGCCATCGAGGAGGTCCCCCTGGCGCCAGAGGCGCTTGGCGGCCTCATCCGCGTGGTCGAGAAGGGCACGATCAGCAGCACAGTGGCAAAGGATGTGTTCGCGAAGATGTACGACTCGGGCCGATCGGCCGACGACATCGTCGCCGCCGAGGGGCTGGCGCAGATCTCGGACACCTCGGCGATCGAGCCGCTGGTCCGGGCGGTGGTCGAGGCACATGCCGACGTGATCACCGAAATCCGGGCGGGGAAGGACCGCAAGTTCCAGTTCCTGGTCGGGCAGGTCATGAAGGAATCGCGGGGGAAGGCCGACCCGAAGCTGGTGACCGAGCTGCTCAAGCAGGCCATCGGATAGCCCAGGGCAGCGCGCGGGGACCGGATTCGGCCAGGTGCGCGGGGAGCTAGTAGACTACCGACCGTGATCGAGACGCAGAACCTGAGCAAGGCGTACGGGGACTACTACGCCCTGCGCAACCTGACGCTGACGATCGACAAGGGGGAATTCGTGTTCCTCACCGGCGCCAGCGGTGCCGGCAAGAGCACGCTGCTGAAGCTCCTGCTGCTCCAGGAGCGCCCCTCGGAGGGCGACGTGGTCGTGGGCGGGCGCAACCTCGCGCGCCTCGCGCCGAGCGAGGTCCAGGCCTACAGGCGCACGGTCGGTTTCGTCTTCCAGGACTTCAAGCTCATCGCGGCCAAGACGGTCTTCGAGAACGTCTCGTTCGCCCTTCGCGTGCTGGGCGTGCCCATCGATCAGCAGCGGCGCCGCACGTACCAGGTGCTGAAGTGGGTCGGCCTGCAGCACCGACTCCAGGCGTTCCCCCTCGAGCTGTCGGGTGGGGAGCAGCAGCGCATCGCCATCGCCCGGGCGCTGGTCAACGATCCCCAGATCATCCTGGCCGACGAGCCGACGGGCAATCTCGACCCCGAACTCTCCATCGAGATCATGAAGCTGTTCAGGGACATCAACACGCGCGGGACGACGGTGCTGGTCGCCACGCACAATCCCGAGCTGATCCGGTTCGTGAACCGCCGCAGCATCCATCTCGAGCACGGCCGCCTGGACCAGGGCGGAGGGATGCCGTGAGCATGGTGCGCTACTCGTTCGAAGAAGCGCTCGCGAGCCTGTGGCGTGGCGGGCGCGCCGCGGCGATGTCGATGGGGACCATCTCCATCGCGTTTCTCGCCCTCGGCGGGTTCCTGCTGATCTCGGCCAACCTGCAGCGCATGGTGCAGCGGTGGATGGAATCGGCGGAGGTGTCGGTGTTCCTCCGCGACGACATCGCGGAGGCGTCCCGGTCGGCCATCGAGCAGCACCTGAAGGGCGAGGGGGCCGCCCTCCATGTCGACTACATCACCAAGGAGCAGGCCCTCGATCGTTTCGAAGCCGACTTCCCCGAACTGGCCGATGTCGCCCCCACCCTCGGGACCAATCCATTCCCCGCCTCGTTCGAAGTGCGCCTCCGGCCGGGTGGGAGCGTGGCCGACGCGGCCGAGGCGCTCGCGTCCCGGGTGAGCGGGCTCGACGGCGTGGCCGACGTGCAGTTCGACCGTCGATGGCTCGAGCGCGTGCTGTCCTTCATTGCCGGCGTGCGCGTGGCGGGCCTCGCCCTCACGGTCGTGCTGCTGCTCGGGGCCGCGTTCACCGTCACCGCCGTGGTCCGTCTGTCGCTCCACGCCAGGCGAGACGAGCTGGACATCATGCAGCTGGTGGGCGCGCCCTTCGGCTACATTCGTGGGCCGTTCGTGGTCGAGGGGCTGCTCCTCGGCGGCGCCGGCGCCCTCGTGGCCCTGATGGTGCTCGGCGCCGGCTACGGGAGCGTGCGGGGATGGCTCGGGCCGGAGCTGTCGGGGCTGCTGACCGGCGACGGCGTCTCCTTCCTGTCGCTCCGGGACATGGTGCTGCTGGTGGGCGCGGGGCTGGGGGTCGGCGCCCTCGCCGGGCACGTGGCCTCGCGCTCGGCCCGTTGACAAGGGGGTGACGAGATCTTTACACTTGGAGATGTTGTCGGACATGTCGAGGGTTAGGAACCGCCTCCCGAACTTCCGCACCGACCGCCCCGCGAAGCTCCCCGTCTCGACACTTGCCGATTTCTACCGCGAAGAGTTCCTCAAGCATCAACGCTGCCTGCAACAACAGCGCGAGTACTTCTCCGAGCAGGCCATCTGCGGCGTCGAGCGTGCGCTCCAGCGCGTGATTTCGGATCTCGAACAACTCTCCGAGAAGTCCGACGCCGATGAGGTGATGGCCCGGCTCCTCCGCGAGTTCGACGTCGTGACCGGACTGTCAGCCTGGTCCGATCCCCTCAAGGTCCACTGACCCCCTCCCTCAAAACCGATGTGCTCCGCGTGATCCAGGCCGCACTGGATGGCGTGTCCGCACGGCGTGTCGTTGAACGTGCGCTCGAGCGTGACGCCACGCGTTCGCGGCTCCTCGACGCGCCGGTGCACCTCCTCGCGGTCGGGAAGGCCGGTCCAGCGATGGCGACGGCACTGCTGTCCCATCCGGAGGTGCGCGTCCGCTCAGCCCTGGCGATTGGTACCCACCCTGCCTCGGCCATGCCGGCTTCCCTCGACTTCATGCCCGCGTCCCACCCGTTTCCGGACCATCGCAGCCGTGCCGCGGCTGCGGAAGCCTTGGCACGCGCCTCGCGCGTGGCGCGCGACGAGCGCCTCGTGCTGATGCTCTCTGGGGGCGCGTCGGCGCTCATGTGCGAGGCCGCGGAGGGCCTCGCCTTCGACGACAAGCTGTCCGCAACGCGGGCCCTCATGCTGGCGGGGGCCGACATCCACCAGTTGAACGCCCTTCGCAAGCACCTGTCCCGCGTGAAGGGCGGGCGGCTGGCCGCAGCCTGCCCCGGCGCGACGACGACGCTGGCGCTGTCGGACGTCGTGGGGGACGACCTGAGCGTCATTGGATCGGGACCCGGCGTGCCCGACCCATCGACCTGGGCTGACGTGGCGGCAGCCATCGAGGCGTGCGACGCCTGGGGCCAGCTGCCGCAGTCCGTCGTCTCACGCATCCGTGAGGGCGTCGCCGGAACGGTGGCCGAGACACCCAAGGCAGGCGACGTGGCCTTGTCGAGAGCCGATGCCTTCGTCGTGGGCCGGGCCGCTGATGCCGTGGACGCCGCCCGCGCGGCGGCGGCTCAGCTCGGGTACGCTGCGATCGTCCTCGACGAACGGGTGACGGGCGAGGCGCGCGTGGCGGGGCCCGCGTGGCTGGATCGAGCTCTCGCGCTCGCGAGGGCACATCGAGGGCGTGTCTGCGTGCTGTCAGCTGGTGAGACTGTCGTGCAGGTCACGGGACCAGGCATCGGCGGGCGCAACCTCGAGTTCGCGCTGTCCCTGGCGGAGCCGATGGCGGGGATGGGCGCGGCCATCGCGGCGACCGCGGGTACCGACGGCATCGACGGCGTCAGTGACGTGGCTGGGGCAACGGTTGATGGCGACACCCTGCACCGGGCCCGGGCGCGTGGGCTTCCCACTCCCGGGGACGTGCTCGACCGCAACGATTCGTTCAACTTTTTCGCCCCGCTGGGCGATACGATCCGGACCGGACGGACCGACACCAACGTGGGCGACATCCAGGTGCTGCTGGTGAACCCGTGAGCAAGGCCGACCTGCTGACTCGCCTCCGCGAGCGGCTCGCGCACCCGTCGAGCGTGGACGAGATCATCCGCATCCTGCGGATTCCGCGGCTGGAGCGCCCGGCGGTGAAACGCCAGCTGCGCGCGCTGGTGGACGAGGGCGCGCTCGTGAAGGTCCGCGGGCGGCTCTACGCCTTTCCCCGCGGCGGCGGCCGGCGCGCCACCGAGAAGCCGCGTGCCTTGCCGGCCAGCATCGTGGGACGCTTCGAACACGATCGGGTGGGACAGGCCTACGTCGTGCCGTTCGACCGCCGCGCCATCGACGATGTCCTCATCCCGCGGGGCGTGACGGGCGACGCCGAGCCGGGTCAGATGGTGACCGTGGCGATCACCCGGCACGGCGCCGCCGGGCACGCGCCGCGCGGGGAGGTCATCGAGGTGCTCGGCCGCCTGGACGAGCCGGGCGTGGACACGGACATCATCCTCCGCAAGCACGGAATTCCGGACGAGCACGGGCCCGACGCGCTCGCCGAGGCCGCCCGCATTGGCGCCAGCGTGCGCCCCGAGGACGCCCACGGCCGCACGGACTTCCGCGACCGCATCGTCGTGACCATCGACGGCGAGCACGCCCGCGACTTCGACGACGCGATCTCGATCGAGCGGCTGCCGAACGGCCACTACTGGCTGGGCGTGCACATCGCCGACGTGGCGCACTACGTGAAGGAGGGCAGCGCGCTCGATCGCGAGGCATACGAGCGCGGCACGTCCGTGTACTTCCCGGAACGGGCCGTGCACATGTTCCCGTCCGCGCTCGCCACCGGCGTCTGCTCGCTCAACCCCCACGTGGATCGGCTGGTCCAGTCGTGCCTGATGGAGGTGACGACGCGGGGCGACGTGGTACGCCACGAGATGCACGACGGCGTCATCCACAGCACCGCGCGGATGACCTACACGGACGTGAACGCCATCCTCACGGAACGTGACTCCGCCGTGATGGAGCGGCATCGAGACCTGGTGCCCACCTTCGAGCTGATGCGCGAGCTGTTCACCATCCTGAACGGGCGCCGGCGCCGGCGCGGTTCGGTGGACTTCGACCTGCCCGAGCCGGAGATCGTGCTCGACACCGAAGGGCTCGTCGCCGACATCATCGCCTCCGAGCGCAACATCGCCCACCGGCTCATCGAGGAGTTCATGCTGCTGGCCAATGAGACCGTGGCCAGCCACCTCGAGGACGCGGGCATGCCGACGCTCTATCGCATCCACGAGCCTCCGGACCCACTCAAGGTCGAGGAGTTCGAGGCGTTCGTCGGTTCACTGGGATACTCCCTGGGGGCGCCGCCCGACGGCGTGCGGCCCGCCCACTTCCAGCGGCTCGTGCGGCAGATCCAGGGCTCGCCCGTGGAGCGGCCCATCGCGTTCCTCATGCTGCGGACGATGCAGAAGGCCCGCTACGACCCGGTGAACATGGGGCACTTCGGGCTGGCAGCCGCGAGCTACACGCACTTCACGTCGCCCATCCGGCGCTACCCGGACCTCGTGGTCCACCGGTCGCTGCGCGAGCTTCGCCAGGGGAAGGTTCCCGGGGAGCGGCGCGAGGCGCTCGAGGTGTCGCTGCCCGAGGCCGGCCGGCACGCCTCGGAGCGGGAGCGGCGCGCGACCGAGGCCGAACGGGAGCTGGTCCAGTGGAAGAAGGTCCGCTTCATGGCGGGCAAGGTCGGCGAGGTCTTCGAGGGCTACGTCACCGGCGTCACCCACTTCGGGCTCTTCGTCGAGCTGGTGGAGCACTACGTGGAGGGCCTCGTGCACATCTCGACGCTCGCGGACGACTTCTACCGGTTCACGGAGGGGACACACGCGCTCTACGGCGAGCGCTCGGGCCGGGTGTTTCGGCTCGGAGACCACGTGCGCGTGCAGATCGCGCGCGTGGACCTCGAGCGCCGGATGATCGACCTCGGCATCGAGGAAGTCGTCGAGGCCGCGGGGCAGGACGAGGACCGTCGCCCGCGCAGGCCAGCCGCCCGGCCGAAGCCGGAGCGCCGCACTGCCGGGCCCGGACGCCGCCGTCCGTCCCGGGCCACGCGGCCGGGAAAGCGGGAACGCTCGCGCCGGAAGAAGCGATGAACCGTCTCGTCGCCGGCACCGCCGGGCACATCGATCACGGCAAGAGCACCCTCGTTCACGCCCTCACGGGCATCGACCCCGACCGCCTGAAGGAAGAGAAGGCCCGCGGCATTACCATCGAGCTGGGTTTCGCGCACGCCACCATCGGCGACGCGCGGATCGCGTTCGTGGACGTGCCGGGCCACGAGCGCTTCGTCCGGACGATGCTGGCCGGCGTGGGCGGCGTGGACTTCGTCATGCTGATCGTGGCGGCAGACGAGAGCGTGATGCCCCAGACGCGGGAGCACTTCGACATCTGCCGGCTCCTCGGCATCACGGACGGCTGCGTCGTCATCACGAAGGCGGACGCCGCCGACGCGGACACACGCGCGCTGGTTGCGCTCGAGGCTTCGGACCTGGTGCGAGGCTCGTTTCTCGAGGGGAAACCGATGGTGGTGGTCTCGGCGCGCACGGGCGAGGGGCTCGACGCGCTGCGTGCGGTGCTGGTGGAGGCCGCGTCCCGTGCCAGGCGGCGACCCGAGGACGGAGCGGCCAGGTTGCCCATCGATCGCGTGTTCACCATGCGCGGCTTCGGCACGGTAATCACCGGCACGCTGGTGTCGGGACGCATCGCGGTTGGCGACGAGCTGGCCCTGCTCCCCGGAGAGAGGACCGCGAAGGTGCGAGGCATCCAGGTGCACGGGGAGGCCCGGGACGCGGTGACGGCAGGGCAGCGCGCGGCGGTCAACCTCGGCGGGGTCGAGCTCGCCGACGTATCACGCGGGCAGACGCTGGCGGAAGCGGGCTCGCTGGCTGTGACGCGCCGGGCCGACGTGGACCTCGAACTGCTGTCCTCGGCGCGCGCGCTGAGGCACGGGGCGCGCGTCCGCGTCCATCACGGCACCGCGGAAGTCCTGGCCCGCGTGTCGCTGGCAGGCCCCGATCTCACGGAGATCCCCGCCGGGGGCCGCGCGCTGGCGCGCCTCCGGTTGGAGGCGGCCGCCGTACTCACCCGAGGCGACCGGGTCGTGCTGCGGAGCTATTCGCCGCCCCTCACGATTGGCGCGGCCACGGTGCTCGACCCCGCGCCGACTTCGCCGGGCATCCGCAACCCGGGCGGGGTGGCGAGGCTCGAGGCGCTGCGCGGCGCGGACGGTCCCCGCGCCTTGGCGGCGATGGTGGCCGACCGCGGCCTGCGCGGGCTGCCACTGAGCGATGCCGTGGCCCGGGCCGGCATTTTTCCCGGCCAGGTGGAGGTGGTGTCCCGCGCCCTCGAGCAGGCGGGTGCGATCCGCCGAGCCGGTGACCGCCTGGTGTCCGCCGAGGCGCTCTCGATTGTCTCGAAGAAGGTCGCCGCGCTCGTTGGCGAGTTTCACCAACATAACCCGACCAGCGAAGGCCTGCCGCGCGAGGAAGCGCGGGTGCGGCTGTTCGCCGGCGTCGATTCCGCCATCTTCGAGGCCGTCGTGCGACAGCTGGCGAAGGACCGGGTACTCGTGGACCGCGACCGGCTGGCGCTGACGAGCCACCGCGTGGCCCTCCCGGGAGGCGAGGCCACCGTGGCGGCCGTCGAGGACGCTTATCGGATCGCGGGGCTCACGCCGCCGGACCTGGCCACGCTGGCCGCACGGGCCGGCGTGGCCGTCGCGGCCGCCGAAGCGGCCACGACCTATCTGCTGCGGCAGAGAACGCTGATGAAGCTCGACACCCTGGTGCTGCACCGGGAGGCACTCGAAGGGCTCAAGCGTGACATGGCCGCGATGAAGGCCGCCGCAACGGGCGGCGTGGTCAGACTGGACGTCGCGATGTTCAAGGACCGCTATGGTGTGACGCGCAAGTTTGCGATCCCGTTGCTGGAGTACCTGGACCGGGAGCGGGTGACGCGGCGCGTCGGCGATGCGCGCGTGCTTCTCTAGACGGGGAGACTAGTCGTCCTTCTCCTGGCCATCCTTGATGGAGGACTTGAAGTTCTTGATGCCCGCGCCAATGCCCTTGCCAAGCTCAGGCAGGCGGTTGGCGCCGAAGATGAGGATCACGATCGCCAGGATGATCAACATCTCTGGCAGGCCGATTGGTCCGAACAACGCGAGGACCTCCATGTGGACAGCTCCTTCGATTGCCCGAGGGCAACCTGACCGCCAATTGTAGCACTGAAGCCAGGCGTCCTCCTGGGGCGTCATAACGGTGTGGCGTCGGGTTTGCACTTGTCAGTGCCGGACCCCTCGTTCACAATGGTTTCAGCGGCGATCCACGCATGACCCTACCGACCACGCCCCCGCTGCCAGAGGCCCCGGACGGGCCCCTCCACGTGCGGGCCGATCGGCCGGTGGACGTGCAATTCTCGTTCGAGACCCGGCAGTCGCGTGTCGGCGTGTTGTCGTCGGTCGGCGCTCACGTGCTGATGGTAATCCTGGGCATCCTCATGGCTCGCTACGAGCCGCCGCGGCCCGTGTACGAGCCCCCCCCGGACATTCCCGTCGATCGCATCGTGTGGCTGGCCGAGCCGGGTCCGGGCGGCGGCGGGGGCGGCGGCGGCAACAAGATGCCGGAGCCGCCGCGGAGGGCTGAACTTCCTGGCAAGGACAAGCTCACGGTTCCGGTGCAGAAGAAGCCGGACCTGGCGCCTCCCCCTCCGAAGGTGGAGGAGCCGGAACCACCGCCTCCGCTCGAGGCCATCAACATCCCGGCCGTGAACATGGCCGCGGCGCAGCAGATGCTGCCAGGCACGATCCAGAGCGCCAATGTGTCCACCGAGTCGCAGGGGGCGGGCGCGGGTGGCGGGGCCGGCACAGGCTCGGGGACCGGTGTCGGCGAAGGACAGGGGTCGGGCCTGGGCAAGGGATTCGGCGGCGGCACCGGCGGTGGTGCCTACAAGCCGGGCGCCGGCATCACGCTGCCGCGCGTGCTGCGCGAGGTGAAGCCGCAGTACACGGCCGACGCCATGCGCGCCAAGGTCCAGGGGTCGGTCTGGCTCGAGTGCATCGTCATGCCCGACGGCTCGGTTGGCGACGTCCGGGTGACGCGCTCGCTGGATCCGATCTTCGGTCTCGACCAGGAGGCCATCAAGGCCGCCAAGCAGTGGCGCTTCTCGCCCGGGATGCGCCAGGGCGAGCCGGTGCCGGTCATCATCACCATCGAGCTCACCTTCACGCTCCGATAGAGCCGCGCCCTGGCGCGGTGGGCCCGCGCTGACGGCGCGGGCGGGCCGCCCTTCGGGCGGTGGGATAATGGCGGCAATGATCGGGAAGCGCGTTGGCCTGTTGATCGTGTGCATGGGCGTTGTCGTGGCCGCGCCCGCTCTCGGCCGCGCCGCGGCACAGCAGCCGCTGTTTGCGAAACAGCCGGATGTGTTGAAGGTGAGCGTCGTGCGGACCTATCCGCACGATCGGAACGCCTTCACGCAGGGGCTCATCTGGCGCGACGGGGTGCTCTACGAGAGCACGGGCCTCGTCGGGCGCTCCTCCCTTCGCAAGGTGGAGCTGGCGACCGGCGCGGTGAAACAGCAGGTTGCCGTCCCCACCCCCTACTTCGCCGAGGGCCTGGCCGATGTCGGCAACCGGCTCTTCCAGCTGACCTGGCAGCACGGCCGGGTGCTCCTCTACGACAAGAACACGCTGGGCCGCGTGGGGGAGCTGGCCTACCAGGGCGAGGGATGGGGCCTCTGCCACGACGGCAGGTCGCTCGTGATGAGCAACGGCAGCGATGCGCTCACGGTTCGCTCGGCGACGACGTTCGCCGTCACGCGCATGGTCAAGGTGACGATGGGGGGGCGGCCGCTGGACCGGATCAACGAGCTCGAGTGCGTCGGCGGCGACGTGTACGCGAACGTGTGGACGACCGACACCATCGTGCGCATCGACATGAAGTCCGGCGCCGTCACGGCGCGCGTGGACGCCTCGGGCCTGCTGGCCCCGGCCGAGCGATTCGGCGTGGACGTGCTGAACGGCATCGCCTACGACCCGGCGGATCGGACGTTCCTCATCACCGGCAAGCTGTGGCCGAAGCTGTTTCGCGTGCGATTCGTTCGGTAGCGAGCCGGGCCGGCACCACCCGCCGGACAGGCGTCATCGCGGTCGTTCAGAAACAAGAGGGCCCGGCGGAACCGAAGTCCCGCCGGGCCCCAATCGCCCAATCAGGCAATCACCCAATCACCCAATCACCCAATCACCCAATCACCGAATGCACCAATCGACAATCATCAATCCTCCGATGAATCGCCAATCGTCAATCGGCAATCGTCAATGGGCGCGCGTCAGTACATGCCGCCCATACCGCCGCCGCCCGGCATGGCCGGGGCTTCCTTCTTCTCCTCGGGAATCTCCGAGACCAGGGCCTCGGTGGTGAGGAGGAGGGAGGCGATGGACGACGCGTTCTGGAGCGCGTTGCGGACGACCTTGGCCGGGTCGATGACGCCCGCCTTGACCAGGTCCTCGTAGACGTCGGTGGCGGCGTTGAAGCCCTCGTCCTGCTTGCCCTCCTTCACCTTTGCCACGATGATGGAGCCCTCGTGGCCGGCGTTGGTGGCAATCCAGCGGCAGGGCTCTTCGATGGCGCGCTTGATGATGGCGACGCCGACGCCCTGGTCGCCTTCGAGCTTCAGGCCGTCGAGCGCCTTGCTCGCGCGGATGAGCGCCACGCCGCCGCCGGGGACGATGCCCTCCTCGACGGCCGCCTTGGTCGCGTGCATCGCGTCCTCGACGCGCGCCTTCTTCTCCTTCATCTCGGTCTCGGTGGCCGCACCGACCTTGATGACGGCGACGCCGCCGACGAGCTTCGCGAGGCGCTCCTGCAGCTTCTCGCGGTCGTAGTCCGAGGAGGTCTCCTCGACCTGCACGCGGATCTGCTTGACGCGGCCCTCGATGGCCTTCGCCTCGCCGGCGCCCTCGACGATGGTGGTGTTGTCCTTGTCGATGGTGACCTTCTTGGCGCGGCCGAGGTCCTCCATCTTGATGTTCTCGAGCTTGACGCCGAGGTCCTCGGTGATGGCACGGCCACCGGTGAGGATGGCGATGTCCTCGAGCATGGCCTTGCGGCGGTCACCGAAGCCGGGGGCCTTGACGGCCGCGGCCTGCAGCGTGCCGCGCAGCTTGTTGACCACGAGCGTGGCCAGCGCCTCGCCCTCCACGTCCTCGGCGATGATGAGCAGCGGGCGGCCGGCGCGCGCGACCTGCTCCAGCACCGGCAGCAGGTCCTTCATCGAGCTGACCTTCTTCTCGTGGATGAGGATGAGCGGATTCTCGAGCACCACTTCCATGCGCTCCGGATCCGTCACGAAGTAGGGTGAGAGGTAGCCGCGGTCGAACTGCATGCCCTCGACCACGTCCAGCGTCGTCTCGAGGGTCTTGGCCTCCTCGACGGTGATGACGCCGTCCTTCCCGACCTTCTCCATCGCCTCGGCGATGATCTTGCCGATGGTCTCGTCCGAGTTGGCCGAGATGGTGCCGACCTGGGCGATCATGTTGCCCTTCACCGGCTTGGCCATCTTGCGGATCTCGGCGGTCATGGCCTCGACGGCCTTCTCGATGCCGCGCTTCAGCTCCATCGGGTTCGCGCCGGCGACCACGTTGCGGGCGCCCTCGCGGTAGATGGCCTGGGCCAGCACGGTGGCAGTCGTCGTGCCGTCACCGGCCGTGTCCGACGTCTTGCTCGCGACCTCGCGCACCATCTGCGCGCCCATGTTCTCGAGGGGATCCTTGAGGTCGATCTCCTTGGCGACGGTCACGCCGTCCTTCGTGATGGTGGGGGAGCCGAACTTCTTGTCGAGGACGACGTTGCGGCCCTTGGGGCCGAGGGTCACCTTCACCGCGTCCGCGAGCTGGTTGACGCCGCGCAGGATGGCCTGGCGCGACTGCTCGCCGTAGATGATCTGCTTTGCCATTGTCGTGAGTCTCCGTCCTCTGCTACTTGCCCTCGACCACGGCGAGCACTTCGTCCTCGCGCATGATCAGGTAATCCTCGCCGTCGACCTTCACTTCCTGCCCGGAGTACTTGCCGAACAGGATCGTGTCGCCTTGCTTGACGTCCAGCGCGATGCGCTTGCCGTCCTTGTCGGCCTTGCCGGCGCCGACGGCGATCACCTTGCCCTGCTGCGGCTTCTCCTTCGCCGAGTCGGGGATGATGATGCCGCCAACCTTCTGCTCTTCTTCCTCGATGCGCTGCACGAGGATGCGGTCGTGAAGCGGTCTCAACGCCATCTTCGTTACTCCGTCCTGCTGGGGTTCACTGCGAATCTCAAGGGCGCCCGGCTCGTGCCGGCGCCCGTGGCTGAGCGTGATTGTCAGGGGGTCCTTCGCTCTGCTAGCACTCGACCCCCTGCGAGGCTAGCAGTCAGTAATGACGACTGCTAAGTGTAGGAAGGCGGTGCCGGCCTTGTCAAGGGCCACGAGGTCTCGCTGGCGCTCGGCGGGCACCTGGCTGCGCCGCGCGGGCGTGGGCCCCGCGGCTTCGCCGCTCGGTCGGCGCTCCCTGTCGCTGCGGGGGAATGCCCCTGCCGGTGCCTGCCGTCCGAAGGGACGCCCACCGACGGCCTACCGCCCGAGGGGCGGCCTACCGCGCGTCAGCGCGGCCTGACTTTCAGTTCCTTGATTTTCCGGGTGAGTGTGTTGCGGTGCACGCCCAGGGTGTCGGCGGCGCGGCAGAGGTTCCCGTCGCTCTGCTGGACGACCCGGGCGATGAAGCGTTTCTCGAATTCGCGCTGCGCATCCTGGAAGCGGATGCCCTTCTCGACCATTTCGGCCACGAGCTGATCGAGCATCTCACGCACGGAGGGCCACCACCGGCGAAATCAAGGCGGTCATCGGGCCGTGGTGGGCAGGTCGGTGCCCGTCAGGCGACGGTAGGCGTCGAGGTACTTCTCGCGCGTGCGGGCCACGACGTCCGGCGGCAGCGAAGGCACGGGCGGCTGCTTGTTCCACTGGATGGACTCCAGGTAGTCGCGCACGTACTGCTTGTCGAAACTCGGCTGCGGTCCGCCGGGCGCATACTGATCCGCGGGCCAGTAGCGCGACGAGTCGGGCGTCATCATCTCGTCGATGAGCAGCAGGTCCCCGGTGTCGGTCACCCCGAATTCGAACTTCGTGTCGGCCAGGATGATACCGCACGACGCCGCGTGGGCGACGCCGAAGTCGTAGAGCGACAGCGTGAGCGCCTTGAGGCGCGCGAGGAGCTCGGGGCCGACGAGCTCGGCGGCCTGCGCCTCGCTGATGTTCTCGTCGTGACCCGACTCGGCCTTGGTGGCCGGCGTGAAAATCGGGACCGGCAGCCGATCCGACTCGCGCAGCCCCGGGGGGAGCGGGATGCCGCAGACCTGCCCGGTTGCCCGGTAGTCCTTCCAGCCCGATCCGGAAATGTACCCGCGGGCCACGCACTCCACGGGCAGCGGCGTCGTGCGGCGCACGAGCATCGAGCGACCCTCGAGCACGGCGGCGTGTGCACGCGCCGTCGCGGGGTACGTGGCGACGTCCGTGCTGACCAGGTGATTGGCCACGATGTGCCGCGTCCGCGCGAACCAGAAGGCCGACAGCTGCGTGAGGATGCGGCCCTTGTCCGGGATGCCCGACCCCAACACGTAGTCGAACGCGGAGATGCGGTCGGTGGCGACGATGAGGAGGGCGTCGTCCACCGCGTAGACGTCGCGCACCTTGCCGCGGCGAACGAGGCTGAGCCCTTCGAACGACGTATCCAGGATGGGGGTGGCGGCGTTCACGGAGGAACCCCGATCCTAGCGAGCCCACGACGCCGACGCAAGACACAGATTGGGACGCCGAGGGGACGCAGATGCGCCGCAGATGACGCAGATGGCGCAGATGGCGCAGATGACGCAGATGGCGCAGATAGGACGCAGATAGGACGTAGAGGCGCTGCAGATAGGACGCAGAGGCTGCAGACGGGGCGCAGTGCGCCGCAGATGACGCAGATGCCCAGGGTGGCAGAAGTCATGCCAGCCGCAGCTGGCGCCTGGCGACGCGTCCCTCGAGCGGTTTGCATTTGTGCGTCCATCTGCGCCATCTGCGTCATCTGCGGCGCGTCAGCAACTGCGTCCATCTGCGTCCATCTGCGGCGCGTCTGCGTCATCTGCGCCATCTGCGGCGCGCCTGCGCCATCTGCGTCCTAT
>JBFWQE010000048.1:0-34399 GCA_050249615.1 Vicinamibacterales bacterium
CGTGTGCTCTTCCGATCTGGTGCTGTCGGGGCTGACCACGGCGGTGTTCGTTGGTTTTCTGGCGGGGTATTGGCCGGCCCGGCGCGCGGCGGGGCTGGATCCGGTCGAGGCCCTGCGCTACGAATGACCGACGGTCCCCACGTCCCTCACATCGTCATCATCGGCGGCGGGTTTGCCGGGCTCGATGCGTCCCGGGCGCTGGCGCGCGAGCCCGTGCGCGTCACGCTGGTGGATCGGCACAATCACCACGTCTTCCAGCCGCTCCTGTACCAGGTTGCCACGGCCGGGCTCTCACCCGGCGACATCGCCTCGCCCATCCGCTGGATCCTCCGGCGCCAGAAGAACCTCCGCGTGCTGCTCGCGAATGTCGAGCGCGTCGATCCCGACGCGAAGTGCCTTCACCTCGACGGCGGACAGACGCTGACCTACGATGCGTTGATCGTCGCCACGGGCGTGACACATTCGTACTTCGGCCACGACGACTGGCCGCCGCACGCGCCGGGCCTGAAGACGCTCGACGACGCGCTCGAGATCCGGAAGCGCGTGCTGCTGGCGTTCGAGCGGGCCGAGCGCGAAACCGATCCCGCGCGCCAGCGCCGGCTGCTCACCTTCGTCATCGTCGGTGGGGGGCCGACCGGCGTGGAGCTTGCCGGCGCGCTGGCCGAGATTGCCCGTCAGGCGATTCGTTCCGAGTTCGACAACGTCGACCCGGCGTCGGCCCGCATCCTGCTGCTCGAGGCCGGCCCGTCCATCCTGACGACGTTTCCGGAGTCACTGCGCGCGTCGGCACGGCGATCCCTCAGCCGGCTGGGCGTCCAGGTGCGCGAGGATACACCGGTCACGGCCATCGACGACCGAGGGGTGATGCTCGGCGGCGAGCGCATCGAGGCCGACACGGTGCTCTGGGCGGCCGGCGTCCAGGCCTCGCCGCTCGGCCGCTGCTTCGGGGCCGCGCTGGACCGTGCGGGCCGTGTGGTCGTCGATGCGGACCTGTCCGTGCCCGGGTATCCCGACGTGTTCATCGCGGGCGACCTGGCGTCGTTCACCCACCAGACGGGCAAGCCGCTGCCAGGCGTGGCGCAGGCCGCCAAGCAGCTGGGCCGGCATGCCGCGCGCAACGCGGTGCGGCGCCTGTCGGGCGAGCCGACGACGCCGTTCCGGTACATCGATCCCGGGAACCTGGCCACGATCGGGCGGAACGCGGCCATCGCGGATTTTGGTTTCCTGCGGCTGTCGGGCTACCCCGGGTGGCTCTTCTGGGTGTTCCTCCACATCTTCTTCCTGATCGGCTTCCGCAATCGCGCGTCGGTGATGCTGCAGTGGGCCATCTCCTACGTGACGTACCAGCGCAGCGTCCGTCTGATCACGCACGACGACTGATCGGCTGCGTGGTATTCTCGGCCCGCGGCGGCGCGGGGGTATCGTGATCCCTGGGACTTCCCTCGGTCCATATCGGGTCGTGCGGCCGCTGGGTACCGGCGGGATGGGCGAGGTGTGGCTCGCCGACGACACGCGCCTGGGCCGGCCCGTCGCGCTCAAGACGGTTCGCGCCTCGGACGACGAGGACACGAGGGGCCGCGAGCGGCTCATGCGTGAGGCGCGCGCCGCGGCCAGCCTCACACACCCGGGGATCGCCGCCGTCCACGACGTGCTCGATCACAACGGACACGTCGTGCTCGTGTTCGAGTTCGTGGAAGGGGAGACGCTGCAGGCGCGGCTGTCACGCGGAGCCGTGCCCCTTCCCGAGGCCACGGACATCGCCGTCCAGCTGGCCGACGCGCTCGACGCGGCCCATCGTCACGGCGTCGTGCACCGTGATCTGAAGCCGGCCAACGTCATCCTTACCCCCGAGGGCCGCGCCAAGATCCTCGACTTCGGCGTCGCCCGCACGCTGCCCGCGGACTCGGCCACGACGGTGGCCGGAGGCGGCACGAGCGTCGGCGACATCGTCGGCACGCCCGGGTACGCGGCGCCCGAGCAGTGGCTCTCCGGACACGTGGACGCGCGCGCGGATCTCTTCGCGCTGGGGGTGATGCTGTTCGAGATGCTGGCGGGCCGGCGGCCGTTCCCGGGCGCGGACGCCCTCGCCCTGGCGCAGGCCATGCTCTCTGGGGATGCGCCCCGGCTTCGAAGCGTCGCGCCGGCCGTGCCCGGGGAGCTCGATGAGCTCGTCGCGTCGCTGCTCGCGCGCGATCCCCGGCAGCGCCCGGCGTCGGCGCACGACGTGGTGCGGGCGCTCCGGCCGCGGCCGACGACGACCCGAGCCACCGCGCGTGCCCCCCGGCGCCCGCTGACACGACGGGCGCTGGTGACCGCGGTGCTGCTCCTGGCCCTGGTTGGTGGTCTTGTGGGATGGCTTCGGCAGCGGACGGCCGCCGTGGCGGCAGGGCCGGCCGCCGTGCCCGTGGTGGCGGTGCTGCCGCTCAGCAGCCTCGGCGCGGATCCGTCCCGGGACTACATCGCCGCCGGCGTGGCCGACAGCCTCATCACCAGCCTGGCGATGCTGCCCGGGGTGACCGTGCTGTCGCGCGGGGCGGTCGCAGAGGCACGGGAGCGATCGCGGGACATGGACACGCTGGTCAGGGACCTGGGCGCGACCTTCCTCGTCGAGGGCAGCGTGCAGCAGTCCGGGGATCGCCTCCACGTCTCGCTGACGCTGGTGCGGCCGGATCGTTCGATCGCCTGGGCCGAGTCGTTTCCGGGTACGTTGAACCAGATCTTCGACCTCCAGTCGCGGCTGGCCCGGGCCGTCACCTCGGCCCTCCGCGTCCACGTGTCCGGGCTGCGGGCCGTGCGCCCGGGCGTTCCGCCCACTGCGAGCCCGGCTGCTCTCGAAGCCTACTGGCAGGGGCGCTCGCTGCTCGAGCGCCGGGACGTGCAGGGCAATCTCGACAAGGCGGTGGCGGCCTTCTCGGAGGCCATCCGGATCGATCCGCGCTTCGGCCTCGCGCATGCGGCGCTGGCCGAGACGTGCTTTCGGCAGTACGGCGAGACCCGCGATGCGCAGTGGATGGCCCGTGCCACCGACAGCAGCACGACGGCGCTCCGGCTCGCGCCCGACCGGCCCGAGGTCCGGTACACGCTTGCGGTCGTGCTCGCCGGAGGCGGGCGGCTGGCGGAAGCCGCCGACGAGCTGCGGCATGCGTTGATCCTCTGGCCCAACTTCGACGAGGCGAGGCGGCAGCTGGGGCAGGTGCTGGCGAGGGAAGGCCGCATCGACGAGGCGGTCGTGGAGTTCCAGCGGGCCATCGACCTGCGCCCGGGCTACTGGGGGCACTACAACGACCTCGGCCTCGCCCTCTTCAGCGCCGGACGCTACGCGGACGCTGCCAGGGCCTTCGAGGAGCTGACGCGGCTGCAGCCCGACAACCATTACGGGCATCAGCAACTCGGGGCCGTCTATCAGACGCTTGGCGACAACGACCGTGCGCTCGCCAGCTACGAGCGGTCCATCGCCATCAGGCCGTCGGCCGGCGCCGTCAGCAACATCGGCACGATCCACTACCAGCGGGGCGACTACGCGCGCGCGGCGGAGGCGTACATGAGAGCGGTGGAGCTTCGACCGAACGAGCCTGACTTCCACCGCAACCTGGGCGATGCCTACCGGAGGTTGGGGCGGCGGCGGGACGCGCGCGCGGCGTACGAGACCGCCGTGAAGCTGGCCGAGGCCGAACTGAAGGTCAACCCGACGGATGCAGAGCGCCTGGCTTCACTGGGGGTGCTGCTCGCCAAGTCCGGAAATGTCGAGGCTGCCCGGGCGCGCGTGGACCGCGCGATCGCCCTGGCGCCCGAGAGTATCCACGTGCGTTTCGCCAGCGCCGTCGTCCATGCATTGGCAGGGCGGACCGAGGAGGCGCTGGCCGCGCTGAAGGAGGCCATCGACGGCGGATACAGCCCGTCCATCGTGGCGGCGGAAGAGGATCTCGAGTCCCTGCGCCGCCTTCCGGCGTTCGACGCCCTGCTGGCGTCGGCGCAACACAAAGGAGCTCCCCCATGAGCATCGGAATGGCATCGTTCATCTCCCTGCTGGTCGGCCTCGGCGCGGGCGCCCTCGGGTTGCGGGCGCTCTCTGCCTCCGGGAAGCACACGACCATCACCGTCCGCAAGGATTCGCGGGGATGGCAGAGCACGACAGCCGACCAGACCGTCAGGCTCAGGCGGCTCATGTCCATGCGCTGGCACATCGAGGAGGCGACGCCGCTGCCGGGCGAGGCGCACGTCGAGCTGCGATTCGCGGGCGACAACAGCCCGTTCACGGATCGGCGGCCGAAAGACGACCGGCGGCCGCGGCGCACGATCGGCGCGCTCGTGCCCACCGGCGTCGAGAACGCGTCCTACAAGTACGAAGTCTGGCTCGTCGAGGGCGATGCCCAGACGAGGCTCGAGGACCCGGTGATCGTCATCGAGGGAAAGCGCGGCTAGCGGCGCTCGGGGACCACGACCCGCCCGGCGAGCATCGTCGTGAACTGCCCATCCCTGCGCGCCCAGCGGCCGTTGACCAGGATGTCGGTCATCCCCTCGGCCAGCTGGTGCGGTTCCTGGTAGGTGGCGGCGTCGTTCACCTGGGCGAGGTCGAAGAGCAGCAGGTCTGCGTACGCGCCCACGCGGATCTGCCCTCGGTCCTTCAGGCCGAAGACCGTGGCGGGAAGCGACGTCATCGTGCGGATGGCATCCGCGAGGCCGATGGCACCGCGCTCGCGCACGTACCGCTTCAGCTTGCGCGGGAACGCGCCGTACGCGCGCGGGTGCGGCTTGCCCTGGCCCATCGGCACCAGGTCCCCGTCCGTGCACGTCATCGTCCACGGCTGCCGCATGATGTGCTCGATGTCGTCTTCGGACATGTTGAAGGAGACGAGGCTGGCGTCGCCCTTCTCCAGCATCTGCAGCGCGTACTCCTCCGGGGGCACGCCGGCTTTCGCGGCCAGCTCCGACAGGCGCTGGCCCTCGAAGGACGGGTCCGGCGCGTAGCGGCTGATCATCAGCGTATCGGCGCCGCCGCGCCGGGCGATGTTGATCTTCACCGCCTCGCGAATCTCCTCGCGCAGCTCGCCGCGGATGCGCTTCATCATCGCGTCGCGGCCACCGACCTGGGCGGATCGCGGCATCAGCGCGCCGACAATGCCCGTGCCGCTCGCCTCGTACGCGTACTGATCCGCGAAGACCTGCACACCTCGGGCACGGGCCGCCTCGATGTGCTCGACGAGCGTTTTCGACAGGCCCCAGCTGCCGGGCCCCAGCGCCTTCATGTGCGACACCACGCCGATGACGCCGGCCTGCTCGGCCACGGCGATGACCTCGTCCACGGCGGCGACAACGCCGACGGTGTAGTCGGCCTCGTCGCGGATATGGCTGGAGTAGACACCGCCGAAGGGCGCCGTGGCCTTCGCGATGGCCACGACCTCCGCGGTCTTCGAGTAGCTGCCGGGCGCGTAGTAGAGGCCGCTCGACAGGCCCAGCGCGCCGGCCAGCATGCCCTGCCGCGCGAGCTCGGTCATCTTCGCCACCTCGCCGGCATCCGGATCCCGGTCCGACATGCCCATTACCTGCTGGCGGATGGAGCCGTGCGGCACGAACATCCCGACGTTCACGCCGATGCCCTGCTTCTCGTAGGAGGCGCGCTGTGTCCGGAGGTCCACGGGCCCGCCGCCATCGGGATTGACGAAGACCGTCGTGATGCCCTGCGCCAGCACAGGCCGGCCGTGCCTGAGCTGTTCGGTGAGCAGGCCCGGACCCGCGTGGGAGTGAACGTCGATGAAGCCGGGTGTGACGTACCGGTCCTTCGCATCGACGACGGTCGCCGCCTTTGTCTCGTCCAGCGACCCGACGGCGGCAATCCGGTCGCCGCGGACACCGATGTCCGCGCGATACCAGGGGTTTCCCGTGCCATCCAGCACGCGCGCGTTGCGGATGAGGATATCGAAGGGCGCAGGCGGCGGCCCCTGCTCGGCCCGAACCGCCGTCCACACCACTGTCACCAGCATGACGGCCACGACGAACTGCAACAGTCGACTCCTCACATCAGCACCCCTGCACCCCTGCACCCTTGCACCCCTGCACCCTTGCACCGCAATCCTACAGCCCCCTGCCTCGCCGCGCGATGAGCCTCTTCACGCGCAGGTGTTCTTCCCGCTCCCGTTCCTCGAGCGTGCGCTGAATGGAGGAGAGTTCGGCGGACAGGTCCGTTGCCACGCGCTGCTCCAGCGTGTTCACCAGCCGCGTCGTCCGCGACAGCACCTGGCCGAGCCTGCGCATCAGGTGCTCCTGCGGCGCGGCATCGAGCAACTGCTCGACCAGCGTCTCGAAGGCGCGGGCGGCTTCCTCCGCCGCGGCCTCGCCGGGGGCCGGGAGCACGCCACGCGCGGCGAGGCCTCGGACCACCGACGGCCGATGGGCCAGCTCCACCACCTTCAGGCCCCACAGTTCGACGGCCTCGAGATCCACCTCGATCTCGCGCGCCGGCCAGCCGAGCGGCGCCAGCCCTTCGGCGCCCTGCGCGGCCAGCGCCTCCCACAACGCCTTCCACGCCTCGCGTGCCTGCGCGTCGATGCCTTCACGCGAGGTGACGGCCTTGCGGGCGCGGCTGAACAGCTCGTCCACCAGCGACTCGCGCTTGCGCTTGAGCAGCGCCGCGCCCTTTCGCACCTGCGCGAGGCGGCGCCGCGATCGCATGAGGCTGGATCGTGTGGCAGGCGCCCGCGACCCGCGCGTCATGACCGGGCCTCCGCCGCGGCCAGCCGCTGCTGCTCACGGCCGGCGAGCATGGCGGGCGTCAGCTTCAAGAGGTCTTCGGGCGGCAGGCGGTCCAGCAGCCGCCAGCCGGCCTCGATGGTATCCGTCAGGCTCCGCCGTTCCGCGCCCTGCCCGACCAGCGTGCGCTCGAACGCCTCGGCAAACGCCAGCGCGCGCCGGTCCGCGGGCATCAGCCCCGACTCGCCGACGATGGCCACCAGCATCCGGGCTTCGCGGCCGCGGGCGTAGACGGTGTAGAGCTGGTCGGCCCACTTGCGGTGTTCGGGCACGGTGTGCGCGGCCCCGATGCCGGCATTCATCAGCCGGGAAAGGGATGGCAGCACGTCGATGGGCGGGAAGATGCCGCGGCGCTGCAACTCGCGGCTGAGCACGACCTGACCCTCGGTGATGTAGCCTGTCAGGTCCGGGATGGGATGGGTGATGTCATCGTCCGGCATCGTCAGGATGGGGAGCTGCGTGACGCTGCCTGGCGATCCCTCGATGACGCCGGCGCGCTCGAAGATGGACGCGAGATCCGTGTACATGTAGCCCGGATATCCGCGTCGGCCCGGCACCTCTTCGCGGGCCGCAGCAACCTCGCGGAGCGCTTCACAGTAGTGCGTGACGTCGGCCATCACGACCAGCACCTGCAGGCCGTGGACGAACGCGAGGTGCTCTGCCTCCGCCAGTGCCGCGCGCGGCGCGAGCAGCCGCTCGATGGTCGGGTCCTGCGCCTGGTTCAGGTACAGCACGCTCCGCTCGAGCGCGCCGCCGTGCTGGAAGCGCTCGAGGAACGTGCGCGTCTCGCGCTCGGTGATGCCGATCGCGACGAACACCACGGCGAACGGCTCGTCTCGTGGGGCACGCGCGTGCTCCACGATGGTAGCGGCCAGTTCGAGCGCGGGAAGGCCCGGGCCCGAGAACACCGGTAGCTTCTGCCCGCGCACCAGCGTGTTCAGGCCGTCGATGGCGGAGATGCCGGTCTCGATGAAGTCCCTCGGGGGCAGGCGACGCGTGGGGTTGATGGGCGCACCCCAGAGCGGGGCGATGGCTTCACCGATCGGCGGCGGCAGCCCGTCGCGGGGCGCGCCGACGCCGCCGAGGGCGCGGCCCAGCAGATCGCGGCCCACGACCGCGCTCGCCAGCTCGCCCGTGAGCGTGATGTGCACGGACGCCGGGGCGAGGCCAAGCGTCTCTTCCAGCACCTGGACCACCGTGACGTCGCGGCCTGCGTCGATGACCTGCCCGCGCAGCGGCAGCTGCCCGGGCGACTCCACCGAGACCCACTCGCCGAGGGCGGCGCGCTGCACGCCCGAGAGGTACACGAGGGGCCCCGCTGCCGCGCGCGCGCCGCGATAGGTGCGTGCCAGGCTCATGGTTCGTCCCCGTCCGCTGCGCTCGGCGCCGCCAGGGCTGCGACCGCCTCGAGCGCGGCCTGCCGGCTTGCGTCCAGGCCGTCCGCCGCCGCATCGCGGAGGCTCGCGAGTGCCCGGCGAACCGCATCGAGCGGGAGATCGGCAAACGTGCGCCCGGCGGCCAGCGCCTCTGCGCCCTGGTCGAAGAGCGCAAGGGCCGCGTCGGCCAGCGCGAAGGTCTTTCCAGGGGGCGAGAAGGCGTCGTTCGGATCGAAGGCGCTCTGTCCGAGCACGAACTCGCGGAATGCGGCGGCGGCGGCAAGCAGCAGGCGGTCCCTGTCCTCCAGTGCATCGGGACCGACGACGCTGGCCACCTCGCGCAGCTCGGCATCGCGCTGCAGGAGGTCGAGCGCGCGTGCCCGCGTGGCCGACCATCGCGGCTCCACCTGCTGGTCGAAGTACTGCACCATCGCCTGGGCATCCAGGCTGTAGCTCGTGGACCAATCCACGGCCGGGAACTGCCGCTGGTGCGCGAGGGCGGCGTCGAGGGCCCACAAGGCGCTCGTCACGCGCAGGCAGGCCTGGGTGACGGGCTCGGAGAAGTCGCCGCCCGGTGGCGACACGGCGCTGATGAGCGTGACGCTGCCGTAGCGCTCGGGACGGCCGAGGCAGCGCATGCGGCCCGCGCGCTCGTGAAGTTTCGCGGCGCGGCTGGCCAGCGAGGTGGGGTAGCCCTCCTCGCCAGGCATCTCCTGCAGACGCGAACCCACTTCGCGAAGCGCCTCGGCCCACCGTGACAGGCTGTCGGCCATCACGGCCACGCGGTTGCCCATGTCGCGGAAGAACTCCGCCACGGTCAGCCCGACGTAGACGGACGACTCGCGCGCGGCCACCGGCATGTTGCTCGTGTTGACGACGAGGACGGTGCGATCCATCACCGAGCGACCCGTGCGCGGGTTCACCAGCTTCGCGAACTCGTTCAGCACTTCGGCCATCTCGTTGCCGCGCTCGCCGCACCCGACGTAGACGACGACGTCGGCATCGCCGAACTTCGCCAGCGCCTGTTCGATGACGGTCTTGCCGGTGCCGAAACCGCCGGGCACGGCCACGGTGCCGCCTTCGGCGACGGGGAAGAGGAAGTCGAAGATGCGCTGGCCGGTCAGGAAGGGCCGATCCGCGGCGACGCGCGCGCCTGCGGGACGCGGGCGGCGCACGGGCCATTTCTGAAGGAGTGTGAGGGGATCACCCGCGTCCAGGGTTACGACCGCATCGAGGAGGCCGACATCACCCGGACGCACGTCGCGCACGACGCCCGATCGGCCTGGAGGGACGAGCAGCCTGAACGGGAAGCCGCCGCGGTCCGCCACGGCGCCCAGCACGTCGCCTGCCTCCACGAAATCGCCGGCGGCGCAGGCGGGCTCGAAGGCCACGCGCGTGTCACGATCCAGCGTTGGCGGCGCGGATCCGGGCTGGATGAACGCGCCGCTCAGCTCGGCCAGTCGTCCGAGCGGGCGCCCGATGCCGTCGATGACCTGGCCCAGCAGCCCGGGGCCCAGCTCGATGGCCAGCGGCAGCTCCTCGCGCACCACCGGCTCGCCCACACGCAGCCCGGTGGTTTCCTCGAAGACCTGCAGCGTGGCCACGTCGCCGCTCACCCGCAGCACTTCGCCGAGCAGCGCGGCGTGTCCGACCCGCACGAGCTCGTGCAGGGCGACGCCGCCCAGGCCCGTCGCCTCGGCGAGCGCCCCCACCACGCGTGTCAGCGTCCCGGCGGTCATCGCGGCCTCACGCGGTAGCCGATGGCCTGCCGCAGGATCTCGAGAATGTAGGCCTCGGCGGCGATGCGCGCGTCCCAGTCGGGCGCCGGGATGGGCGCCACGACCGGCAATGCCTGTCGATCGAGACGGGCTTTCAAGTCCGCCGGCACCAGCCGATAGAGCCCGTCATCGACGAGCACCAGGCCGACGTCCGGGTCCGCGGCCAGGCGTTTCAGCTGGTCGCCGGCGGCGCCCGCGTCTGCCGCTCGCGTCACGGCGAGCCCGGCGAGCTCGAAGCCCGCGGCCAGCGTGGGCCGGCACACGACGCGCACGTTCAGCGCCACGGCGTCACCAGCTGCTGCCTGCGCATGGCGGGAGGCGTGCCGAGCGCCGCGCCCCACGCCACGGCTCGGAGATCGCGCGCCTGTGCATCGAGGCGGAGCAGCACGCCGAGCAGCCGTGCGCTGCCCATCGGTTCGGTCCGCGCCAGCCGGTGCAGGCGCTCCAGTGTGCTCGCGAGGAACGCACGCTCCAGGCGCGACGCGTCGCCGGCGACGAGCGGCAGGCTCGCGGCCAGGGGGCTTCCCGCAAGGGCTGTCGTCATCGATGCGAGCGCGGCCTGCGGGCTGGCGGCGCCCGCGGCCGCGGCGAACGCCTGCCGCGACAGCCAGCGGCCGCCCTCGACGAACGCGGCGGCCACGTCCACGTCGCGAGGCGCGCCGGTGATGAGCAGGGCATTCTGCACGTTGCCGACGTCGATGCGCTCGCGCACGTACTGGCGCAGGGTGTCGTCGGCGTTGTGCGCCGCGGCGGTGGCGCGGCGCGCCATCGCCTGGAGCAGGGTCACCTCGATGGCGAACAGGTCTGGCTGCGCCTTCTGGACGTGAGGTTGCAGGGCGCCCGCGTCGGCATCGCCCATCAGCAGGAGCTGATGGACCACGGCCCGTGGCGATGCCTGCCGCGCGAGTTCGGTCAGCACGCGATCGGGCAGTCGCGGGGTGGGGAGCAGGCCTGACAGCCGCGAGGCCACCGGCGCGCCCTGGAGCGCTCCCCGTATCAGCGCACGCAGGTTCCGTCGATCCTGGTCTGCCCAGAACGCATCGAGCACCCCTGGTGATCGCTGCTGCCAGCGGCCGAGCGTGCGCAGGTGCCGGGCGGCCGTGCGCCGGATGGCCTGGTCGATGGCGTCGATATCGGCGGTCTCGCCTGCGGGCTCGATCTGCGGCCCGAGCCTCGCCATGGCGCGCGCCAGCGCCGGGAGGTCCGGCGCCTCTGACAGCGATTCCAGCACCTCCCTGGAGAGCAGATGGGTGCTCACCCCCTGGGCTCGCGCCACGAGGGCGAGTTCAGGCGACGACATCGCGTACCTCGTTCAGCAGCTCGACCGCCAGCCGGCCTTCCACGCGCGAGAGCCGCGCCGGCAGCGTGTTGTCGATCGAGACCGATCCATCCAGCGCTTCGACGATGAAGCCTGGTCCAATCGACTCGTCCACCTCGAGCGAGACGCCCCGGTGCCGAGCCGCCGCCGCGGCCAGCGCCCGCGCGCACGACGATGGGCATCGCACGCGGCAGGCGACGCCCTCGACGTACGAAAGCGCCTCGTCGAGGTGCGCGGGCAGGGCGTGCTGGTACGCGGGCGTCCCGGCCGCGTCGGACAGCAGTGAGCGCGCGCGGTCCATCACGCGCGCCAGCAGGGCGTGTCTCGCCTCCAGCTCGCGCGCGCGCGCCGATCGGCGCGCCTCGGCCAGCTGCCGCCTGAAGGCGGCCTGGCGCCCGGCGTGGCGGCGCCCGACGTGCGCGGCGCGGTGGTCCGACAGCGCCTGCTCGGCGGCGGCTTCGATCGCGCGCACCTCGTCCCCGGCCTGGCGCCGGATGGCCTCCACCCGGTTCGCGGCGTCCTGCTCGAGCCGGGCGATGAGATCCGCGAGGGCCATGACGGTCCCCGGGGTTAGCCGCCCGTCCTCAACAGGATGAGCACGGCGACGACGAAGCCGAGGATGACCATCGTTTCGGGAATGGCGATGAGGATGATGGCGGTGGTCGACAGTTCCGGCTTCTCGGCGAGGCTGGCGGCGGCCGCCGGCCCGATGCGGCTCTGGGCCCAGGCCGTGGCGATGGCCGGTATGCTGATGGCCAACGCCGCGGCAAGTCCCAGCAGTGCAATCTCCATGGCGCAGTCCTCCTCTCAGGATGTCGAGTGCCAGTGCCCGAGCGGCCGATACTCCGCGCCGCCGGGGCTGAAGAAGTGCCCGAAGAACTCCACGTAGTGCAGGCGAAGCGCGTGGATGGTCGGGCTGAAGAGCCCGATGGCGAAGTTCACCAGGTGGAACAGCAGCGCGAAGAGCGCTCCCACGACCACGCTCCCCATCGCGCCGACCATCTCGTTGGCCACCACGGCCAGCATCAACGACGCCGTGCCGAGCGCCATGATACGCGCGTAGGACAGGATGTGGCCGAACGTCGAGAGCAACTCGATGACGGCCACGATGCCTTCGAGCGCCACGAGCACCGGGAAGGCCACCAGTACGGCGATGGCAAACGGCGTGAAGAGGCGCGGGGGCAGCACCTCGAGCGCGGCCAGCAGCGCCAGCCCCGTCAACAGCAGCATCGAGAGCGTGACGCCGCGGCCCATCGCCTCCCGCCGGTGCCCGCGATGCCACAGGTTCAGCGCCGCCAGCACCAGGCCCAGCACGATGTGCACGACGCCGATGGCAATGGCCATCCCCAGGAAGGGTATGGTGGCCTCCTCGCGGTTGAACAGCGGGTGGAGTCCCAGGGCGTGGCCGAGGGATCCGAAGAGCTCGCCGAAGAGAATCCCGAACGCTACGGCGCTCGATCCGCAGGCCAGCCCGATGGTGGAGACGGACCTCAGCTGGGAGCCGGGCGCCGACTTCACGCGCAGCACCCAGGCCAGCGCCGCCAGCATCAGCCCGTACCCGACGTCGCCGAGCATCAGGCCGAAGAAGGCCGGGAAGAACACCGCGACGAAGGGCGTGGGATCGATGGTGCCGTACTTGGGCAGCGGCAGCGTTCGTGTCAGCACCTCGAAGGGGCGGAAGATGGGCGGGTTGTGGAGGGTGACCGGCGTGTCGGGCGCGGACCAGTCCTCGCCGCCGACCGTCGCGGTGACGACCTCCGGGCCAAACCGATCGTGGAGGCCCCCCTCGAGATCTGCGACGCGGGCCTCGGGCAGCCATCCCTCGATGATGAACAGGTGTTCGGCGGCCAGCACGCGGCGGCGCGCATCGAGCCGCAGCAGCCGATCGCGCAGCTCGGTGCGCGCGGCTGCGAGCCACGGCCTCTCGGCGTCACTCAGGTGGCGCCGATCCTCGTCGAGGGCCTTCAGCTCCTCCGGGATGACGGCCAGCCGCGCCTTGAGGGCCGGGAGGGCGCGGAGCAGATTGGCGTGGCCGATGCCCGCCGGCGCGGGTAGCTCCTCGACGCGGGAGGCCGCGAGCAGCGCGCCCACCGTCGGTGCGGCCCGCTCGGACACCAGGATGAGCACCGCCCACTCGCCGCTCGAGAGCTCCCGGTGCAGCACTTCCACCTCGCCGCTCACGGCGGACTCGAGGCTGCGCCGCAGCTCCGCCAGCGCGGACCCGGCGCCGGCCCGCAGCACGACGTAGAAGGCCTGGCCGTCGGGCCAGGTGAGCTCGTGCCCGACGAGCGATTCGAACGCCTGGAAGAACTCGCGATAGCGGAGCAGCAGGACGCGCTCGTCCTCGAGGCCGGCGCGCGCATGCGCGAGGCGGTCGGCCTCGCGGCGGAGGCGGCGGGCCCTCCGCAGCGTGTCGCGCGTCAGCGCCGGTGGCCCCGCGGGCTGGCGGCCTGAATCGCCCGCCGGCAGGCGGTCGAGCGCGGTTTCGACGTCGACGAGGCACCGCTCCACGTGGCGGCGCTCGCGGGCGAGCCGCCGATCGGGGGGCACGGCGTACGGCGCGCGCGGGCGGTCCAGGTGCAGGAGCCCGCTGTCCTGCACGGCGGCGAGCACGTCTTCCAGCAGCGGCCGGGGACCGGCGATGCGGAGGCGCGACATGCGGACGATCACTGTCCGCCTCCGGCGGCATCCAGCACGCGGCGAACCGCCAGTCGTGCCAGCGCGTCGATGCGCTCGTCTGGAACCGAGGTAATCGAGGAGAGCGCGGCGCGATGGGCCGTCTCGATGGCGGCCAGCGCCTGCGCGTGTGCTTCCTGGTCCTTCAACGCCTGCTCGCCGTCCGCGCGGGACAGGGCGTCCGGCGCTTCGGCCTGGCGGCGAGCGGCTGCCGCCCGCGCGTCGGCCACCAGCCGCTCGGCTTCGAGGCGGGCAGCCTCCACCTGTCGCTGCAGCCGCTGCTCGACGTCCAGCAGCTGGCCGAGCCGCTCGTCAAGAGGTTCGTCGGCCGGCACGTGCGTCATGGGGAGCCCCCACTGCGCTTTCTGAGAGGAGTATAGCGTGCGGGGCGAGGCGGATCGCGACGGGAGGGGAGTCCGCGTCGGAAGGGGAGTCCGCGTCGGGAGTCGGGAGTCGGGAACCGGGAGCCGGGCTGCATGAATCCGCGAACCCGAGAACCCGCGAACCCGCGAACCCGAGAACCTCAGAACCCCAGAACCTGTTCCTTCCTGGCGTAGTGCGTCTCCACGTACTCGTCCACCAGCTCACGGAAAGCCGCCGCCAGTTCATCGTAGGTGCCGCGCAGCGTCGTGACGTGCTTGCCGTCGATGAAGACGGGGCAGTTGGGCGCCTCGCCCGTCCCGGGAAGCGAGATGCCGATGTTGGCGGCCTTCGACTCGCCGGGGCCGTTGACGACGCAGCCCATCACGGCCAGCGTGAGGTTCTCCACGCCTTCGTAGCGCTGCTTCCACGCGGGCATCTGCTCGCGGATGTAGCCCTGCACGGCCTCGGCCAGCTCCTGGAAGGTGGTGCTGGTCGTGCGGCCGCACCCCGGGCACGCCGTGACGCTCGGCGCGAACGAGCGCAGGCCCAGTGCCTGGAGGATCTCGCAGGCCGCGTACACCTCCTCGCGCCGATCCCCGCCCGGGCGCGGCGTGAGCGACACGCGGATCGTGTCGCCAATGCCTTCGTTGAGCAGGATCCCGATGGCCGTGGCCGACCAGACCAGGCCCTTCGTGCCCATGCCCGCCTCGGTGAGGCCCAGGTGCAGCGGCTGCCGCGTCTGTCTCGCCAGCGCCCGGTACACGTCGATCAGGTGGCGCGGGCGCGACACCTTGCAGGAGATGATGATCTGGTTCCCGGTGAGGCCGGACTCGAGCGCCAGCTCGGTGGACTGCAGGGCGGACAGCACCATGCACTCGTTGATGATGTCGTCCGACTCGCGCCCGAGGCCGCGGTCGGTGTTCTCCTGCATCTTCGCCATCACCAGCTCCTGGTTGAGGGAGCCGCCATTGACGCCGATGCGGACGGGCTTGCCGTGGTCGCGTGCGACCTGGCAGATGGTCGAGAACTGCTCGTCGCGGCGCTTCCCGGTGCCCACGTTGCCCGGGTTGATCCGGTACTTGTCCAGCGCGCGGGCACAGTCGGGGAATCGCGTGAGCAGCAGGTGGCCGTTGTAGTGGAAGTCGCCGATGAGGGGCGCCCTGCAACCGGCGTCCAGCATGCGCCGCTTGATCTCGGGCACGGCCGCCGCCGCCTCGGGCACGTTCACCGTCACGCGGACCATCTCGGAGCCGGCTTCCCACAGCTCCACGCACTGCCGCGCCGTCGCCGCCGCATCCGCCGTGTCGGTCATCGTCATCGACTGCACGACGATCGGTGCACCGCCGCCGACGGTGACGCCGCCGACGTTTACGGGCACGGTGCGATGACGGTTGTCGATGTGGAGCATGTCAGTCCATTGTAGCGGCCCTTCGGGCCGTGGGCCTCCGGTGGGCGGCGCTGCGTGCCGTGGGCCTGGCGGTGGGGTCCCACGCGGCGAAGCCGCGCCCACCGCGCGGAAGCGCGGCCCACGCTGGGCGCCCACGCGCCCGCAGGGCGCGCCTACCGTGAGCGCGGCCCACGCGGAGCGCCCACGCGCCCAACAGGGCGCGCCTACTCGGTCCACCCCTCCTCGAGGAGCGACCGCTTCACCTCGTCCGCGCGGAACACCGCGAGGTCCAGGGTGTCGTAGTTCTCGACCCGGTCCAACTGGCCGCCGACGAAGAACGCCAGCGTGAACGGCGGGCCGCCCGGCAGGATCGTCGCGTGGGCCGGCTCCCGGCGCGGGCTGCGGAGACGCCAGAGAACCGTGTCCGGTGCGGTCACAGGCGACCCTCCCGGCTGTGCGCGGCCGCGTGCAGGGCCGCCAGCGCCGCCGCGCTGCGCCGGCTCTCGTCCAGCGTGACCGTCGGCGGCCCACCATCCAGCACCGTGGCGGCGAAGTGCTCGACCTCTCGAGTGAAGTGCGTTGCCGATCCGCGTACGTCGATGGTGCGCGTCTCGCCGAGGCGCTCGAGCCGCAGCGGCTCGACCGGACCGGGCTTGAACGGGTTGGAAACCGTCAAGGCGCCTTCCGAGCCCATGACCTCGAGCCAGGTGCGGTACGCCGCACGGAATCCCGCGTAGATGGAGGCGGTCACTCCAGCTGGGAAGCCCAAAACGCCGGTGAACTCCTCGTCCACCCCGGCCGGCGTGAGCCGGGCGATCCCGGTGGCTGCCATCGCATCCTTGCCGGCGAGCAGGCAGGCGTAGCTCACCGGGTAGCAGCCCACGTCGAAGAGCGCGCCGCCGCCGAGGGCTGCGTCCAGCCGCACGTCGTTCGGCCGGCCCTGAGCGTACGTGAATCCGGAGACGATGGCCCTGACCGCGCCGACGGCGCCGTCCCTCACCAGCTCCAGCACCCGGGCGGTGAGCGGCTCGTGCCGGTACATGAACCCTTCCTCTACGGTCACGCCTGCGCGCGTGGCGGCCGCGGCGATGCGGTCCACGCCGGCCGCATCCAGCGCCATCGGCTTCTCGCACAGCACGTGCTTGCCGGCGTCGACGGCCTTCAGCGTCCATTCCACATGGAGGCTGTTCGGCAGCGGGATGTAGATGGCCGTGACGTCGTCGCGGTTCAGCAGGCCCACGTAGCTGCCGACCGCGTGCGGGATGTCCCAGTCGCGCGCGAAGGCCTCGGCGCGAGACGGCTCGCGGCTGGCGACCGCGACCACCGTCGATCGCCCGGCCGCACGCATCGCGGGCACGAGGCGCCGGTTGATGCGCGCCGTGCCCAGCAGGCCCCAGCGGATCAGGATCCCGCCTTCTGCCGCGCGATCATCCGGCGGTTGAACTCCTCGGACTGTCCCCGGGGCACCGACAGCGTCGTCCAGTCGGCGCCCCTCAGGTGCTTGCCCAGGAACAGGATCTGGTAGGCGTGCCCGGCGTAATGCGCCACCTGGCGCGAGATGGCCTTGTAGACGGAGTGCGGTTCGGCCCGGATGATCACGGTGCGCTGCAGGTCCGCGTCGGTCAGCGGCGCGAGCGCGTCGAAGAGGCACGTCCAGCCGGCCTCCCACTCGGCCAGCAGCTCCGCACGCGTCATCGGGACGTCCTCGAACTCGCGGTCGCGGTGCCGATCCGGCTTCTCGCCGTCCGACGTGAGGAAGTCGGTCCACCGGGAGCGCATGTTCCCGGCCATGTGCCGCATGAGGACGGCCACCGAGTTCGACTCCTCGTCGATCTTCACGTGGAGCTGCTCGTCCGAGAGCTGCGCGATGGCCTTGTCGGCCAGCTTCTTGATCTTGTGGAACTCGTCCAGCACGGTGTCGAGGATGGGTGAGCTCATCGGGCATGCTCCAGCGCCAGCAGCGCGGCGGAGACCACGGCCAGCCCCCACGATCCCACGCTCACCTCGCGGCCGCGTCCGACCAGCTGGTGCAGCAGGGCGTGGAGGACGAACCCCCAGAGGATACCTTGAGTGATGGAGAAGGTGAGCGGGATGAGCACCAGCGTCGCAAAGGCCGGTACCGCCACCTCCAGTTGGTCGAACGGAATGGCGGTGACCGTGCCGAACATCGCGACGCCCACCAGCATCAGCACCGGCGCCGTGGCGTAGTTGGGCACGGCCGCCGCCATGAGGCCGATGAACAGACACGGCACGAAGCAGAGCGCGGTGACCACCGCGGTCGTGCCCGTGCGCCCGCCCATGCGGATGCCCGCGATGCTCTCCACGTAGGCGGTCCCAGACGAGCTGCCGAACAGCCCGGCGGTGAGCGTGGCCCACGCGTCCACGATGAGGCCCTGGCGGAGGTTTTTCGGCTGCCCGCGCTCGTCGGTCATCCCAGAGGCTTGCGCGACGCCGATGAACGTGGAGAGCGAGTCGAAGAGGTCCGTCATCATCACCGTGACGATGGCGGGCGCCAGCGACCACGTCAGGGCGCCCCAGACGTCAAGCCTGAAGAATGCCGATGAGAAGTCCGGCAGGCTCAGCCAGCGAGCCGGCATCTCCACCCAGCCCCCGGCCCAGGCGGCGGCTGTGACGACGAAGATGCCCGCCAGGTAGGCGAGGGGATTCCCCGCGCGCGTGAGGCGGATGCTCACGAACAGTCCCAGCAGCGCCAGCAGGGCGCGGTGATCCAGCGGGCCGACGCCGACGATGGTCGCCGGGTTCGGGCCGACGAAGCCGGCGTTCTGCAGCCCGATGAAGGCGAGCAGCAGGCCGATGCCGGCCGCGGTGGCCGTTCGCAGCGAGGGCGGGATGGCCATGGCGATCTGCTCGCGCAGCGGCGTCAGCGACGCGACGAGGAAGAACACGCCCGCCCAGAAGACGATGCCGAGCGCGACCGGCCAGGGGATGCCGTTGCCGATGACGAGCGTGTAGGCGAAGAACGCGTTCAGCCCCATCCCCGGCGCCACGCCGAACGGCAGCTTCGCGTAGAGCCCCATCAGCAGCGTCATCGTCACGCACACCAGCACGGTGGCGGTGAGGGCGCCGGAGAACGGCATGCCCGTGCCCTCGGCCGCGAGAATGGCCGGGTTGACCACCACGATGTAGGCCATCGTGAAGAAGGTCGTGACGCCGGCGATCAGTTCTCGATGGAAGGCCAGGGGACTGGATTCTGGGGTTCTGGGGTTCTGAGGTTCTTCGAGTCCCGGCGCCGACGCTCTCGCGCACGGGAATGAGCGAAGGCGGTTCAGAACGATCGTGCGAAGAGGTCGTCGATGGCCTTCCGGCCGTTCTCCTCGAGGAAGCGGGTGCCCGTGCCGGTGAAGTGGATGTGCTGCACGGTTGGCAGATCCGCGCCGGCGCGGGCGCGCCAGTCCTCGCCGTCCCACTCGAACCAGCTGTCCTGCTTCTGGTCGAAGACGAACAGCGGCTTGGCGCAGAGCTTCGCGAACTCGGCGCCCCAGCCCGTGCCGCCGCGCACCGTCTTGTCGGGCTCGATGGTCCCGACGACGTAGACCTCCTGGCCGTTGTTGATCTGGTACCAGATGCTCTGGAGGATCTTGCGGAAGGTCGGCGTGTCGGGATAGCGGCGGTTCATGAGCCGTGCGACATAGGTGAGGCTCACCTCGCCGGCATGCAGTTCCTCGTGGTTGAGCACGCGGAGCCCGCGCGTCCGCACGGGCTTGTGGCCATCGAAGGAGAAGTTGACTTCCTCGATGCCGTAGCGTTCGGCCGCTGCCCCGAACGCGGCCTCGGCGCCCTGGGCGCCACCACTGAAGAGGATGGCGTCCTCGCGCTTCACCATGTCAGCTCTCCTCGTCGGTCCCGTCGGTCTCGTCCGGCTTCATGAAGTCCGGAATCTCGTCACCGGTGGCGTCGTCTTCCTTGTCCACGTCGTCCAGATCGTACATGCGGCCGGTGAACTTCGTCGGAATCGGGCCGCGCGGCCGGTTCTCGTCCTTCTTGAACGAGGTCTTGGCCTTCTTCCCCTTCGGAGGGGCCGGTGGCCCGAACTCGCGCGCCCGCGCAGGAGCGGGGGTGCCGTCGCCCGTGCGAGGGCCGCCGAACCCACCACCCGGGCGCGGGCCGCCGAAGCCGCCGCCCGGCCTGGGACCGCCGTAGCCAGTGCCGCCGCCAGGCCCGCCCGGACGCGGACCGCCGTACCCGCCACCTGGCCCGCCCGGCCGGGGGCCACCGTACCCCCCGCCAGGCCGGGGCCCGGTCGAGGGCCCGCGGTCCTCGCGGGCACGTGCCTCGCTGACCGCGAGCGGGCGTCCCATGAACAACTGCCCATCGAAGCGCTTGATGGCCTCCTCGGCCGCGGCGCGGTCCGCGTACTCGACGAAGGCGAAGCCGCGCGCGCGGCCCGTCTCGCGATCCAGCGGGCGGACAATCTGGGTCGGCTCACCGACCTGCGAGAAGTGAGTGCGCAGGTCGTCTTCAGTGGCCTGATACGGCAAATTGCCGACGAACAATCGGACTGATGGCACGGGTGACTCTGACTGTAGGGCTAGGTCGTGACGAGGGGCGATGGGGCAGCGAAACTCAAACTGGCTTGGGGCAAGAGCTTAGCAAATCCCCCGCATGGCTTCAAGACAGGGCGTCGAGCGCCTGTCGGATGGCATTGAGACGCTGCTGCAGCATGTCGCGGTGCGCGGCACGGCAGGCGGCCATGAGCTCGGCCTGGGTCTGGGCGAGCGCGAGCTCGAGCGACCGGCGCTGCTGCAGGCGGTCGCGCTCGGCGGGCGTGAGTTGCGGGCGGCGGGGCTTCGCCCGGCCGGCATCGGCCTGCTGCGATTCCACGGCCTTCGACTCCCAGCCCCGCGCCATGCCTCCATGGTACACCCTCGTCCCACAGCCGGACAGGAGGGCCGTCCCTGTGAGACATGTCGAGCCGTCGCCGCGGCCCGCTAAGCGCCTGTGCCGGCGCAACTTGCCGGATAGCCGGGCGCGATGGCAGGGAACATGCTGAAGCAGCCACCGCATGGACCGCATCATCCAGGATCTCCGCCACGCCGCGCGCATGCTCATGCGCACACCGCTCTTCACCATCGTGATCATCTTCACGCTGGCCGTCGGCATCGGCGCCAATACCGCGATGTTCTCCGTCGTCAACGCCGTGCTGCTGCAGGGCCTGCCGTTCAAGGACGCGGACCGCATCGTCGACCTCAACGAGGTCGAGATCCGCAACCGTGATCGCGGCGCCATCGCGCCCGCCAATTTCGTGGACTGGCGAGCGCAGGCGCAGTCGTTCGACGCGATGAGCGTCTACTCCGTCCGCAACGCCAACGTGGCCACGACCGGCGGCGAGCCCGAGCGGCTGGCCGCGGCCTTCACCTCGACCACTTTCTTCGACGTGCTGGGCGTGGCCCCGCTGCTGGGACGTGCGTTCACGGCGGCGGACGCCGAGCCCGGGCAGTCGAATGTCGTCGTGCTGGGGTACGCGTTGTGGCAGCGCCGCTTCGCCGGCGCCTCGGACATCGCCGGGCAGACGATGCGGTTGAACGGCGAGCCGTACACGATCGTCGGCGTCATGCCGGCGACCGTGAGCTTCCCCGCAAGGGCGGAGATGTGGATCGCGTCGGCCTACGATCTTCCCGCCGGCGGGGGCGGCGATCCCCGCGAGAACCGAGGCATGCACTACCTGCGCGGCATCGCGCGCCTCAAGGCGGGCGTATCGCTGGCCGCCGCCAACGCCGAGCTCGAGACCATCGGCCAGCAGCTGTCCCGTGCGTACCCCGACACGAACTCGAACTTCACGCCGCTGGTCACGCCGCTCCAGGACGTGCTGGTGCGATCCGCCCGCACGCCGCTGCTCGTCCTGCTCGGCGCCGTGTTGTGCGTCCTCCTGATCGTCGTGGCCAACGTCGCGAACCTGCTGATGGCGCGCGCCACCGTGCGCGCCCGCGAGCTGGCCATTCGCGCGGCGCTCGGCGCCGGACGCCGCGTGCTGGTCCGCCAGTTGCTCACCGAGAGCGTGCTGCTCGCCGTCATCGGCGGCGTGCTGGGGGTGCTGCTGGCGTTCTGGGGCGTGGATCTCATCCTCGCGCTCGAGCCGGGCGAGATTCCCCGCGTGGCGCCGATCGCGGTGAACGGCCAGGCGCTGCTCTTCGCTTTGGGCCTCTCGGTGCTGACCGGCCTGCTGTTTGGCGTGGTGCCGGCCTGGCAGGCGTCGCGCCCCGAACTGCAGAGCACGCTGAAGGACGCTACGCGCGGCACGACCGGCGATGGCCATCGCCACCTGGCACGCATGGGGCTGGTGCTGGCCGAGGTGTCGCTCTCGCTGGTGCTGCTGGTCGGGGCGGGGCTGCTGTTCCGAAGCTTGATGAACCTGCTGGACGTGCCGCTGGGCTTCTCGCCCGCGCGCATCACGACGATGCAGGTGGCGCCGACGGGTGAGGGGTACCGGGCGCCCGAGCAGGCCATCGCCTACTGGGACCAGGTGCTGGAGCGACTGCAGTCCATTCCCGGTGTGGAGAAGGTCGCGCTCACCAACACCGTCCCGATGGGGGGCACCTTCGGCATCCTCAGCTACAACGTGGCCGGGAAGCCCGAACTGCCGCCGAACCAGTCACCGCTCTCGCACTTCGCCTCGGTGTCGCCGGGCTACTTTGCCGCCCTCGGCGTGCCCATCGTCCGCGGGCGGGAGTTCGAGCGGCGCGACGCGGTGATCGACCCGCGCGTGCTGGTGATCAACGAGGCCATGGCCCGCCGCGAGTTTCCCGGGCAGGATCCGATTGGCCAGCGCTTCTCGTTCGGCCCCGGCCCGGATGGCGAGCCGGAGTGGCTCGAGATCGTCGGCGTGGTCGGTAACATCCGCCAGTACGGCGTGGACCAGGATCCGGTGCCGACCACCTTCGCGGTCCATACGTCGGCGCCCGGCCAGCCGCTGACGATCATGGTTCGGTCGGCCGGGGATCCCGTGGCCGTGACCGGCGCCGTGCGGTCGGCGCTGCAGGGCATCGACGCGTCGCTGCCCATCACGCGGATGCGGCCGCTGGACGAGGTGATTGGCGCCTCGCTCACACAGCGGCGATTCAACATGACGCTGCTGGCCGTGTTCGCCGGCATCGCGCTGGTGCTGGCCATCGCCGGCATCTACGGCACGGTGTCCTACGCCGTGGCCCAGCGCACGCAGGAGCTGGGCATTCGCGTGGCGCTCGGTGCCACGGGCAACGAC
This sequence comes from Vicinamibacterales bacterium, assembly GCA_050249615.1. Lineage (GTDB taxonomy): Bacteria > Acidobacteriota > Vicinamibacteria > Vicinamibacterales > UBA2999 > VFZN01. Next base: position 22,865 of record JBFWQE010000048.1, read on the forward strand.
GTGCTGCGCCTGGTGCTCTGGGACGGGCTGAAGCCGGTTGTGCTCGGGCTGGTCCTCGGGCTCATCGGCGCGTTCGCCCTCCGGACCTCCCTCGACAGGCTGGTGTACGGCATCTCCACGTCGGATCCCATCACCTTCATCGCCCTGCCGCTGCTGCTGGCGATCGTGGCCGTGGTGGCGAGTCTCGTCCCGGCCCTCCGCGCCGCGCGTGTGGATCCGATGACCGCGTTGCGCGTCGATTGACGACGCCGGGGAACGAACAGCGTCAGTCCGGCACGACGCGCTGCAGACATTCCCGTCGTATACTTCCCCCGAACCTCGCGGGGGTCGCTGTTCGGCAACCAGACGCCCCTACTTGCGCGCCCGGCTCGCGGGCGCGCAGATGGAGGACACGCGAGCACAAGCCCGGAGTGTGCCCATGTCCCGCTTCACATCCGTCACCCCGAATCTGATCGTCCGCGACATCGACCGCAGCACCGCGTTCTACCGCGACGTGCTCGGCTTCGGCATCAAGCAGACCGTGCCCGACCAGGCGCCGTTCGTGTTCGTGTGGCTGGAGCGCGACGGCGTGCCGGTGTTCCTCAACGCCGTCCATGCAGTGGCCGAGGACTACCCCGACGCGGCCTCACGTCCCGCGGGCGGCACGGCCACGATGTTCTTTGCCGTCTCCGACGTGGACGCGCTGCACGCGGCGGTGGCGCCGCACGCGACGGTCGTCATGCCCCTCAAGACGCAGTTCTACGGCATGCGCGAGTTCGCCGTCACGGATCCGGACGGGCACATCCTGACGTTCGCTGAAAGGGTGGGGTAGAACAGAACTGGGTGCAGGGTGCAGGGTGCAGGGGTGCAGGGGTGCAAGGTGCGCGGGTGCCGAATGCACCGTCCTGCGTGCACGATGTCGACCTCGGGCGCGACTTCCCACGGGGCGCCGTAGCGCTGTGGGCGCCAGGCACCACTGCCCCCCGCACCGTGGCACCTTTGCGCCGCTGCACCCTGCACCCCAAAGCCCCTTAGCCCCCGATGCCCCCAGCCCCTCCGCCAGCCATCGTCACCACCTGTCGCGTTCCCGATGACGCGGCGCGGCGCGAGTGGTCGCTGGTGCGCGAAGGCACGGATGACTCGGCGCAGTGGCGCCTCGTCTATCGAAGTGCGGCGCTCCCAGCCCTGCCGACGATCCTGCGGCTGCCGGCGGCGTCGCCGACGGTCAGTGCGGGTCGCGTGACGCTGGCATACCGTTCCGCTACTGGTGGCGCGGTCAGCCTCGATGCGCGCTCCGCCGGGCCCTCCACCATCGATGTCGTCGTCCATCCCGCAATCGAGCCGAACGTGGAGCCCGACCCGGGCCGCACCGTTCGTGCCGCCGGCCGCAGCGTGGACGCGATGAACACCGAAGGCCCGCTGGCCGTGACGTGCTCGTTCGGGTACGGGAACGGCCCGCCGCGCGGTGACCAGTGGATGCTGGGCGCGGGCTACGCCTGGGGCATCGCGCTGTTCCAGTCGAATGGCGGCCAGCGTTACACGGCCACGGCGGTGTCGTGGGCGCGCGACCTGACCCGCGATCTGGGGCCCGGCCTCCTGCGCGGCCGGTTGATGTGGGGTGTCGAGGCCATGCCCTTCTTCTGGCAGGACCGGCCCAGCGGCACGCCGGGCATCGGCCTCTCACCGCTCGTCTGGCGTTGGCGGTTCCTTCCCCGCCCGCGCGTGGCCCCTTTCGTCGAATTCGCCTTCGGCGGTTTGGTCACCGGCGACCCGGTGCCTGACGGCACCAAGCGGGTCAACTTCCTCACGCACGGTGCGTTCGGCCTGCGCTGGCGCCCCGCCACGCGCGTCGGTCTGGTCACGGCCTACAGGTTCCAGCACATCTCGAACGGCAACCAGCAGGCGACCAACCCGGGCGTGAACGCCCACGTCATCTGGTTCGGCATCTCGTTCGAGAGTCGCTGAGGCAAGGACCGGTCCCCCCGCACCTTGCACCCTGCACTCTCTGGTATCTTTGACCCACCCATGCAGCTGCCCCTTCCGCTGACCAGCGACGAGCCGGCCGCACGGTTCGTGCGGCATCGCCGGGCGCGCCGCTACATCCTCCGCGTGCTGGACGACGGATCTCTCAGGGTGACGCTGCCGCGCTGGGGCTCGAAGCGCGAGGCGCAGCAGTTCGTGGAGGCCAGCCGCGCGTGGATTGCCGAACAGCAGGCGCGTCGCCGCCTGCGGCCGCGCGTCGTCCCCGACAACGTGGCCGCGCTTCGACGCCGCGCGAAGGAGGAGTTGCCGCGGCAACTCCTGGATCTCGCCGCCGCCCAGGGCATCGGCGTGCATCGGGTGACCGTCCGCAACCAGCGCTCGCGCTGGGGTTCCTGCTCGCGGCGGGGCAGCATCACCCTCAACTGGCGCCTCGTCCTCGTCCCCGATTTCGTGCGCGAGTACGTGATGCTGCACGAGCTGATGCACCGGCGGGAGCTGAACCACTCGCCGCGCTTCTGGCGGCTCGTGGCCGCGGCCTGCCCGCGGCTGGTCGAGGCACGTCGCTGGCTGCGCACCGAAGGGCACGCGCTGTTTTGAGCATTCACCAGAGAGCGGAGATCGAAACCGGGATGGAGACACCATGACTCGCGCTGCTTGCGGCGCCCTTGCCCTGGCGGGCCTGCTGCTCGCCGCCGGCCCCGTCGAGGCCCAGATGAGCCTCGCGCCCCTCGGCGGGCAGGCCACCGCGCACATTGGCGTCGCCTCCGGCGATGACGGCCGCGGCAGCACGCTGTCGGCCGGAGCCTCGCTCGCCATCCTCGAGGAATCCGGCTGGGGCGTCGAGGTCGACTTCGGCTATGCCGACGACGACAACGGGCGCACGGGCGGTTTGGATGTCCAGAGCTACATGCTCAACGTGATGGGCATGTGGCCGAAGGGCCGGCTGCGCCCGTTCGTCGTCGCCGGTGGCGGGGGCCTTCGAGGACGGACGTGCGCGTTCGGGTGTGCCGAGGTGCGGGCGTGGACCGACTGGGGGCTGTCGGCCGGCGGCGGCGTGCAGTACGTGCTGCGCGAGTCGTTCGCCGTGCGCGGCGACGTTCGATACCTCACGACGCTCGCGGACCATCCCGATCCGTTCCGGCCCAGGAACTTCAACTTCTGGCGCTTCTCCGTCGGGGGGACCTACCTCTGGAACCTGGTGGACTGACACGCGGCGTGCGCCCGCCTCCGGTTCAGGATTGCCGCCTCCTGTCAAGCCCATCCCTGGCCGTCGTGTGTTTCGCGTTCCTTCGTGTGCTCGGGGTGTCGGGTGCGGCGGCCATCGCCGGAATGTTCGTGTCGGTCGGGGCCCAGGCCTCCACGACACGCCTGGCGCCGGACTCCCTCGAGACGGTGAAGGCCGCACTCTCCGCGGTCTCACTGTCGGATCGCGAGAACGGCGAGATCCTCGGCACCGCGTTCGACCTCGTCGAACGCCCCGACACGCCCGAGCGCCGCGCGGCCGCTGAACCTGGCGAGGCCGCACACCGGCTCGCCGTGATCCTCGCTCCTGGAGCGCTGGACAAGCTGCGACGCGCCTCCGAGTTCCGCCGTGCCGAGCCCGCGGCCGATGCCGCCGGCACACGGCCGGCCTTCGTCTACGTGCGCGACGAGCCGCCGGCGATTCGCGTCATCGTGACCGTGGCGCCGATCAAGGCGATCATCGAAGTCTCCCGACGCCCATGAACTTCCGCTCCGACAACATTCTCGGCTGCCCGCCCGCCATCCTCGAGGCCATGGCACGGGTGAACGATACGCCCACGCATCCGTACGGCCACGATCCGGTCACCGCGCGGCTGAACCCGCTGTTCTCGGAAGTCTTCGAGCACGAGGCGTTCGTCTTTCCGGTTTCGTCGGGAACCGCCGCCAACGGGCTGTCGCTGGCGGTGGTCACGCCGCCGTGGGGGGTCGTCTTCTGCCATCGCCTCGCCCACATCGTCCGCGACGAGTGGTGCTCGCCGGAGTTCTTCACAGGCGGCGCGCGGCTGCTGACCGTGGACGGGCCCGCCGCGAAGATCGCCCTCGACCAGCTCGACGCCCAGGTGCGGCTGACGACGCACGCGGGGAAGCCCTCGGTACTGAGCGTGACCGAGGCCACCGAGGCCGGCACCGTCTACACGCTGGACGAGCTCGGGGCCCTGGTCGACGTCGCCCGTCGGCACGGGCTCGCGGTGCAGATGGACGGCGCGCGCTTCGCCAATGCCCTCGTGGCGCTTGGCTGCTCGCCGGCGGACTTGTCGTGGCGTTCGGGCGTCGACGCGCTGGCGTTTGGCGCGACGAAGAACGGGACGCTCACGGCCGAAGCCGTCGTCGTGTTTCGCAAGGACCTCGCGGACGAGCTCGCACACCGGCGCAAGCGGGCGGGGCAGGTGTCGTCGAAGATGCGCTTCTTCTCCGCGCAGCTCGAGGCGTACCTGTCGGGCGACCTGTGGCGGACGAACGCCCGCGCGGCCAATGCCAGCGCCCGGCGCCTGGGTGAGGGGCTCGGCGCAGCGGGACTCGAACTGGCAGCGCCCGTGGAGGCCAACCTGGTCTTCCCCCGCATGCCACGCCCGCTGCGCGACCGCCTGCGCGCGCAGGGCTTCGAGTTCCTCGACTGGCCGGCGCTGGGCGCCGACGTGGTCAGGCTGGTGTGCGGGTTCGCAACCCCGGATGCGAACGTGGACGCGCTCGTGGCCGCGTGCCGCGCCTGAAGGTCGGGGACGGTCGCACGGACAAGTCCCTGTGACAATCGTCAGTTCGTCGTCGCGCCCTTCGCAGGAATGGCCTCCATCAACAGCGCCAGCGCTCGCTGGAACGCCTCGCCGCCCGGACGCGATCCCTTGAAGTGGCCGAGGCGCACCACCACGAGGTCGTGCGAGGGGATGATCATCGTCGTCTGCCCGCCGGCGCCGGACATGTAGTAGGCGTCCTTCGGCACGGGGTAGCGACCGTCGCCGTTGATCCAGAAGAAGCCCCCGTAGATCATCCGCTTGTCGGCCTCCCACGCGGGGGCGATGGTGCTCACGAACTTCGCGAAGCCCTCGGGCAGGATGCGCTGCCCGTTCCACACGCCGTCCTGCAGGTACAGGTTGCCCAAGCGCGCCCAGTCGCGGCCCGACATGAACTCGTAGCCCTGCGTGAGGAAGTTCCCGTACGGGTCGGTTTCCATCACCATCGTCCGCACGCCGATCTTGTCCCAGAGGTTGCGCTGCGGCCACGAGAGGTAGTCCTCGCCGCGCTTCTCGACCGCGAGGCGGACCAGGTAGTTCGTGAGCACGGGATCGGTGTTGCGGTAGCGGCCCACGGTGTTGGGCGGCCACTGTTGCGGGCGCGTGGCCGCGTACTTGAACGAGTCCACGCGGCCCGTGTAGAGATACAGGTGGTCCGGGTAAGGGCCGTTCGGATCGTAGTCCGGGTCGTTCGGCGCGATGATCCGGATGCCGCTCGACATGCGCAGGATGTCCTGGATGCGGATCTGCTGGCGCGGATCACCGGCCCCCTGCCATTCGGGAATCGGCGCCGGCTGGTCCAGCGTGTACGCGCCCTGCTGGATGAGGATGCCCATCATCGTGGCGGTCACGCTCTTGCCCATGGACCAGCTCTCGAGCGGCGTGGACGAGGTGATGCCATCCATGTAGCGCTCGCCCACGAGCCGCCCCTTGTGCGTGACGACGAAGGCGGAGGTGAGACCTTCGGCGGGCTCGAAGGCCGCGTCGATGGCCTGCTTCAGCTTTGCCTCGTCGACCCCGGCAGGCAGTGGATCCGCGGGCAGCCTGTCACCCATCGGCCAGGGCGTCGCCTTCGCGTCCGGCAGGTTGGGCCGCACCATGACCGGCTTGTAGAAGAGCTCGTCGCGGCCGGGCGGCAGCGTGACGCACCCCTGCGAGCCGAAGTAGCGCGCGGTGAGCGTCGGGCCGTCCGGGATGGTGATGCGCACTTCCTTCTTCGCCCGGTCCACGACGGGCTTGCCCACCTTCTTGCGCTCGGCGTAGGGGCCGGTGAAATAGCCGACGCTCTCCGCCGCCACCTCGGGATCCAGGCCCGTGATGAACACGGCCGAGCACATCGTCTTCGCGAAGCCGGAGGTGTGGTGCTCGAGCGGATTGCCGGGCACGGGCTCGTAGGGGGTGTTCAGCTCCAGCGACTTCGCGCGCGCGATGAGCGCCTCGCGGGCCGGCAGTTCCGGCGCCGGCGTCGCTGGCGCCGCAGCCTGCTCGGCGGGCGGGGAGCCGCAGCCGGCGGCGGCTGCGGACAGGAACAAGGTGAAGACTCCGCCTATTGTCCGGACCGAGAGGGGCGCCATGGTGTCCTCCGGATTCGAGCCGTGCGACGCGCCTAGTCTACCGCGCCGCCGGCCCGGCGCCACGGTTTCCCGATGCCGGCCTGGCCACATCGAGTCCCGAGGCGCCGAGATGCGGTCCGTCCGGACGACGGCCGGGGGGCGAAACGAGCGATTCGAGTCAAGGCACCGTCTGGCAGACCCCTCCAACGGTGAACGTTCCCACCGCGCTCGTAATCATCGGCAGGCCCGTGGGCGGCGGATTGTTGGCCGACAGCGCCTCTCCGGCCGTGCCCGACCCCATGAGATTGAAGGTGGCCGTCCCGCCCTGCTGGATCCGGATGCCACCGAGTCCCGCCGCCGCCAGCCGGTCGCCCACAGCAATTGCCCTGGCCACCGTCCCCTCCTGTGCCCGCACGATGGTGAGGGTGTCGGCCAGAATCCCGGTGACCTGCACGACCTCGAACGCGAGTGGATCACCCTCCGCGTACACCCTGGCAAAGAACGGCACGGGCGGCATGACGGCGCCCTGTCCAGTCTGGAGGGTGAGGGTCAGTCCGGACGTGTCTGGCGACGGCGCCACGGCGACCAGCCCGTGACCCGCGCTGGTCGGGAAGAAATGCGACACGTTGCCCGTGATGTTCGCGCACATCGTGCCGTTCGTCGCGTGCACCCACATACCGTCGGGCCCCGGGTGGGGCGTCCACGGCACGTCGGGGGGAGTGACATTGATGGTGTTGCGCATGTCGACGTGATTGTTCGTCACGGTCAGGTGCACGTTCGGTGTGGAGCCCGCATCCGGCGTTTCGACGAGGATGCCCGCCGGCAATCCGTACTGGTTGACGTGCGAGCCCTCGCTGGCGGAATTGGCGTTCTCGGTGAGCAGCACGCGAGTCAGGGCGGCCTGCCCCGGCGTGCTGCTGGGCTGAATCAGGATTCTCGGCGTCGTGGCCGCGGGCGGCGACGGGAACTGCGACGGGAACTCGTTACGCTGGATGGTCGCGTTCAACACCGAGGTCGCCGAGGCGTTCCCCGTGAGCTGGCCAACCCGGATGCCGGGGCCTGTCAGACCGCTGTAGACGCTGTCCTCGATGATCGCCGTGATCTCGGCGTTCTCGCCGTTGGACACGACGATGCCTTCCTCGGCCACGCCTGCACCCGAGCGGGTGAACTCCGACTTGAGGTTGGCGTCGCTCAGGTCGCCGGTAACCGTGATGTTCAGGGTCGAATCGCCGCGGGCGATGGCGCTGATGCCGGTCAGACGGTTGTCCCGGAACCGGCACCGGTTGACGGTTGCCGTGGCAGTCGCCGTGCCCTCGGTCTGCACCAGCAGGCCGTGCTCGCCCGTCGTGGCGGAAGTGAAGCCGAACGTGCAGTCGCCGGGAGCCGCGGTGGTCCGCTCCACCGTCAGCACCATCGGCGTCGGACTGAGTGTGGTGCTGTAGAACGCGGCGTTGTGCTGCAGGCCGCTGCGGATGATGCTGTCGCGAATCGTGCCGGCTCCCAGCAGTCCATTGACGCCGCCGCCAATCGACACCGGCAGACCGAACACCACCGGGCCTTCCCCGATGCCGGGCGTGGTCCCGGGGCTGTCCACCAGGCTGTTGGCGAGCAGGAAGCCCATGACGTTCCGGCCGACGATGGCCGAGTTGTCGAAGAAGAACAGATCCATCCAGTTGAACGATGGGTTCTTCGTGTTGTTCAGGTAGATGCCGATGCCCTCGGTCGTCGAGCCGTTGGCCCCGGACTTCTGCTGGATGCGTCCGCCAGTGCGCGGGGCATCGATCGGGGCCGGACCGTTGCCCGTGACCGTCAGGCCTCCGTTGCCCGCCAGCACGCCCGTGTTCTCGAGGACGATGGCGACGCCGGGAGTCGGGGTGCCGGCGATCCCCGCGGTGATGTTGCGGAACGTCAGGCCGGCGGTTCCGATCTCGGTGTTCTGGACACGCAGCGCGGTGGCGCTGGTCGTGGCCAGCGTGTTGACGATCGTCGTGTTGTTCTGCGTGGCCGTGACCGTGCCGCCAGCCGTCGCCACAAAGGCCTGGTTGGCGCCGGTGCTGAGGGCGATGCCACCGGTGAACGCAATCGTCGACCCGGTGTTGCTGTTCAGCAGGATTCCCGTGCCGGTGCCTGCCGTGTCGGTGATCGCGCCCGAGAAGGTGACCGTGCCTCCCGTGCGGTTCTGCACCTCGACAGGGCGCCCGCCAGTGGTGGCGATGCCGGCGCCGATGTTGACGGCGCCGGTGCCGCCGTTGATCAGCACGCCGGTGCCCGTGGTGCCCGTGATCGAGCCGACGTTGAACGTCGCCGTCGTGGTGATGTTGCTGGCGATCACGGCCGTGCCGGCTCCGCCATTCACCGAGACGCCTTCCACCTGTGCGCCGTTTGCCAGCGTCATCGTCCCGTTGAAGACAGGGCTCGTGCCGGCGGGCAACGACAGGAGGTTCACCGAGAACGCCGAGCCCGCACCGCGGACCACCTCGTTCACACCCAGGGCCGGGCTCTCGGCGTACGTGCCCGTGTGCACGTAGAGGGTCTGGCCGGCCGTCGTGCCGGCCATGGCGTTCCCCAGCGAGTTGAAGGGCGAGTGTGACCGGCCGTCGCCGTTCGTCCCCACGTCGTCCACGTACCAGACCACGCTGGAGAGGTTGATCGTCACCGTGGCCGTGTCAGTGCGGCCGATGGCATCGGTCAGCGTGTAGGTGAACGTGTCGGACGGGCCCTGGAAGCCGACCGGCGGCGTGTAGAGGAACGAGCCGGTCGTGCTCATCGCCACCTGCCCGCCATTCGTGGTCGCGATCGATGCCGGCCCCACCGTGAGAGGTGCGGACGTGCCGATGTCATTGGTCAGCACCGTGCCGCTGACGACGACCGCCGGCGTGGCCGGCGCGCCGGCGCCGACGCTGTACTGCGTGTTCCCGACGCCGCCGTTGTAGACGTCGTTGGCGGCGTCAGGCGGCTGATCGACGATGAGCGTGAAGTTCTGGACGAAGGGCGCGCCGATGCCGTTGCTGGCCGTGATGGTCAACGGATACACGCCGCCCGTGCCGGTCGCCGGCGTGCCGGACAGCGTGGCCGTGCCGTTGCCATTGTTGGTGAAGCCGACGCCCGTCGGACGCGTGCCCGTCTGCGTGATGGTCGTGGGCGTCGGCGTGCCGACGGTGGTGATCGTGAAGCTACCCGGCGTATTGACGAAGAACGTCGTGGTCGCCGCGCTGGTGATCACCGCGCCGGTGTTGACGGTCAGCGTGAAGTTCTGGGTCGCGTCGGCGCCGATGCCGTTGCTCGCGGTGATCGTGATTGGGAACGTGCCGGCTCCCGTCGGCGTGCCGGCCAGCGTGGCCGTGCCGTTGGCGTTGGGAGTGAAGGTGACGCCCGCCGGCAGGGCGCCCGCCATCGACACGGTGGGCGTGGGGAATCCCGAGGTCGTCACCGTGAAGCTGCTCGCGCCGCCGACGCTGAAGGTGGTGCCGCTGGCGCTGGTGATGGCGGGGGCCTGTTGCACGGTGAGCGTGAAAGCCTGCGTGACGGCCGGCGCCGCGCCGTGGGTGGCGGTGAACGTGAGCGCGTAGGACCCGCCGGGGGCCGTGGGCGTTCCGGCCAGCGTCGCCGTACCGTTGCCGTTGTCGGTGAAGGTGACCCCCGGCGGCAGCGCGCCGGTCACGGTGATGGCGGTCCCCGGCGGTCCACCGGCAGTCGTGACCGTGAAGGTGCCCGCCTGTCCCACCGCAAACGTCGCGCTCGCAGCGCTGGTGAACCGGATGCCCGTGGTGATCGTTGCCGCGATGTGGATGCCGCCCTGGTAACCCGGCCCGAATCCGGGTACCGAGTTCAGCGGTGCGAAGGTGCCGCCGCTGAAGACCTGCACGCTCTGCCCGCCGCCGGGACCCGGGGCCGTGATGATCTCCGCGAGGCCGTCGGCGGTGATGTCGGCCGAGGTCACCCGCACGCCCGCGCTGAAGCCCGCGCCGTAGGGGTGGAAGCTGCCGATCTGCGTGACGGTGCCCAAGTCGTATACCACCACCGGTGCGGCGCCCGCACCCGGTCCGAGAATGACGTCCGCGCGGCCATCGCCATTGACGTCGCCGGCGGCCACGTTCACGCCGCCGCCGAACCCGCCCCCGTACGGCGCGCCGGCCGCGATGGTGACCCGCGTGGCGCCGTCGATGACGCTGACGAGGCCGCCGCCCAGCTGGCCGGCAATGATGTCCGCGCGGCCGTCGCCGTTCAGGTCGCCCGCCGCCACGGTCACGCCTCCTCTGAAGCCGCCGCCAAAAGGTGCCAGGTCGGCCAGCATGCTGTAGTCGATGCCATTGAACACACGCACCGTACCGCCACCCTGACCCTGGCTGACGAAGATGTCGTTGCGGCCGTCGCCGTTGAGGTCGCCCACGGCCACGAACACGCCACCGCCAAACCCCGCGCCAAATGGATAGCCGCCGCCGAGCACGGCGATGGTGGCGCCGTCGAAGAGCTGAACGAGACTGCCGCCCGGTCCCATGCCGGTGACGATGTCGGCCACGCCGTCGTTGTTCAGATCGCCCGCTGCCGTGCGAGCGCCGCCGCCAAAGCCGGGGAACGGGAAACCCGCGCCCAACTCTCCCAGAGTGGCGCCGCTCAGGACGCGCACCGGCACGCTGCCGTCGCCGCTGAGCAGCACGTCGGGAATGCTGTCACCGCCCAGAATGTGCGGTACGTCGCCAGGCGGCTGCGCGGGCGCGGCGGCCGGCGTGAGCGCACCCGCCGGCGTGAGCGCACCAGCGACCTGCGCAGACGGCGCGGCCGCATACACGGCCCCGACGGCGAGGGCGACGCCAAAGAGATATCGCACCGATCGGACCAACTTCACGGTAAGTCTCCCGTTATGCGAGGTGAGAAGGCTGGCCTGCCAGCATATACCACACTGAACGCGAGTGCGACACCAAGTGACAATAGCGCCCACGAGCGGAAGTTCCTGGCGCCCGACCCGCGGTCGGTTTGCGCAGTTCTGCACGCCTGGGCGGATGCCGCAAGGCCCCGATGTCGGTCCTGCGGCGCTGATGGTCGGCTCTGGTGTTGGTGCCGCTGCTCTTTGTGGATGGACGCGGGACTGATGGATCGCGACACGCGCGGCGCGCGCTGCCGATCTCGAGGACGACCCGCGCACTGGTGCCGGAGGAGGGGATCGAACCCACACACTCGCAAGGAGTACGGGATTTTGAGTCCCGCGCGTCTGCCAGTTCCGCCACTCCGGCCCGAACACCGATTATGCCGCAGATGCCGCGAATTGCCGC
>JBFWQE010000049.1:0-32238 GCA_050249615.1 Vicinamibacterales bacterium
AGACACGAAGAGCCTGTGGAAATGCCGGCCGCGGACGCGGCCTTGGACGCCGCCCAGAACGCGGCGCCCACATTCCCACAGGCCCTCCAATTGGAGCGTTGACTTACGGTCTTTCCATATCAGAACCGTGCCGTCACGCCGAAGCGGATGATGCGCGGCGTCAGGATGCGGTTCGGCCGCGACCAGGTGGCGCCGAGCGACTCGACCTGGCCCAGCACGTGGTTGGCGTTCAGCAGGTTGAACAGGTCGACCGTCGCCTCCAGGTTTGCGCGGTTCACCTGGAAGCGCTTGGCGAACCGCAGGTCGATGAACTTGTCCACCGTCTCCGTCCGGTCCTCACCGCGCTGCTGGACGAAGACCGTTTCGCTCGGTTGCGAGGTGGTGGGGTTGGTGAACGAGAACACCTGTGTCCGGGTGAGGGGGTCGCCGTCCCGTGCGGTGTACTTCGCGGACGTCGTGATGTCCCAGAGCGGGAGGACGTACGTGCCCGACAGGGTGAAGGTCCAGGGCAGCTCGGTGAACACCGACCCGTTGTCGCGGTTCAACAGGTAGTTCGGGTTGTTGAAGTCCGTGGTGTTCCCCGGGTTCGTGAACGTCCCGCTGTGGTTGAAGCCCTTGTGCTTCTGCAGCGAGAGTCCGGCCAGCATCTGCCAGCGGTTCGACATGCGCTTCTGGACGTCGAACTGCACGCCGTCGTAGTCGCTCTGCAGCACGTCCACGTTCGTGATCACGCGGTCGCGCAGCGTGCCGAACTGCGGCTGCAGCTTGTAGATGGTGATGCTCTTCGACGAGCCGTCCGCGTCGGTGAAGGGGCGGGTCTCGGGGGTGTAGGCGCTCGCGGGACGCGCGCGGTCGACCACGCCCAGGCCGTTGCGGTGCTGGCGGCGGTGGTAGCTGACGCCCACGGCCAGGTTCGGCATCAGCTGATGCTCGACGCCGGCGTTGATCTCGTCGCTGTAGGGACGCTTCGAGTCGGCATCCACCGACGGGAACAGGCCCGCGCCGAAGGTCGGGATGGTCCCGAGCTCGCCGGCGTCGAGCTGCCGGTCGCCGTCACGGTCCGTCCACGCCACGTTCAACGTGGCCAGCGCGTTGCGGTTCGAGGCCTCGAGGATGTCCGAGCCGAACTGGTTGTAGAAGCGGCCGTAGTACGCCTTGAGGGCCGTCTGTCCGTTCCCGAACAGGTCGTACGAGATGCCGATACGCGGCATGATGTTGAACGAGTAGTCGTAGACGTCGATCTTGGGGAACGAGCGCTCACCCACGTAGGTGCCCGCCGGGCTGGACTGGGCCGGCAGGTAGCCGGAGGTCCCGTCCATCCGCACGCCGACGTTGATGGTGGCGCGCCCAAGGGTCCAGCGATCCTGGAGGAACGCGCCCCAGGTCTCGAGCCGGTGATCCGAGTTGATCGGCGTGTTCGCGATCTGCCCCTGGAACGGCACGCCGCTGCGCATCTCGAGCAGGATGTCGCCGTTCCGGATGCGCTCGTACCCCATCTTCTCCCACGACAGCTGCATGCCGGCCTTGAAGTCGTGGCTGCCGCCCGCGAAGCTCGGCACGAAGTAGCTGACCGTGCCGTTGGCCTGGATGCGGTAGTTCGGGTTGAGCGACTGGATCTCGGCGGCGTTGAATCGCTGGAAGGTCTGCACGTCGCGCAGCGCGATGTCCCCCGGGCCCACCTCGGACTGGTAGCGGCTGGGGAACGTCCCCCACATGCTGCCCACGCGCGCGTCCACCACGACGCTCTTCCCGAGCACGTGGTTGTACTGCGCCACGAAGTTCTGGGCCGGCTGATCCTGCAGCACCGTCGCTCGATCTTCGACGAACAGGTACGGCGAGTCGCGGCGGTGATAGCGGTTCTTCAGGTTGCGGTTGAACATCAGCGACGTGCGCATGCTGGGCGTCGTCTGCCACGTGACCTTCCCCATCATGTTCTTGATGTCGTTGTCGTCGATGGCCTGCGAGCCGTCGGCGTTGCGCGCGCCGATCTGCAGCTGGTCCAGCCGCCACAGGCGCCAGGCGCCGAAGAACCAGGCCTTGTCCTGCACGATCGGGCCGCCGAGCGTGGAGCTCCAGTCGTACGAGATGTCGACGGGGTTGCCGGCCGCGCCTGTCTGCGCACCCGCGGCGAGGCCCAGGCGGCGACGCAGCTCGTCGTCCACGTTGTCGCCCTGCAGGGCGTCGTTCATGAAGTAGAAGTTGTGGTCGCTCGTGAAGCGGTTGCCGCCCGACTTGGTGACCATGTTCATGAAGACGCCGCTGACATCGCTCTCCGCGGTGCCCGACGCCGTCTGCATGTTGTATTCCTCGTACATCTCGAAGCCGTAGTACTGCATCGTCGAGCCGCCGCCGCCGCCCGGCCAGTTCGTCTTCAGGCCGTCGATGCTGAAGGACTTCTGGCTGTCGGCCGAGCCGAACGCCTCGAGGTTGTACTGCTGCATGCCCTCGGTCCCACCCACGTCCAGGCGGCCCGTCACGACGCCGGGCACGAGGCCCGCCATCACCCAGGGATTGCGCCCCGTCGGGATGGCTTCGTAGAGATCCCTCGTAATGTTGGTCTGCGTCGTCGTGGAACTGACGTCCACCACCGGCGAGGCGCCGCTCACCGTGACCGTTTCCTGCAGGGCGCCCACGCTCAGCTCCACGTCCACGCGCGTGGTGCGGTTCACCTGCACCTCGACGTTCTCACGCTTCTGCGCGCCGAAACCCGCCAGATCGAAGGCCACCGCGTAGCTCCCCGGTGGCAGGCCCGTGAGCGTGTAGGCGCCCGTCTCGTTGGTCACCGCCGTGCGGGCCGCGGTCGTGCCGCCCGTCACCGTGACGCTCACACCGGGTAGCACGCCGCCCTGGGCGTCTCGAACCGTGCCCGCCAGCGAGCCGGTCTGCTGCGCCCACCCCGTGGAGGCCAGCACCATCACCATCATCAAGCCAAGACACACGCGACACGTCGCGCTCATACACCCTCCCTCTTGCCTCTTGCACCGTTCGGCGGGGACCGTTCGAAAGAGGATCCCGTCCCTAGTGAAGCCGTTCGCTATCTTACCGATTGGGCAGTATACGATTACGGTGGGTTCCGGAAACACAGGGACGACCGAATTTCGTCCCTCGATACCGAACGCCCGTTCCACGTGCACACTTCCGCGTGACCCTCGTCTGCTACATCTCCGGACACGGCTTCGGCCACGCGTCCCGCTCCATCGAGCTGCTGAACACGATCGCCGCGCGGGCGCCTGGCATCCGTATCGTCGTGCGATCCATGGCGGCCCCCTGGCTGTTCGCCCGCACCGCGCACCCGCGCGTCGAGCTCGTGCCGGCGGAATGCGACACCGGCGCCGTGCAGATCGACAGCCTCCGGCTTGATGAGCAAGAGACGGTGAACCGGGCCGCGCGGTTCCTGGCCGGGATGCCCGCACGCATCGCCGCCGAAGCCGCGGCCCTCCGCGCGCTCGACGCGCGTCTCGTCGTGGCCGACATCCCGCCGCTCGGCATCGCCGCCGCCCGGGCAGCCGGCGTGCCGGCCGTGGCCCTGGGCAATTTCACGTGGGACTGGATCTACGCAGCCTACCCTGGCGGCGCCGATGTGGCCCGCCGTCTCGGCGAGTTCTACGCGACGGCCGACCTGGCGCTCCGCCTGCCGCTCTGGGGCGGCTTCGAGACCTTCGAACGCATCGAGGACCTGCCGTTCATCGCACGCCGATCACACCGGGATTCCGCAGAGGTGCGCCGCGCCTTCGGGTTGCCCGCGGGCGAGCGCCTGGCGCTGGTGTCGTTCGGCGGCTACGGGGTCGACGGCCTCGACATGGAGGCCCTCTCCCGCCTGGAGGGCTGCGGCATCCTGATGACCGCCACCACGCCCTTCCGCGGCGCCACGCTCGGGCACACCGGTCCGGTGGGCAGCCTCATCCCGCTGGACGAGCCCGCGATGTACGCCCGCGGCTATCGCTACGAGGACATCGTCCGGGCCGTGGACCTCGTGGTGACCAAGCCCGGCTACGGCATCATCGCCGAATGCGTGGCCAACGACACCGCGCTCCTCTACACCTCACGGGGCCACTTCGCCGAGTACGACGTGCTGGTGGCCGGCATGCCGCGCTACCTGCGCGCCGCCTATATCGGCCACGGCGACCTCTTCGCTGCGAACTGGCGCGCGTACCTCGACGACCTCATGGCTCAGCCGGCACCTCTTGTACGCGCGCGAGTCGACGGCGCGGACGTGGCCAGCGACCGCATCCTGAGTATGATGTAGCGCCTGGTCGGACACCCGACTCCCGACTCCCGACTCCCGACATGGATCCTATGGTGAACCGCCGCTCCTTCGTGAAAATGGGCTCCCTCGCCGCCGGCGCCTCGCTGGCCTCCGCCTGCGCCGCGCCCTCGCCTGGCGCCGAGGCGTCGCCGAGCGCCGCCGATCAGCCCGCCGCCTCCGAACCACCATCGATCGCCGCACTCACGTCGATGCAGGGCCAGGCCGTCCCCATCAGCGCAGACGAGCGCCGCGGGCGCGTCGAGAAGGCCCGGCGCCTGATGGCCGAGCACAGGATCGACGCGCTCATGCTCACCGGGGGCACGTCGCTCGTCTACTTCAGCGGCATCCGCTGGGGGCTCAGCGAGCGGCTCTTCTCCCTCGTCATCCCACGGACGGGCGAGCCCTTCGTCGTCTGCCCCGCCTTCGAGGAAGACCGTGCCCGCGAGCAGTTCGCGACGAGCCCGTTCACGGGCACGGCGGACGTCCGGACCTGGGAGGAGCACGAAAGTCCCTACGAGCGACTCGCCCAGGGGCTCCGCGATCGCGGCATCGCCACCGGCCGCGTCGGCATCGAGGAGACCGTGCGCCACGGGTTCGTGGATGGGCTCGCCCAAGCGGCGCCCAGGCTGGCGCTGGTCAGCGGCACCCCGGTCACGGCCGGCTGCCGCATCGTCAAGGACGCCCACGAGCTCGCCCTCATGCGCATCGCGTCGGCCGTGACGCTCAAGGCTTACGAGGCCGCATGGAAGGGGCTGAAGGAGGGCATGACGCAGCGCGACTTCGCGGGGCTCATCTCCGCCGCCCACGACAAGCTGGGCTATCCGGGCGGCGCCAGCGTGCAGACGGCGGAGTTCTCCGCCCTGCCGCACGGCTCAATCCAGCCGCAGGTGATCCGCGAGGGCACCATCATCCTCATCGATGGCGGCTGCAGCGTCGAGGGGTACGTCTCGGACATCAGCCGCACCTTCGTCCTCGGCATCCCCACCGACAAGATGAAGCAGGTGTTCGACATCGAGTACCAGGCCCAGACCGCGGCGCTCAGGGCCGCGCGCCCCGGCGTGCCGTGCGAGGAGGTGGACGCCGCCGCGCGCAAGGTGATCGTGGACGCCGGCTACGGGCCCGACTACAAGTTCTTCACGCACCGCGTAGGGCACGGCATGGGCATGGACGGGCACGAATGGCCGTACCTCGTGCGGGGCAACATTCTGCCCCTCGCCCCCGGCATGACGTTCAGCGACGAGCCCGGCATCTACATCCGGGGCGAGTTCGGCGTGCGCCTCGAGGACGACATGGTGATTACGGAGAACGGCGCGGAACTGATGACGCCCCAGAGCCCGTCGCTGGAGGATCCGTTCGGGCCGGCGAGGACCTGACCTGGGGAGAAGGGGGAGGTGAGAAGTCAGAAGTGAGACGTCAGAAGCAAGGAGTGCCACCCTGACGCCCAGTCGGCGCGGGCTGGTGCCGTGAACGCCTGACTACCGCCTTCCCACTTCTCACTTCTCACTTGTCACTTCTCACTTCTCACTTCCTGGTGAGCGCCCGCCCCGGGCGCGCGCCAGTGACCTTCGGCTCGTCCCAGACGAGCTCGCCATTCACCCACACCTTCCGGATACCCGTGGCGAGGGTGAACGGGTCGCTGAACGTGCTCCGGTCGATGACCGTGTCCGGGTCGAACAGCACCAGGTCGGCCCAGGCGCTCACGCGGACCATGCCGCGGTCGGCCAGTGACAGGCGCGCCGCCGGCATCGCCGTCATCTTGTGGATGGCCTGCTCGAGCGTCAGCCACTTCCGCTCGCGGACGAAGCGGCCGAGCACGCGCGGATAGGAGCCCGCGCCGCGCGGATGGCGCACGCCGATGCCCCCATCGCTCGAGAACATGGAGTGCGGCCAGCGCACGAACGCCCTGATGTCGTCGTCCACCATCGCCGTGACCACGACCGACGCGCCGCCGTCCTTCACAATCCGGATGAAGAGGTCCACCGGCGTGATCCCCTGGCTCTTCGCCACGTCGGCCAGCGTCTTGAACTCGTATTCCTGATGTGCGGCGTGCCGGGTGATGAGGACGTTCGCGGCGCCGCCCACGTCGTTCAGGCCCTGCGTGACGGCCTCGGGGTCGTCGTAGCGCTTGCTCGGGATGAGCACCGTGATGGTGGACGACCAGGCCTCGTACGGGTAGACGTCAGCGGTCACGTCCACGCCCCGCGCCCGTGCCTGGTCGAACAGGCGCAGCGCCTCTTCCGCCTGGTGCCAGACGCCGATCGTGCCCAGCTTGATGTGCGTGTTCTGCACGGGCAGCTTCGCCCGCTCGCCAATCGTGATGACCTCGCGCATCGCGTCGAACGACTTGTCGGCCTCGTCGCGCGTGTGCGAGATGTAGAAGCCGCCCTCGCGGCCCGCCACGCGGGCGAGCGCCACCACTTCGTCCGTCGTGGCGTAGCTGCCCACCTCGTACTCGAGGCCGCTCGACAGCGCCACGGCGCCCTCGCGCATGCCCTGCGCCACGAGCGCTTCCATCTTCGCCACCTCGTCCGGGCGCGCCGCGCGCTTGTAGTCCTCGCCCATCACCAGCTGGCGGACGGTCGCGTGGCCGACGGCAGTCAGCACGTTCACCGTCGGGGGTGATGCCCGCAGCTTGTCCAGGTAGTCCGTGATGGGCCAGGGCGAGCTGCCGTCCTGCCCCACGACCAGCGTCGTAATGCCCTGCGAGATCTGGCTCGTGGCATCCGGCTCGGTGAGCAGGCCCTCGGTGGAGTGGTTGTGCGGATCGATGAACCCCGGCGCCAGCACCAGCCCCCCGGCATCGATGACCCGCTCGCCGGGCGCCGGCGGGAGGCTCCCGATCTCCGCGATGCGCCCCCCCACCACGCGAACCGACGCCGGCCGGGCGGGCGCCCCAGTGCCGTCGATGAGTCGCGCGTTGGTGATCAGGAACGACGGGCCGGACTGTACCCGGGCCGCGGTCGTGGCGACGCCGACACCCGAGGCCGCCGCCGGCGCAGGCGTGGCCCCGCCCCTCGGCGCCGCTCCGCGAGGCACGACCGGCAGGATCAGCCGCGACGGGTGCGTGGCGTCGTGCAGGATGGCCTGCTCGGCCTTGCGCACCTCGGCGTCCTCGCCGAACACGCCGCCGGTGTTGGGGTTGCGATCGAACCGCGGGAAGTTGCTGCTCGACACCTCCAGACGGACGCGGTGCCCGGCGCGGAACAGGTTCGACGTGGCCCCGAGATCGATGGTGATCTCGGCAGGCTCGCCGGGCGTCAACAAGGTCTGGCGCGTGGGCCCGTGCCGATAGCGCGCGCGCAGGATCCCGTCGGCCAGCGCGCGGGCCGTGCCGTCGGGAAACACGTCCACCAGCTTGCCGGTGAAGTCGGTGTCGCGCGCGCTCGACGATACCCAGAGCGTGAGCGCCAGCGGGCCCGTCACCTCGAGATCTCGATCGAGCGGCGCCGAGGTGTAGACGAGCACGTCGGGGCGCTGCTCCACCGACCGCTGATCCGCGGGCGTGCGCGAGTAGCCGCCGCTGGCCCCGGTGGGAACCGGGTTGGCCGGGTCGTAGACGTACCGGTCCGCCGGCTCGGAGGCCCCCGGTGCCGCCAGGTCCAGCCGGCCGTCGCCCGTCAGCGTGTTCGCGCGTCCGCCGCTCCGGAGGTAGTAGGCGGTCTGCCGCGCGCGGGCGAGCGGCCACTCCTGCTCGTCGCGCCAGCGGTTCTCCCCCATCACGAAGATCCGTACCGGCGCGGTCTCGACCACCGACCGGTCGCCGCCCTTCAGCCAGTGGTCGAACCAGCGGACGGTCAGCTCCTCCGAATCGAAGCCGGCGTCCGGTCCGAAGTCCACCTCGCCGATCTTCGTGCTGGAGGCGCTGGGGCGCGCGTGCGTCCAGGGGCCGACGATGAGCCGCTGATAGCGCCGCGCCGTGTCGGTGGCGGCATTCGCCCTGAGACCGGTGAAGTTGGCGAGCGTGCCCGTCAGCAGCGTGTCGTACCACCCCGTCAGGTGGAAGGCTGGCGCCTGGAACCGGTGATGCCGCGAACGGATGTCCCCCGGTGACCAGAACGGGCCGAAGTCCGGATGATCGAGCATCTGGAAATACCCCGGCGCGAACCGCCGGATATCGAGCTCGTTCATCGACTTCAGCGGCAGGTGCCAGTACCACGTCGAGGCCAGCAGCTTCCGCTGCGCCGGGTCCAGGCCAATCGGGCCGTCGCGGTCCGCCTCCGGCGTCAGCACGCGGCGCCGCACGTCCACCGCCTGGCCCAGGTTCCACGACAGGCCGTCGCTCAGGTAGAAGGCCCCGCCCTGGAACACCATCTCGTGCCGGCTCGCATAGGACGATGCCGGGAAGAGTGCCGCCAGTGCGGGGGGCTGGCGGGTGGCGGCCTGCAGCTGCGTCGTTGCCAGGTAGCTGCCGCCGAACATCCCGACCTTGCCGTTCGACCCCGGCAGCGACGCCGCCCACTGCACCGTGTCGAAGCCATCGTCCGCCTCGTCGTGCGGGACGGCCACGCCGTCCGACGTGTAGCGTCCCCTCGTGTCCTGCACGACGACGATGAAGCCGCGTGCGGCGAGCGCACTGAAACGCCTCGGAGCCGATCTGTCGTTCTTGGAGTAGGGCGTTCGCTGCAGCAGCACCGGGTAGCGGCCCGGCGCCGACGGCCGGTAGACGTCCGCGCGCAGGACGACGCCGTCGCGCATGCGCGCCGGTGCGTTCTTCTCGACGAGGACGTCGGCGGAGGCGGCGGGCCGCCCGGTGGCGCCCGCCAGGATGGCTACGGCCGCAACGGCGGCCAGGATCGGGAATCGGGTCTTGGATATCACGGGTCTCGCGACGATAGCCCCGGGGCCGGGGCCGGTCAAGGCGTGGAAGGGGCGTGGGACGCGCCCCGAGGGGGTCAGGCGGTCTTCGCGCAGGTGACCAGCGTCCACATCTTCGGGACGTTCACCTTCTCGATGGAAATGGGCTTCAGGTTCGCCTGCGCCAGGAAGCCATCGAGATCCAGATCGGCCTTGAAGCCGATGTGCACGGTCATGGGCGAGATGGCCCGCTCGATCCGCGACAGGATCCGGTTGGTGCTCTTGAAGTGGTTCAGGATGACGACGCGGCCCCCGGGCCGGCAGACGCGGTACATCTCCCGCGCCACTTTCACCGGGTCTGGCACCACGCTGATCACGTAGGGCGCGTAGACCACGTCGAAGGAATCGTCCGGGAACGCCAGCTTCTCGGCGTTCATTTCCATCACCCGGCAGTGCGAGAGCCCTTTCAGGAGGATGCGCTTCTCGGCCTTTTCCAGCATCTTCGACGACAGGTCGATGCCGGTGACCGTACAGGCGGGCGGATAGAGCGACAGGTTGATGCCGGTGCCGACGCCCACCTCGAGGACCGCGTCACCCGGACGGATGCGCATCTTCTCGATGGCTTCCAACCGGCCCGGGTGCAGCGTGGGGCCGAACGTGTAGTCGTAGACGCCGGCCAGCTTCTGGTAGACGCGCTCGACGAACGCGTTTTCCACCGCCGTCACCGACAGGGCCGGCGCGCTGGCGTCGCCGGTCGGCACGAAGTCGTGGTCGGGTCCCGAGCTAGGTGGTGTGAACAACGCCATGCGTCCTCCGCGGCCGTCTGGACTATATCAGAAGTGTGACGAGGGACCTGCACGAAGGTTCCGGGGTCATCCGAGGACCTCGAAGGCGCGCTCCACCCGCCCGGACAGGGTGAAAATCTGGGCTCCCTGGACCATGGGGCGAAGGGCGGCCAGCAACTCGCGGGCGATGGCCACCCCCTCGGCAGCGGCGGCCTCGGCGCTGTTCGCCTGGCGCATGCGTTGCACGAGGGCGTCGGGCACCGTCACCCCCGGCACCTCGTTGGCCATGAACTCGGCGTGCAGGGCGTTGTCGAACGGCCACACGCCCACGACAATGGGGATGCGAAAGCCCTCGACCCCTTTCAGGAAGCGCTCGAACCCCGCCACGTCGAAGACGGGCCGCGTGATCACGAACTCGGCGCCGGCCTCCACCTTGTAGTGGAGCCGCTTCAGCTCCTGGTCCAGGTCCCGCGCGGGATTGGCCATCACCCCGGCATGAAAGCGGGTCGGCGGGCCGATGGGCTGTCCCCCGATATCGAGCCCATGGTTGAGGCGCGTGATGACGTTGGTCAGCCCGATCGAGTCGACGTCGAAGACGGCCGTCGCGTCCGGGATGTCGCCGAGCGTCCGCACGTCACCCGTGATGCCGAGGATGTTGCGCAGGCCCAGGGCGTGCGCGCCCAGCAGGTCCGACTGGATGCCGAGCAGGTTCCGATCCCGGCAGGAGTACTGCAGGAGCGGCTCGATGCCCTCCCCGGCCACGAGCACGGCGAGCGACAGCGCGCTCAGCCGCGCGCCGCTCCGCGGCCCGTCCGGGATGGTCACGACATCGACGCCCCGCGCATGGAGTCGCCGGGCGGCCTCCACCGCCTCGGCGGGATCGTACCCGCGCGGCGGAGGGACCTCGACGATGGTGACGAAGCGGCCCTCGACGAGCTTGCGCGCGAACGTCGACTTCTCGGCGCGCGGCGCCGGCGGCTGCGCGTGCGGCTGGCTGGCGACGGGCGTCCGGGCAGACGGGGCGCCCGCCTCACGGCGCGCCAGGCCCGGCGCCATGGCCTTCACGGCCTGGGCGATCTGCCGGATGTGCTCGGGCGTCGTGCCGCAGCAGCCGCCTACGAGGCGCACGCCGGCGCTGACGAAGCGCCGCGCGTAGGACGCCATGTAGTCGGGCGAAGAGAGATACAGGTTGCGTCCCTCGATGTCGCGCGGCCTGCCCGCGTTGGGCTGCGCGGAGAGCGGCACCGTGACGACGGCCGCCATCCGTTCCACGGTCTCGAGCATCGGGGCCGGGCCCACGCTGCAGTTCAGGCCCACGACATTCGCGCCCCGCGCGACCAGGTCGGGCGCGAATTGCTCCGGCGGCATGCCGTCGAGGCTGTTGCCGTCCTCCTCGGTCGTCATCTGCGCCACGATCGGGAGAGTCGACACGGCGCGGACCGCCGCGATGGCCGCCCCCATCTCGTTCAGGTCGCGGAAGGTCTCCAGCATGAACAGGTCCACGCCGCCCGCGGCCAGGGCCTCGGCCTGCTCGCGGAAGATGGCTTCCGCCTCGTCCACCCCCGTCTTGCCCCAGGGCTCGACCCGCACGCCAAGCGGTCCGATGGCGCCCGCAACGTAGGCCTTCGGACCGCCGGACGCCGCATCGCGCGCCGCGCCCGCCAGGGCCGCCGCCGCCTGGTTGATCTCGGCCACGCGGTTGCCCAGCCCGAACGCGCGCAGCTTCATCCGGTTGGCGCCGAACGTGTTGGTCTCGATGACATCGGCGCCGGCGCGCAGGTACTGCGCGTGCACGTCGCGCACCATGTCCGGGTCGGTGAGCGTCAACGACTCGAAGCACCGATTGATGAAGACGCCCTTGCCGTACAGCATCGTGCCCATCGCGCCGTCGCAGACGAGGATGCGCTCGGAGAGGGCCTCGAGGAAGGGTTTCATCGAACGCAGATGACGCAGATGACGCAGATGGCGCAGATGGTGCGGATCGTGCAGTTGGAGTTCATCGTGTAGACATCGGGTTGGCGGGCGTTGGCCCCGGCCCGCCTGCTGCCGGCCCCTGTCCGGTTACGACGGCGTGGGAACGAACCCGCGTGTCACGGCTTGCCGGTCCCGTTCCAGCGCCGTCGCTACCGGACTGGCGGCGCGATGCGCCGCCGGCCAACGCCATCACGCTTATCTGCGCAATCTGCGCAATCTGCGTTATCTGCGTTGTCTGCGTTATCTGCGTTATCTGCGTTCGGCTATCGGCGCCTTCTGGCCCTCGGCGGGCGGCACCAGCAACTCGGTCTTGTCCCAGATGAAATCGTCCTTGCTGTAGACCGCCAGCTCGTAGTCCTTGCCCATGAAGATGGCCGACACGGGGCAGGCCTCTTCGCAGTAGCCGCAGAAGATGCAGCGCGTCTTGTGAATCTGGTAGACCGACGCGTACCGGGGGCCGGCCATGACCGTCCCGTCGTTCTCCGCGGCCTCCAGGTAGATGGCGTCGGCCGGGCAGGCCACGGCGCACAGGCCGCAGGCCACGCACTTCTCCAGGCCGTTCTCGTCGCGCATCAGCACCTGCTTGCCCCGGTACTTCGGGAACATGGGCACTTTCACGTCCGGGTAGTTCACCGTGATCGGGCGCCGGAAGAGGTGCTTGAAGGTGAGCGCGAAGCCTTCGACGAGCGGGCGAATCATGCCCAAAATGATACCATTTCCCCCGAAGACCCCGCCGTGTTGCAGGAACCCAAGTTCTTATCCGCCGGGCAGTTCCTCCTCACCACGCTCATCGTCAAGCTGGCGGTGATGGCGGCGCTGGCCACCATGCTCGCCCGCTACCGGCGGTTCCGCCACATCCTCATCTTCGAGCAGCGCAACTGGCCCGATCGGCTCGTGTTCGCGGTGGGCCTCATCGTCCCGCTGACCACCGGCGTGGTCGCCCGCCTGCTGCTCAACTACGAGGCGGCGGACCTCACCCTCGAGGGCGCGTTCCTGGCCGGGCTCATTGCCGGGCCCTATACCGGCGCCATCGTCGGCGCCAGCATGGCACTGCCCGCCATGGTGGCCGGCGAGTTCGGCGCGCTGCCCTTCGCGGTCGGCTGCGGCTTTGCCGGCGGCGGGTTCCGCGAGGCCTGCCCGAAGGAAGACATCTGGAGCTTCTCGCCGTTCGTATTCTTCAGCTTGCCGGGCCACGTCTGGCGGATGGTCCGGAGCCTGCAGGTGAACTGGCAGGTGCTGCTCCTCCTCGTGCCCATCGGACTCGAGCTGGTCCGCCAGGGCGTCGGCGGGCGCTTCGGCGAGGCCCGGCTCTTCCACCTGCACGGCGACACCTTCTGGCTCTCGGTCGCCGTCTACGTCGCGACCGTCCTGACGGTGTCCACCCCCATCAAGATCTGGAACAACGCGCGCATCGAGCACCGCCTCCACGAGCAGGAGAAACTCCTGCTGGCCGCCAAGGTGGAGGCACTCAAGAGCCAGATCAACCCGCACTTCCTCTTCAACACGCTGGCCTCGGTGTCCTCTCTCATCCGCTCGCAACCCGAGACGGCACGCATGGTCGTCCAGAAGCTCTCGGGCCTGCTCCGCAAGCTGATGCGGACCGACGAGCAGTTCGTCACCCTGCGCGACGAGCTCGAGGCCGTCGACGAGTACCTCGCCATCGAAGTGGTGCGGTTCGGCCCCCGGCTGAGCGTTCGCAAGACCATCGCGCCCGAGACGCTCGACGTGATCGTGCCGAGCCTGCTGCTGCAGCCCCTCGTCGAGAACGCCATCAAGCACGGCCTGTCCCGCAAGGTGGGTCCGGGCTGCATCACCATCCGGGCCTGGCGCGACCGCCAGGCCACCATCATCGAGGTCGAGGACGACGGGCTCGGCATCTCGGCGGAGCGGCTCGAGACGGCCATGCGGGCCGGCATCGGGTTGAGCAACGTGAACGAGCGCCTGCGGGTGCTGTACGGCACCGAGGGCCGGCTGGTCCTGACCGGCGTGCCGGGCAAGGGCGCGCTGGCCCGGGTGGAGATTCCCCTCTCCGCGGCCCCGCACCAGATGGCGTCATGAACAACCACCACGGCAACGGCCACCCGCTCACCGCGGTCGTGGCCGACGACGAGCAGCCGGCACGGGACGAGCTCTGCTACCTGCTCGGCCAGATGGACGGCGTCGAGGTCGTGGGGCAGGCGGCCGACGGGATGGAGGCCGCAGACACCATCGCGCGCCTGGACCCCGACGTCGCGTTTCTGGACATCCAGATGCCGGGGCTGACGGGCCTGGAGGTGGCCAGGAAGATCCGTGAAGCCGGTTCCGCGCCGGCGGTCGTGTTCGTCACGGCGTTCGACCAGCGGGCCGTGGAGGCCTTCGAGGTCAACGCCGTCGATTACCTGCTGAAACCCATCGAGGCCTCGCGGCTCGCCGAGGCCATCCAGCGCGTGCGAACCCGGCGCCCGGACGGGCCCCAGCTCGCGGACCAGCTCGACCGTCTCGTGCGGATGATCGCCACCCAGAACCGGCCCTCCCAGGTGGCCGTCAAAGTCCATGAGCGGTTCATCCTGGTCCAGGCCGACGACATCATCTACGCCTCGGTCGTCGACGATTCGATTAATATTGTGACTGGGCAGGTGTCCGGGACGTCGAACGACCGGACCCTGGACGAGTTGCAGGCTCGGCTCGACCCGGCGGTCTTCTGGCGGGTCCACCGGTCGCACCTCGTGAACATCAACAAGATCAAGGAGATCGTCCCTTGGTTCAGCAGGAACTACATCCTCAGGATGAAGGACGCGAAAGCGACCGAGATCCCGGTCAGCCGGACGCAGACGCGGCGGCTGCGGGAGTACCTGAAGCTGTAGCGTTTGGCGACCCCGGCGATGAGGACACGCCCGCCCCATTCCGGTTCGAGGCCGTGGCCCCCCTGACTCCGGCCCCGATTAGCCCCTCCCTGGCCCCGCCCACCGCCCAGCCCCCTGCAGGCGCGCGCATGGATGTCTGGCGCGACGAGTTCGTCGCGTGGGTGAAGACCCTGGCCTCGGCAGCGGTCTACGCCACGCTCATCGTCACGTTCGGGTTCCAGGTGGCGCGGGTCGAGGGCCAGAGCATGGCGCCGACGCTGGCCGACCAGGATCGCCTCATCGTCAACAAGCTGGCGTATCGCCTCGCGGACCCGCAGCGCGGCGACATCGTCATGCTGTACTACCCGCTGAACCCGGAGAAGTCGTTCGTCAAGCGCGTCATCGCCGAGGAGGGGGACACGGTGCGCGTGGTGGATGGCCGCGTCTACGTGAACGACGTGCCGGTGCCCGACAACCAGGTGCCGCCCGAGTACCGCAGCCACGACGACTGGGGTCCGCAGGTCATACCCGAGGGGTACTACTTCGTCATGGGCGACCACCGGAACAACAGCTCCGACAGCCGCCACTGGGGCTTCGTGCCCAAGAAGTACATCATCGGCAAGGTGCAGCTGCGCTGGTGGCCGGTGCCCAACGCCACGATCTTCTAGCGTCCAGCCCTTCGGTTCACGTGAGTGGAGCGTCCATCAGACCGCTGATCCGACCGGAACCGGCACGCATCGGGAGAGGTCGCGCGGATCGCAGGGGCAACTCACCTGAGCAGTGGGGTTAGTCGCGTGGATCGCTATGCCGCGGTCTCGCGTGTCCTCGGGCGCGTCCTCGTCCTGAACCTCGGCGTGGCCATCGCGAAGATCGTGCTGGGCTACACGTCCGGCTCGGTCGGCATCCTGTCCGACGGCTACCACTCGCTCACCGACAGCGCCTCGAACGTGGTCGCCATCTTCGGCGTGCGCGTCGCCCGCCGTCCGCCCGACGAGGACCACCCCTACGGCCATCGCAAGTTCGAGACGATGGCGTCGCTGGCCATCCTGATCTTCCTGATCCTGGTGCTCGTCCAGGTGCTGGGCGCGGCCGTCGAGCGCCTGCAGAGCGGCGCCACGCCGGAGGTCGAGGCGCTGGCTTTCTGGGTGATGGGGGGGACGTTCCTCGTGAACGTGGCCGTGGTGTGGTACGAGCGCAGCGCCGGCCGCCGCCTGACGAGCGAGATCCTGCTCGCCGACGCGCATCACACGAGCAGCGATCTGTTCACGTCGGGCGCGGTCATCGCGGCGCTGGTCGGCGTGCGCATGGGCTACCCGTGGCTGGACCCGGTCGCGGCGTTCCTCGTGGCCGGCTTCATCGCGCTCGCGTGCTGGGAGATCTTCCAGGACACCGCGCGCATCCTCGGGGATCGCATCGTCATCGACGAGAGCAGCATCCGCGAGGTCGTGCAATCCGTCCCCGAGGTCCTGGGCTGCCACCAGATCCGCACGCGCGGCTCCGCCGACTTCGTCTTCCTCGACCTGCACGTGTGGATGGACCCGGACCTCCCGCTGCACGAAGCGCACCGCCTGTCGCACGTGGTCAAGGACCGGCTGATGGCGCGCTTTCCCGAGATAAAGGATGCGGTGATTCACATCGAGCCACCGCCGGTGCCCATTGATGATTGACGATTGCCGATTGGGCGATTCACTGACGATCGCGCGATTGGGGCATTGGGCATTTCGATTGGGGCATTGGGTGATCGGGTGATCGGGTGATTTGAGAGAGTCATGACTTAATCTGACAGTCAGTCATGGAGGACCCACATGACGACTGAGCAGAAAGTGATTCGCGCCAAGCAGGGGCTGCTG
This sequence comes from Vicinamibacterales bacterium, assembly GCA_050249615.1. Lineage (GTDB taxonomy): Bacteria > Acidobacteriota > Vicinamibacteria > Vicinamibacterales > UBA2999 > VFZN01. The sequence goes on from JBFWQE010000049.1 coordinate 16,472, forward strand.
GAGTTGGCGAAGCAGCTGGGAAATGTGAGACAGGCCTGTCAGGTGATGGGCTACAGCCGGGACAGCTTCTATCGGTTCCAGGAGCTGTATGAGACCGGCGGCGTGGAGGCGTTGAAGGAGATCACGCGGCGGAAGCCCAATCTCCGCACCCGCATCGCGCCTGAGATTGAGCAGCGGGTGGTGGCGCTGCCCATCGAGCAGCCGGCGTGGGGGCAACTGCGGCTGTCGAACGAACTGGCGAAGGAGGGGGTGCGGGTGTCGCCCGCCGGCGTGCGTCGCATCTGGCTGCGGCACGACCTGCAGACGATGCCCAAGCGTCTGGCGGCACTCGAGGCGCTGGCGGCGCAGGACGGCCGGGTGTTGACCGAGGCCCAAGTGGCCGCCCTGGAGCGAGCGCAGCACGAGAAGACGGTGACCGGCGAATCTACCAACAGACCTTCATCGACACCTACGCCAAGGTTGCCCACGCCAAGCTGTACACCGAGAAGACGCCGATCACCGCCGCGGACCTGCTGAACGACCGGGTGCTGCCGTTTTACACGGCGCATGCGATTCCGCTGGTGCGCATCCTGACCGATCTCTGCGGCGCTCCCGACCGGCATCCGTATGAGCTCTATCGCGTGGCGTTTCGCAAGACGATCTACCGCGACGTGGCCACGCTGCAGGCCGACCTCGACCACTGGCTGGAGGACTACAATGGCCGCCGCTCCCACCAGGGGCGGTGGTGCTACGGGAAGACCCCGATGCAGACGTTTCTGGACACGGTGCCGCTCGCACAGGAGAAGCTCATTCCCAGCGAGGAGCGCGTGAGCACGCCCCCTCACTGGCCGAGGGGGCGCGCGGAGCGAGCGGTGGACGGTTCGGGGAGACTGACTGTCGGATCGAGTCTTGGCTAATACAGGTGATTCGATTCGGCCCGGGCCGCCGGCCGCGGGAGGGTGCGGCCGAATCCTTCGACGCGGAGAACGCCCGATGCCGCAATCTCCCAATCACCAATCACCAATCACCAATCACCCAATCCCCCAATCGCCCAATCACCCCAATGAATCGCTCAATCGGCAATCATCAGTCATCAATGGACGCCCGCCGGTACAGCCCCCCCTTCCCGCCGCGCTTCTCCATCAGGCGTATGTCGGCGATGACCATGTCGCGGTCCACGGCCTTCAGCATGTCGTAGATGGTGAGGCCGGCGACGGCGACGGCGGTGAGGGCTTCCATCTCGACGCCCGTCTGCCCGGTGGTGCGCACGCGGGCCTCGATGTCGTAGCCCGTGCGGGTGGGCGTGAGCTCGACCGAGACGTGCGAGAGCATCAGTGGATGGCACAGCGGGATGAGTTCGCTCGTGCGCTTGGCGGCGAGGATGCCGGCGAGGCGCGCGGCCTGCAGGGGATCGCCCTTCTTCACGGCGCCGGTGCGAATCAGCCGGCGGGCCAGCGCCGACATGGTGACGCGCCCGCGGGCCACCGCCTCCCGCACGGTCACGGCCTTGGCGCCGACGTCCACCATGCGTGCCTTGCCGTCGGCGCCGACGTGCGAGAGCCGCGCCTCGACACCGGACTCCCGCCGCGAGGTCCGTCCCGACGCGGCCCTTCCCTTTCCCGGCAGTGTCCCTCCGGCTCCCGACTCCGGCCTCCCGACCCCCGACACGATTCGCCTACCCATCCTCCCCTCCCTGCGCCAGGTAGAACGACAGGCTCTCGAGCGACACGGTGAGGTCCACGCTCTTCAGTTTCACGCCTGGGGGCACCCGGAGCGTGCCTGGCGAGAAGTTGAGGATGGCCTTCACGCCGGCGGCCACGACCATGTCGAGGACGGGCTGGGCCGACTCGGCCGGCACCGCGATGACGCCGATGTCGATGTGCTCGCGGCGGGCCACCTTGCGCAGGTCGCGGATGTCGTAGATGGGTACGCCGCTCCGCGAGGCGTCGCCGATCTTCGCATCCGAGGCGTCGAACATCGCCACGATCTCGAAGCCCTCACGGCGGAACCCGGGATAGTCGGCCAGCGCCTGGCCCAGGTTGCCCGCGCCCAGCACGGCCACCTTCAGCTTCCGGTCCAGCCCGAGGATCTGGCGCAGGTGCAGCTTCAGGTCCTTGACGTAGTAACCGACGCCGCGGACCCCGAACTCGCCGAAGTACGCCAGGTCCTTGCGGATCTGGGCCGCGTTCAGGTGGAACTGCTCGGCGAGCGCCTGTGACGAGATGGTCTCCACCCCGGCGGACTCGAGCTGGTTGAGGCACCGCAGGTAGACCGACAGCCGGTTCGTGGTGAGCTCGGACACCTGCTCGGAGGTCGCCCTGCGCTTGTTCGGTGGATTCACAAGGACCCTCAGGATAGCAAAGTCCGATGCTGGTATCATCCCCGCCCATGGCCGATTCCTCGAAAGGTTTCCAGCCCTACGTCCCCGCGTCGCAGTCGATGGCCGAATTCACGGCCAAGGCAATCTTCATCGGCGTGCTCTTCGGGCTCCTCTTCGGCGCCTCCACCGTCTATCTGGGACTGCGCGCGGGCCTCACGGTCAGCGCCTCGATTCCCATCGCCGTGCTCGCCATCTCGGTGCTGAAGCACCTGGGCGGATCCACCATTCTCGAGAACAACATCGTCCAGACCATCGGGTCCGCGGGCGAGTCGGTGGCCGGCGGCGTGGTCTTCACCATCCCGGCGCTCATCTTCCTGCTGCCCGACGGCCCCGGCTATTTCAACTACACGCAGATCACGATGCTGGCCTTCGCGGGCGGCATCCTGGGCGTGCTGATGATGGTGCCGCTGCGGCGGGCGCTCATCGTGAAGGAGCACGGCGTGCTGCCCTACCCCGAGGGCACGGCCTGCGCCGAGGTGCTCGTGGCGGGCGAGCGCGGCGGCCAGCTGGCCGGCCTGGTCTTCGCCGGCCTGGGCTTCGGGGCGGTCTGGAAGTCGCTGTCGTGGATCTTCGGCATCTTCCTCACCGAGATCGGGTACTCCACGCCGCGGACCAGCCAGTTCCCCAACGCCACGCTCAACGTGGACATCTCGCCGGAGTACATGGGGGTGGGCTACGTCATCGGCCCGCGCATCGCCGGCACGATGTTCGCGGGGGGCGTCCTGTCGTGGCTGGTGCTGCTGCCGCTGCTCACCCTGCTCGGCGCGGCCCTCACGACGCCGTTCCCGCCCATTCATCCCAACTTCGCCAACAACCCGGCGACCGGCCAGCCGTTCCTGCTCTCCGAGATGGGGCCCGGCGAGATCTGGAGCGCGTATATCCGCTACATCGGCGCCGGCGCCGTGCTGGCCGCCGGCCTCATCACCCTGGGGCGCACGCTGCCGACGATCGTGGCCTCGGCGAAGGAGGGTCTGAAGGGCCTGGGCGCCACCTCGAACGGCGCGCAGCTGCGCACCGAGCGCGACCTGCCGCTCACGATCGTGCTGGCCGGCTCGCTGGCCCTCGCCATCTTCCTCGCGGTGGTGCCCGGCCTGCCGACACAGGGCAACATCCTGGTCTCCGTCCTCATCATCCTGTTCGGGTTCTTCTTCGCCACCGTGTCGTCGCGCATCACGGGCCTCATCGGCTCCTCGTCGAACCCGATCTCGGGCATGACCATCGCGACGCTGATCATCACGTGCCTGATCTTCGTCGCCCTGGGCTGGACGGGGGACGCCTACGGGCCGGTGGCCCTCTCGGTGGGCGCCATCGTCTGCATCGCGGCGGCCAACGCCGGCAACACGTCGCAGGACCTCAAGACGGGCTACATCGTCGGCGCGACGCCCATCTCCCAGCAGATGAGCCTCGCGATCGGGGTCGTCGCCTCGTCATTCGTGATCGGCATGACCGTCCTCTACATGCACCGCGTGTTCGGCATCGGCTCGGCGGAAGTGGCGGCGCCGCAGGCCACGCTGATGGCCACGCTCATCAAGGGCCTGCTGTCGCAGAACCTGCCCTGGGGCCTGGTCCTCGTCGGCGTGTTCATCGCGGTGACGCTGGAGCTCTGCGGGGTGCACTCGCTCTCGTTTGCCGTCGGCGCCTATCTTCCCATCGCGACCACGGCCCCGATCTTCGTGGGCGGGCTGGTCCGCTGGTGGGTGGAACGGAAGACGGGCGAGAAGAGCGAGTCCGATCTCAGCGCCGGCGTGCTCTTCAGCTCGGGCCTCATCGCCGGCGGATCGCTGGCCGGCATCCTCTACGCCATCCTCTACGGCGCGGAGATGCTGGGCCCGTTCCAGGCCATCGGCAACGCGCTCGCATTCCTGCACCAGGAGGGGCTGGGCGGGCAGATGGCCGGGGGGGCGCTGTTCTTCGCGCTGGCCGTCATCCTGGCGCGCTACGGGCAGAGGAGGATGGCGTAGCGCGTCCATTGAGCGATTGCCGATTGGCGATTGAGCGATTTATTGGGCGATTGACGATTGGGGCATTGCGGCATCTCGAATGAGTCATTGAGTCATTGAGGCATTGGGTGATTGGGTGACTGGGAGATCGCGCCTCAGTAGCCCGGCGCTTGCGGCGGCCGTGCTGGCGGCGGGTCTGGTCGGGGCGGCCGGGTGCGCCGCGCGGGGGCCGTCGGCCGGGACCACGGCGGCGCTGTCGAAAGCAGACGCGCTCGTGCGGCAGGGCTGCTATCTGTGCCTGCAGGACGCGGTCTCAATCCTCGAGGAGCAGGCGACCGCCTCACCCGTGCCGCCCGTGAAGGTGACGGCCCGGCTTCTCGAGGCGCGGATCCTCGAAGGACTGCGGCAGCGTGAGCTGGGCATCGATTCCTCTCAGGCGTTCGCGCGGGCTGGGGAACTCGCCGGAGGGCTGGGTGCGTCGCGGCCGGGCGGCCCGCATGGCGGCGGTGGCGGGTCGGCGGGCTTCGCTGGCTTGGACTACACGTCCTTGCTTGACCTCGCCGGCCTCGTCTCCGGCGACCCGATCGCGCCGGTCTTCGGCACCCGCGAGCTGCCGTATCCGCAGTGGCAGGCCCGCGTGAAGGCATCCAGCGCGGCGCTTGGGCTCGCCATCCCCACCTCGAGGCTCGCCACCTACGTGGCGATGTCCGCGGCCTGCGAGGATCGGCAGCTGCGCGAAGCCCTGGACGCGGGGGCCATCGCGAAGGCACACCCGGACACGCCGCTCCTCACCTGGCGACTGGCCACCTGCACGCTCGGCCCGGACGAGTCGGTGGCGGCGCTCGCCGAGCAGGACCCGCGGTGGCACGAGGCCCTGTGGCACCTCGGCCGCCGCCAGCTGGCCACCTCCCGCGACGTGCGGCGCGCCGCGGAGCTCTTCGCGCGCGCCGCGGTGGGCCTGCCGCATGCGCCGGCCGTCCTGCTCTCGCTGGCCGGCGCGCAGCAGGCACTCCGGCAGCTCGAGCCCGCGCTGGCAACCTACGACCGCGTGCTGGCCATCACGCCCACGGCCCGGCCCGCGCTGCTCGGCCGCCTCATCTGCCTCACGCACCTCGGCCGCCACTCCGACGCCGTGGCCACGGCGACGACGATGATCGAGCTGGGCACGTTCCTCATCGGCGATGCGCGGTACTGGCGCGCGTGGAACCACTACCAGCTGGGGAGCCTGGCCGCGGCGGAGGCGGACGCAGAGCAGGCGCTGCGGCTGATGTCGAACACCAACGCCTACACCCTGGCCGGCGTCGTGAAGTACGACCTGAAGAAGCTGGACGAGGCGGAGGAGCGGTTGACGCGCGCGCGGGAGATGGACAGCGCCAATTGCCAGGCCGTCTGGTATCTGGGCCTGGTGCACACCGCGCGGCCGGACTGGGCCGCGGGCGCCTCCGACTTCGCCACCGCCGTGTCGTGCTACACGCAGGCGGCCGCCACGGCGCGCGCCGAGCTCGAGGCGCTGGACCAGTCAATCGATCCGCCCGAGACGAGGGCCGCCGCAAGGGCCGAACACGAAGCGACCATCGAGTCCAGCGAGCTCAGGGCCTCGCAGAGCGCCTACAACGCCGCCCACTGCCTCGTGCGCACGGGAAACCGCTCGCGAGCGATCAACTATCTGGCGATTGCCGCCGAGCACCCCGGGATGAAGGCGCAAGCCGAGCGCCTCCGCGCGAGCCTGCCGCTCCCCCGCTGACGTCATCGTCCTCCTCGTGGACGTGAGCGTCTTCCTTGAACTCCTTCACGAAGCGCTCGCCGGGCCGGTAGATCTGATGGACCTCCGACATCGCGGCGCCGACCGCGTCCCAGCTGCCCTGGCGCTTCTGGTAGTAGATCCACCCGCGCGATTCCGCCCACTGCGCCAGCCTGTGGAGCGCGAACAGCGCGGCGAGAAGACCAACGGCAGTGGCCGCCGGGCCCAGGTCCGGGAGGACAGGGCCGAGCAGGGCCCATGCTACCCACACGATCGCGCCGCCGGCGAGCGCGGCCATGAACCGGCGAGACAGTCGAACCGCCCGCCGCGTGCCGCCGGGGCTGAAGCCCCGGCGCTCCGTACCAGCCTCCGCCCCTTGGACTTCCGTGCTTTGAACTTCCGTACCCCTCTCCTATGGCACGATCCGGAACCCGTAGGTCACACTCTCGCGCCCCACGGCGACCTCCAGCACGAAATCCCCCTGCGCCAGCGGGGCGAGGGTCACGTCGGCCACCACGTAGCGGGTCCCGGTCGGCTCGTCGATCCGCTCGGAGGTCGTCACCGGCAGGGGCAGTGGCGCGCCCTCGCGCGTCAGCACGCGCCCGCTCGTGGTGAGCGCGCCCGCGGCCAGCACCGGCACCTCCACCCGCAACCGCTCGGTGCGACGGAACCGCGGGTCCGCCGTAGGGTGATAGGCGAGGCCGGTCGTCGGCCCGCGCCTGAAGGCCACGGTCGCACCGCTGATGTTCTGCCCCTCGGCGGCCACGATGGCGTGCGTGGCGGCGCGGACCGAGTCGCGGCCGTTCGCCGCGCGCCCCTCGACACGAACCGTATACCGCCCGGGCGCCAGCCCGTCCTCCGGCCCCTCCACGACAACGCTGCGCTGACCGGCGGAAATCGTGGCGTCCAGCACAATGGGCGCACCGCCACGCTCCGGCTCGATGAACACCTGCAGGGTTCCACCGGCCTGCCACTCCGGGAGCTTCAGCGTGGCCGCATCCAGTTCCACCACCGCGCGCACGCGGTTCGCGAGCCCCACGGCCTGGATACGCACCGGGAGATTGCCCCGTCCAGGAATGATGGCGTCCAGCGCGCGGGACACCGCCGGTGGCGGCGCGGGCCGCGCGCCAGGCGCCCCGGGGCCGCCGACGGCAGCGCCCGCAGCCCGGGCTTCCGCCTCCGTCGGCGCCAGGTATCCGGGACGCGCGCGCACCTCCACGTCGGGGCGCTTCACTTTCACCGTGATGCGGCGGAAGCGCCCGTCGAGCTTCGAGTTCGTCGAGTAGTAGCTGAGCAGGTAGTAGGCGCCCGTATCAGCCAGCATGCGCTCGAGCGCGCCGCCGGTGTCGTTGGTGCCCAGCACCCACGCTCCGTCGGTCTGCTCGGCCAGCTCCCGCAGCCCGTTCTGCCGGTTGGCCAGGCGCTGCCGGTCCAGCTCCGGTGAGGAGGGACGAAATGCCCCCCCGATCGCATCGTCGAACACCACCAGGCCACGAGGATCCAGCGGATAGAACGAGACGTTGGCGCGGTTGGCGCGCTGGGCGAGCTGGCGGATCTCGAGCTCGTGGTCGATGTACGACAGCATCACGCGCTCGCGCTCGCACGAGTCCAGGCTGCCGGCGCCGTAGCCGCCCTCGCGTGGATCCGGCTGGGTCGTCACGCGCCCGTCGATCCCCACGCCGACGGGAGGGGCGCCGCCCGGCGTGGCCCCCCCCAGCGGGCGCGCCAGCTGATCGTTCCGCCTGAAGAGGATCCAGCCCTCGGACAGCAGGACGACGAACTTGCGCTCCTCGCGAAGCCCGTCGAGATAGCGCACCATGCTGTCGAGCGCGCGCAGCGTCTTCTGCTCGCGCCGGCGCTCGATCATCTCCTGGGCAATGCCGGCAGTGCTGCCCGAGTCGGGATAGCACGTCCTGATGTCCTGCTCGCGGGGATCGAGCGTGTCCAGCCGGTCGCGCTGGCCCCAGGTCCAGGCATCGCGGAGAATCTGATCGATGCCCGTGCCCCGCCGGGTGAGCGTGATGTTCTGCGGGGTGATGTCAGGTGTCATCACGCCGACCAGGTCGTTCGGCCCCACGACCTTCTCCAGGAACGCCGCGACCGGCGCAGCCGAGCGCGCCGAGCCGTCCAGCCCGACGTGCCAGTGGTCCAGGAAGAGGACGAACAGGCGTGCGTCGGGATCCTGCGCGGCCTCGCGCTGGTCGCGCGTCGAGCTCGGGTTGGGAGCCGCTCGCGTGACGCCGCTGCCCTCGCGCGCCCGGACGAGCTCGAAGCTTTCCACCTTCTGCGGCTGGTCGTCTTCGAGGACCTCGAAGTCATCGGCAGTGAGGTCGGTCACCGGCTGCCCGTCGGCCGTGACGTAGGCGTCCAGCCGCACCAGGTTCGTGCCTGCACGGAAGCGCGGCATCGGCTCCTGCGCCGGTTCCTGCGCTGCCCGGTGGGCGGCGCCTGGGAGCAGGCTGACCGCGAGCGCGAGGATCGTGAGTGCCCCGGCCAGCAGCGCCCGGGCGAGCAAGGTGCGGCGCATGCTCACACTCTACAAGGGTTCTCGGGTTCTCGGGTTCGCGGGTTCGCGGGTTCGCGGGTTCGCGGGTTCGCGGGTTCGCGGGTTCGCGGATTCGTCCGGCTGTTCAGCGAGCGTAGCCGGAGCTTGCCGCGCCGAAGCTCGATCCGCTACCCCCGAGCGAAGGCGGGACGCCTGAGCCGGCGCAAAATCCAGCGCACGGCCAGGACCATCGCCAGCAGGATGGCCGCGCTCACGCCCAGCGCGATGACCGGGTACTTCAGCGTGATGACGCCGAGCGCCACGACGAACACGTCCTCGATGAGGCTGAGCGCCCAGTTCGAGAAGGGCTCCGGGCTGGCATTGGCGGCCACGCGCGTGCTGGCCTTCGTGGCATGGCTGCCGGCGGCCACCGCGCCGCCCAGCAGTGCCACCAGGCCCTCCACGGTCGGCGATGCCTCACCCAGCGCGGCCACGGCGATGAGCGCGCCGCCCACCGGGCGGACGAACGTGTGGACCGTATCCCACATCGTGTCCACCCACGGGATCTTGTCCGCGAAGAATTCCACCGTGTACAGCACGGCGGCGGCGCCGATGATCCACGGGTTGTCGAACACCTGGAACTGCTCGGGGAGTGCCACCCAGCCATAGTGCGCGGCGAGCCCCACCAGCGCGACCGTGGCATACAGGTTCACGCCGGCGGCCAGCGAGAAGCCCAGGGTGCGGCCCAGCGTGACGAGGATGTCCATCTGGCGGTCTGTTCAGTTACTGACGAAGCAGCGCCTCGATCCGTTCGCGCACCGCCGCAATCAGCTCATCTCGATCGTCCAGCGAGAGGCCCTTGGTCGGCACCGGCTCTCCGATCCGCACCTCCACCATCACCGGCCGGACGATGGCGCTCCCCTTCCGCATCGCGTCGCGGCCGCCCGAGATGGCGACCGGCACGATGGGCGCCTGAGCCTTGATCGCCATGATGAACCCACCCTTCTTGAAGGGCAAGAGGTCTGCGGTCCGGCTGCGCGTGCCCTCCGGGAAGATGAGGAACGAGTTGCCGCTGCGGATGGATGCCGCGGCCTTCTCGATGGCGCCCATGGCGGCCTCCTTCTGCTCCCGCGGCACCGGGATGAACCCTCCCACCTGGATGGCCGTGCCCAGGATGGGCAGCTTGCTGAGCTCCGCCTTGTAGAGGATGTGCAATCGGCGGTGGAGGGCCCGAAACAGGACGGGCGGGTCCACGTTGCTCTGGTGGTTCGAACAGAACACCACCGCCTGCCCCGCGGGCACGTGCTCGCGACCCGTGACCCGGTACCGGATACCCGCAAGGCCCAGCGCGAGCATGACGCCGAGGTGCCCCAGCTCGTAGAGCAACCCCTTCAGCCGGAACGGCACCGCGATGGCCATCCCGATGGGACCGGCCACCGCGACGTAGAGCGCGACGACGACGTAGGTGATGGTCGAGCGGAGCGCCGCGACGAGGGTGGACATCAGCGATCGAGTCGGGAGTCGGGAGTCGGGAACAGGGAGCCGGGAGCGGCTAGCCGCACAACCTACTCAGCACTATCAACGAAGCACCTCGCACCTGCACCCCATCAAGGCGTCTCCGCCGGCGGCTTCAGCTCGTAGCCGGCCGGCGGCACGGCGCCCATCAGGTGGGTGACGAAGTAGTCCCAGCGCCGTCGCATCATGTAGGGCTCGTTGCCGAAACCGTGACCACGATTGGGGAGGATGATGAGGTCGAAGTCCTTGTTGGCCTTGATCAGCTCGTTCACCACCAGCAGCGTGTTGTAGACCGGCACGTTGCTGTCCATCGTCCCGTGCGCCAGCAGGAGCTTGCCCTTCAGCTGGTGCGCGACGAGCTGGTTCGCCTGGTTGTCGTAGTTGGACTTGCCGCCCGCCTGGTTCTCGAGCAGGCCCTGCCACTTCTCGCCCCAGTCGTCCTCGTAGTTGCGGTTGTCGTGGTTGCCCGCCTGCGACACGCCCACCTTGAAGAAGTCCGGATAGCGGAACATCGCCCCCGCCGTCGCGTAGCCGCCGCCGGAATGCCCGTAGATGCCCGCGCGCTCCAGGTCGATCCACGGGTAGCGCGACGCCAGCTCCTTCATGCCGGCCACCTGGTCCGGCAGGGTGTTGTCTCCCATGTCGCCGTAGTACTTCTCGTGGAAGCGCTTCGAGCGCCACGGCGTGCCCATCCCGTCGATCTCAACGACGACGAAGCCGAGTTCGGCGAGCGCCTGCGTATCGGCGCGGGAGGCCGCGAACTGCCGGCTCCCGACGCTCCCGGTCTGCGGGCCCGGGTAGATGTGATTGATGATGGGGTACTTCTTCGACGGATCGAAACTGGTGGGCCGGAACAGCAGGCCGTAGAGATCGGTGACGCCGTCGCGCGCCTTCACCGTGATGCGCTGCGGCGCCTGCCAACCCGCGGCCACGAGCCTCGAGATGTCGGCCTTCTCGAGCGCCAGCACCTCCGCGCCCGCCGGGTCGCGCAGCACCGCCGTCGGCGGCATATCGGGCGTGCCCCACACGTCCACCATCACCGAGCCGTTCGGGGCGAGCGAGATGTCGTGGTCCGCATCGGCCGGCGTGAGCAGCTGGAGATTCTCCCCGTCCATGCCCACGCGGTAGAAGTGGCGATAGTAGGGATCCCGGCCGCCTTCCCTGCCCACGGCTTCGAAGTACAGGACGCGGGCGTCCTCGTCCACGCGCTGCAGTTCGGTGACGTTCCACTCGCCGCTGGTGATCTGCCGCTTCTGCTGGCCGGTCGCGAGATCATAGAGGTACAGGTGCCCCCAGTCACTGCGCTGCGAGAACCAGATCACCTCGTTCGACTTCGGCAGGTAGCGCCAGTTGGCACGGCCGTTGCCGGACTCGTAGAACGTCCCCACCAGCTCGTGCATCACGTCGCGGATGGCGCCCGTCTGGATGTTCGCCACCTTCAGCTCTGCCAGCTTGTGATCCCGGGACGAGGACACGAACGCCAGGCTGGAGCTGTCGGGCGCCCACTGCACGTCCACCCAGTCGCCGCCGCAGATCACATCGTCACAGAGCGTGGAGCGGTGCTGGTCCGGCGGCATCTTCAAGCGAACCACCTTCCTCGCGTCCACGTCGATGACCACTCGCTCGATCATCGTGATGACCTTGTCGCCGGGCAGCGGGTACTTCCACGCCAGCAGGGTGGGGTGCCCCACGCGGGTGTCCACGAGGTACATCTCTCCCGTGCCCCGCTGGTCCTGCTGGAAGGTGGCGATCTTGCGGGAATCGGGCGACCACTTCACCACGGGGCGGTCGCTGAACCGCCAGCCGGCGTTGTCAGTGGCGTAGCCGTAGTCCTTCCCCCCGTCGGTCGTGAGCTGCGTCTCCGCCCCGGTGGCCACGTCGCGCACCCAGAGGTTCCAGTCGCGGATGAACGCCGCGCGCCTGCCATCCGGCGCGAGCACTTCCGGCCGCGGCGCGGGCCGCTCCTCGACCTTGCAGGCTGTCCCGCCCACGTCGCACGTGAAGCGTTGGCTGTTGACGTTGAACGAGACCGTCGCGCCGTCGGCGGAGAGCTCGATGGACTGGAACGGCAGCTTCGCCCGCTCGTAGGTGCGCCCCGCTGCGACGGAGAGCGCAGCCGCGATCTTGTCGTGATCGAACGCCGGGCCCCTGGTGCGCGTCGCCGGGTCCACCAACACGAACTCCGGGCCCACCTCGCGCAGCGTGCGGTACCAGAAGCGGCCGTCCGGCAGCCACGTGGGACGCACGCCCGCGTTCAACACGAGCGGGTTCGTGTTGTAGGCAAGGAACTGCTCGGCGCGGCTGTACTCCTCGGCGGTCAATTGCCGTGGCGACTGGGCCTCGGCCAGCGCGGGCGCGGTCATCAGCACGACCACGACGGCGGCGAGGTCAAAACGATGGGGACGGATCATGAACGGTCGGGCCTCCAGCGAGTCGATGATACTTCCGGCGTACACAGGACGGGCCGGTGAACGGGTACGCTCACCGGCCCGTCGGGGCTTGGGGCTTGGGGCTTGGGTCTTGAGTCTTGAGTCCTGGGTCTTGGGACCCTCGATTCTTGCGCCCCTAGCTCGCGCGCGCCTGCCGTGTCGTCGGCTTGGCGGTGGCGGTCCGGGCGGCCGGCTTGGCCGCGGTGGCCTTCGCCGGCGCCGGCTTGGCGGCGGCACGGGCCTGCGCGCGCTGCTGCGCACGCGCCTTCATCATGAAGCACCGCTCGAGCGCCTGGTTCACGCGATCCTCGACGTTGGCGGCCGGCACGCGCATCACCTCCGAAACCTCCGAGACGATGAGCGACTTGGCGCGGTCGAGCATGCGCTTCTCGCGGAACGAGAGGCTCTTGGACTTGGCGAGGAACGTGAGGCTCTTCAGGACGTCGCACATGTCGTAGATCGACCCGGTGCGCATCTTGTCGGAGTTGTCCTTGAAGCGCCCTTTCCAGTTCTGGTGGTTGTCGATCTTGCCGTCGCTGAGCAGCGTGAACAACCGCTCCACTTCCTCGTCCGTGATGGCACGCCGCAGGCCGACGTTGTCGACATTGGCGACGGGCACGAGCACGGTGGTTTCGTTCGAGATGATGCGGAGATGGAAGAATCCGGTGGTGGTGCCGAGAATGGTTTTCTCTTCGACCTTCTCAACGACACCGAGACCGTGATTCGGGTAGATGACCTTGTCGCCGATCTGAAATGACACTTGAGCCTCGTTTCGACGCGTGGGTTGGCTGGGAACGGCGTGCCCCAAAGGTGAATTCAGTATAGCCGACCGACCCCCGAAAATCAACGGATTTGCTCGAAAAACCGCGTGTTTCCCGCGGTTCACCGATGGCCGGGACCGCGGCCGGTTCCAGCGGGGGGCTGCGGGGGCAAAAGGCCCCGGTTCGGCCGGAAATCGGGGGGCCTCCGGGGTAAACTGGCTCGCCATGCCCCGCTCAGTCCAGGCCCTGATCGGCCTGATCTTGATCATCGCCAGCTCAACTTTGGGCGCACAGTCGGCGACGCAGCCTGCCAGCCCGGCCGTAGGCCAGAAGCGTCCGGATGCTCCGCAACTGGCGCCGTACGTGCCCACGCCGCAGGACGTCGTGGACCGGATGCTCGCCCTTGCAGGCGTGACAAAAAATGACGTCGTGGTGGACCTCGGCTGTGGCGACGGCCGCATCCCCATCACCGCCGCGAGGGTCTACGGCGCCCGCGGGATCGGCGTGGACATCGACCCGCAGCGGATTGCCGAAGCCAACGCCAACGCAAAGGCCGCGGGGGTCACCCATCTGGTGGAGTTCAGGCTCCAGGACGCCATGACCACCGATGTTTCCGGGGCCACGGTCATCACGCTGTACCTGCTGTCCTCGTCCAACCTGAAGCTGCGCCCCATCCTCACCCGCCAGTTGAAGCCCGGCGCCCGCATCGTCGCGCACAACTTCGCGATGGGCGACTGGGAGGCGGAAAAGGTCGAGACCTTCACGGACAAGGAAGGCCGGACCAGAACGATCTACCGCTGGACGACAGACGGAAAGGTCCGACAGTAGCCTGATCCCCGATCCCTGATCCCTGATTCCTGCCCTATGGACTACGAGAAGCTGGGACTGTTCTACCTGGGAAAGCAGTACGACATCCAGGCGCGGGCGCGAACCGACGTGCCGGTGCTCTACGACTCGTCCGACCTGGTCACGCACGCCGTCATCGTCGGGATGACGGGGAGCGGCAAGACGGGGCTGGGCATCGATCTGATGGAAGAGGCCGCTATCGACGGCATCCCCGTCCTGGCCGTGGATCCCAAGGGGGATCTCGCCAACCTTCTCCTCACGTTCCCCGGGCTGTCGGGGCCGGAGTTCGCGCCGTGGGTGAACCCGGACGAGGCGCGGGCCGCCAGCCAGACGCCGGAGGCCTACGGCGCAGCGGAGGCGGCGAAGTGGGCGAAGGGCCTGGCCGACTGGGGCCAGGACGGCGAGCGCATCCAGCGGTTGAAGGCCGCCGCCGAGTTCATCGTGTACACCCCGGGCAGCACGATGGGGCGGCCGGTCTCCATCGTGGAGTCGTTTGCTGCGCCGCCCGCCTCGGTGGTGGACGACCCGGACCTGCTGGGCGACCGCGTCTCGACGGCCGCCACCAGCGTGCTGACGCTGGCGGGCGTGGATGCCGAGCCACTCCGCAGCCGCGAGCACATCCTGGTGTCGACGCTCTTCGCCGACGCATGGAAGGCGGGACAGGACATGGACCTGGCGGGCCTCATCAGCGCCGTCCAGAGTCCGCCCATCGAGAAGATCGGCGTGATGGATCTCGAGGCGTTCTTCCCCGCGAAGGACCGCTTCACGTTGGCCATGCAGCTGAACCAGCTGCTGGCGGCGCCCAGCTTCGCGGCCTGGCTGCAGGGCGATCCGCTGGACATCGGCGGAATGCTCTACACGCCTGCCGGCAAGCCGCGCGTGGCCGTCGTCTCGATCGCGCACCTGGACGATCACGAGCGGATGTTCTTCGTCTCGCTGCTGCTCAACGAGCTGGTGGCCTGGATGCGGGCGCAGCGCGGCACGTCGAGCCTGCGGGCCCTGGTCTACTTCGACGAGATCTTCGGCTTCCTGCCGCCGGTGGCCAACCCGCCGTCGAAGCCGCCGCTGCTGAAGCTGCTGAAGCAGGCGCGCGCCTTCGGCGTGGGGCTCACCCTGGCCACGCAGAACCCGGTGGACCTGGACTACAAGGCCCTCTCGAACTGCGGCACCTGGATGCTGGGCCGCCTGCAGACCGAGCGCGACAAGGCGCGCGTCCTGGACGGGCTGGAGGGCGTGGCCGCCAGCTCGGGCGAAGGCTTCGACCGCGCGGCGCTGGACCAGCTGCTCTCCTCGCTCGGCAAGCGGATCTTCCTGCTGCACAACGTGCACGAGAAGCACCCGGTGGTGTTCGAGACGCGGTGGACGATGTCGTACCTGCGTGGGCCGATGGGACGGGACGAAATCCGGCGGCTGTGCGGTTCCGCAGATGCTGCCGCCGCCACGGTGGCCCCGAGCGCCGGGGCCGACGCGACCGCCGGCCAGGGGGTGGCGCCTTCCGTCCCATCCAGACCATCTGCGTCCTCTGCGTCCTCTGCGCCATCTGCGTCATCTGCGTCCTCTGCGCCATCTGCGTCATCTGCGTCATCTGCGTCTTCGGCGTCCTCGGCGACCCCTGCGCATTCTGCGGCCCCATCGACGTCGACCATCCCCGTCCTGGATCCGCAGATCAGGCAGTTCTTCCTCCCTGCCCC
>JBFWQE010000049.1:32338-34200 GCA_050249615.1 Vicinamibacterales bacterium
CATCTGCGTCATCTGCGTCATCTGCGTCTTCGGCGTCCTCGGCGACCCCTGCGCATTCTGCGGCCCCATCGACGTCGACCATCCCCGTCCTGGATCCGCAGATCAGGCAGTTCTTCCTCCCTGCCCCATCCGGATCGGTGCTGTCCGCGTCGCTCCTCGGTGTGGCGCGCATCGCCTACAGCGACACGAAGCTCGGCATCGACGAGACGCGGGACGTCGCCATCGTCACGCCGATCGCGGAGGGCGCGGTGGCCGTGGACTGGGAGCACGCCGAGCCGGCGCCATTCGACGCGGACGACCTGGCGTCGCGGCCGCCGGCGGGCGTGAGCTTCGCGTCGCTTCCGGCCGCCGCGGCGCAGGCGCGCCGCCATGCTGCCTGGGAGAAGGAGTTCGCGCGGTGGGCCGGCCAGACCCAGGCCATCGAGCTGCTGCGGAGCGCGCGCGCGAAGATCACGTCCGCGCCGGATGAATCCGAGCGGGCCTTCCGTATCCGCGTGGCCGAGGCGATGCACGAGGGCCGGGACGCGGCGCTCGCGAAGGTGCGCGCGAAGCACGCGGCGAGGATTCGGACGGCGGAGGACAAGGTGCGCCGCGCGCAGGCCGCGGTCGAACGCGAATCGCAGCAGGCCGCGGAGTCGAAGGTCTCGACGGCGGTGTCCTTCGGCGCCACGGTGCTCGGCGCGCTGCTGGGCCGCAAGGCCGTCAGCGCCGGCACGCTGGGGCGCGCGACGACGGCGGCCAGGGGCATGGGGCGGATGTCGCGGGAGGCGGCGGACGTGGCGAGGGCCGAAGCCAACGTGGAGGCGCTCACGCAGCAGCTCGCGGACCTGCAGGCCGCGCTGGAGGCCGAGATGCAGGCCGTGGGCGAGCAGTGGGACCCGGCCGCCGACGAGCTCGAGCGCGTGGTGGTGAAGCCGAAGCGCGGTGGGGTATCGGTACAGCTGCTCGGGCTGGTCTGGCAGCCGAGCTGATCCGGCTGGCCCTGCGCGCATCGACCCGGCATGCTAGAATTCTTACTGGCAGTATTCTTACCATGCGCATCACCAGCAAGGGGCAGGTCACGATTCCCCAGGCCGTTCGCGAGGAGCTCGGCCTGCTGCCGAACACCGAAGTCGTGTTCACCATCGAGCGCGGCGGGGCGGTCATCCGGCCGAAGCAGGGCCCCCGCACGCGCGGCCAACGCATTGCGGCGCACTTGAGGGCGCACGGCAAGAACATGCGGATGAGCGGCCGCGAGCTGCTCGCGCTGCTCAGGGACGAGCCCGATGAGATCGACGCTCGTTGACTCCAACGTCCTGATCGATCTCTTCGATGAGGGGTCGGAGTGGCGCGAGTGGTCCGACGCGATGATCTCGATGTGCGGTTCCAGGGGTGCGCTGGTCATCAATCCGATCGTCTACGCCGAGGTGTCGGCGGGCTTCGACGATATCGATGACGTCGATGAGGCCCTTCCGCGCGAGTACCTCAGGCGCGAGGCCCTGCCCTGGGAAGCCGCGTTCGTCGCCGGCCATGCGTTCGTGCGCTATCGCCGTCTCGGCGGACGTCGGCCATCGCCCCTGCCGGACTTCTACATTGGCGCGCACGCGGCCGTCGCCGGCTACACGCTGTTGACGCGCGATCCCCGGCGGTACCGGTACTACTTCCCCAGACTCCGCATCCTGTCACCGTAGCCGTGCCCGGCCGGGTCCGGCGGCGCCGTTGGGTATCTGCGGCATCTGCGGCATCTGCGGCATCTGCGGCAATTCGCGGCATCTGCGGCATAATCGGTGTTCGGGCCGGAGTGGCGGAACTGGCAGACGCGCGGGACTCAAAATCCCGTACTCCTTGCGAGTGTGTGGGTTCGATCCCCTCCTCCGGCACCA
>JBFWQE010000050.1:0-33441 GCA_050249615.1 Vicinamibacterales bacterium
AGACGGGCATCGTCACCGCGGCGCCGGTGACCGACATGTTCTCGATGGTCTGCGAGGCCACCTGGCCCAGGACGTCGCCCGTGACCAGGGCGTGCGCGCTGGCCCTGAGCGCGAGGCGCTCGGCAACCCGCAGCATGAGGCGCCGATACAGGATCACGCGGAGCGCGCCCGGCACCGACAGCGTGATCTGCCGCTGGATCTCGCCGATGGGGACGAGGTGCAGCTTCGCGCTCAGCTGGTAGCGGGAGAGCACCCGAGCCAGCTCGCGCGCCTTGTCCTGGGAGGCGCGCGACAGGAAGGGCGCGCTGTGGAAGTGCACCAGCGTGGCCTTGCACCCGCGCCGCATCATGCGCCACGCCGCCACGGGTGAGTCGATGCCGCCCGACAGCAGCGCCACGACGCGCCCGCCGGTGCCCGTCGGGAGGCCGCCCGCGCCCGGCTCCTTGCCGAAATAGTAGAAGGCCTCGCCGGGCACGATCTCCACGCCGACGGTGAGCGCGGGGGCCGAGAGGTCGACGGCCCAGCCGCGCGCCTCCACGATGCGGCGGCCGATCTCGCGCTCGATGTCCGGCGTCCGCAGCGGGAACTGCTTGTCCGCGCGCCGCACGCGCACGCGGAAGCTCGCGGGGGCCTCGCGGGGCAGGTCGCGCATGATGCCGGAAGCGATGGCCTCCATCTCGGGCGCCACGCGCGTGGTCACCGAGTAGTTCGCCAGCCCGAAGACGTGCCTCAGCCGATCGCGCACCTCCGCAATCGCGGCGTCGCTGCCGAGCACGACTTCCAGCCGCCCCATCGGCACGCGGATCTCGCGCACCCCGAGCCCCGCCAGCGCACGGTGCAGGTGCCGGATGAGGTGACGCTGGAACCACGGGCGGTTCTTGCCCTTGAGTGCCAGCTCCTGGTAGCGGAGGAGGAGGGAGGTACCCATTGATGATTGACGATTGTAGATTGACGATTCATTGGCGATTGAAGATTGGTGGATCGAGGGATTGGATTGGGGGATTGGGGGATTGGGGGATTGGGGGATTGGGGGATTGGGGGATTGGGTGATTGGGCCATTCAGTGTCGAGCTACGTCCGCGGCCCGGTGTCCCGACACCACCGCCCCCTCGATGGTGGCCGGAAGTCCAGTATCCACCCAGTCGCCGGCCAGCAGCAGTCCGGTGACGCCGGTTTCCGTGCTCGGCCGGGTGGGCTGTCCCGGGGCCAGGGAGAACGTGGCCCGGCGCTCTCGGACCGCGGAGGCGTGGACCAGGCGAGCCGCGGCCGCGCGCGGGAGGGCGTCGTGCACTTCGCGGGCGGCGCGCGCGGCCAGCTCCTCGTTGCTCTGCGCCACGATGTCCGCTGCCCCGCTCGAGACCAGCGAGAGGTGCGATCGCTCACGTCCGAAGACCACGCCCTTGTCGAACACCCACTGGAATGCGCGACCGGGCAGGCCCACCAGCATCTCGTCGAGCACCGGCCGGTCGTACCAGAGGTTCACGGTGACGATGGGCGAGCTTGCGGTGGCCGCCGCGCGCCGGAGCAGGTCGTCGAGCGCGATCGGCGCCGGCGGCGGGAAGAGGGCCGGCAACGCGAACCAGGGGACGGCGGCAATCACGACGGGAGCGTCGATGGGCTCTCCCCGCACGTCCACACCCGTCACGCGACCGCCCTCCACGCGCACACGCGCCGGCGACTGCGCGCGCACCTCGGACCCGCGGCGCTCGAGCCACGCGCGCGCGGGCTCTGCATACATCTCGTCGAGCGGCACCGCGGGCACCACCAGCGACGCGCGCTCGGCCTCCGGGCCGAACATGCGCGACAGCACCTCGATGAACGTGTCCGCGGCGGCCACGGCAATGGGCTGGTTGAGCGCCGCGAGCGCGAGTGGCTCCCAGAAGAGCTCGATGAGCCGCGCAGCCTGGCCGTGAGCGACGAGCCAGTCGTTGACCGTGGCGCCCGGAGCGCCGGAGCTCCCGCGCGCGGTGGGATGCTCGCGGCCCGTGACGGCCGCGCCCACGCGCATCACCGACACCTTCTCGCTCCAGCTCAGCGCGTCCCACGCCAGTACGCCCGCCATCAGGTGCAGCGGCGCCGGCAGCGGGGGCAGCTGCAGCGTCGAGCGGCGGCCGCCGCGCTCGACCATCGTGATGGCCAGCCCGGCCTGTCGGCGAACCTTGTCGAGCGCGCCGATGCGCGTGAGGAACCGGAAGGTCTCCTCGTAACACCCCATCAGAACGTGCTGGCCGTTGTCCAGCTTCTCACCGGTCGCGGCGTCCCGGACTGCCGAGGCACGGCCGCCCAGCACGGGGCGCGCTTCGAGGACGAGCACCCGCGCCCCGCGCTCCACCAGCGCCGTGGCCGCGGCCAGCCCGGCGAAGCCTGCGCCGACGACGATGACGTCGGGAGAAGTCACGTGCGAGGGGCGGGGCCGAGACGCATGCCGGCCAGGCCCACGCGGCTCCGCATCCAGATGGCCAGTGCGATGCGGGCGCGCACGGGCTTGGGCACGCGGACGCGCTCCGAGAACACGTCGTAGCCGCGTCGCTCGATGCGCTGGAGGATCTCGAAGTAGATGCCCCCCATGATCTCGGCCGCCACGAGCCGCCGCGCACACGCCAGCGGCATCGCCTCGGCCGCCCGGGCGTAGTGCTCGCGGGCCCGCGCGCACTCGAACGCGAGGAGGCGCCGGACCGGCTCGGTCACGTGTCCCGCGGCCAGGTCGGCCTCCGTGCAGCCGAAGCGACGGAGGTCCTCCTGCGGCAGGTACACGCGGCCGCGCGACAGGTCCTCCTTCACGTCGCGGATGATGTTGGTGACCTGCAGGGCGAGGCCCAGGTGATACGCGTACTCGCGCGCCTCCGGGCCGCGGCACCCGAAGATCTCCACGCACATGACGCCCACGGCCGACGCGACACGCCGGCAGTACTCCACCAGCTCGTCGAAGGTCTCGTAGCGCGCGCGGCCGAGATCCATCTCAACACCCTCGACGAGCGCCTCGAACGGCTCGCGGGACATCTGGAAGCGCTCGACGAACGGGCGGAGGCGGCGGGCCTGCACGGTGGCGGGCGTCTGGGGGCCGAAGAGGCGCGAGACCTCGGCACGCCACTCGGCGACTCGCACGGCGGCGCGCCCCGGGTCCGGCTCCTCGTCCACCGCATCGTCCACGGCGCGGCAGAACTCCCAGACCGCGATCACGGCATGGCGCTCGGCCGCGGGCAGGACGAGGAACGAGTAGGAGAAAGAGGTATCGCGCGACACGAACGGATCTACGGGGCCCGCCAGGCGAGCGTTCTACACGCTATCACCATCCCGTCGGCCATGCCGAGCGATGGGCGCGCGCGGAAGACATCGTAGCCGCCCCGTTCGAGCCGGTCGAGGATCCGCGTGCCCCCGAGCCACGTGGCACGCAGCTCGTAGCGCAGGCGCCCCTGCACGCCGTCGCAGACCTCGCGGCCCCGCTCGAAAAGCGCGCGAGTGCGCGCCCCGCAGTCCGCCAGCGTGGACCGCCAGGCAGGCGTCCACGTGCCGTGGTCGAGATCGGCCAGCTGGGCGCCATGCGCCCGCCACACCTCTTCGGGAACGTACAGCCGGCCGCGCGACCAGTCCACGGCCAGGTCCTGCCAGAAGTTGACGAGCTGCAGCGCCGTGCATACCGCGTCGGAGGCCTGGTCGAGGGCGTCGCTCCGATATCCGCTCAGCCCGAGCACGATCCGCCCCACCGGGCTCGCGGATCGCCGGCAGTAGTCGAGCACCTGCTCCCAGGCCGCATAGCGCGTCGTCGTCACGTCCTGCTCGAACGCGCTCAGCAGGTCGGTGAAAAGCGAGACCGGAAGGCTGAAGCGGTCGATGGTGTCGTGGAGCGCGGGGAAGATCGTGTCGGGAGTCGGGAGTTGGGAGCCGGGAGTCGGGACGCCAGAGTCGGGAGGAGGAAGGGGGCGACGGGAGGGGATCGCGACGGGAGAGGGCTTCGCTTGTCGGGAAATCAGGCGCTCACGGTAGTCGGCCAGCAGCGCCAGGCGCTCCGCGGGCTCGCGGCCCGGCTCGTCGGCGATGTCGTCCGCGGTGCGCGCAAAGGCATAGACCGCCGCCACGTGCGGGCGCAGGCGACGTGGCAGCAGCCGCGACGCCACCGGGAAGTTCTCGTAGTGCGCCCGCGCCAGCTGCTCGCACACGGAGTAGGAGGCACGGAGGTCAAGCACGAGGGTTCGAAGCACGGAGGTTCAAGAGCGCGGGGTTCAACGCAGGCAGGTGCGGGTTCCCGAGCAATCTGTGCCATCTGCGTTCATCTGCGTCCCATCTGCGGCCTCTGCGGCCCATCACCATTCGGTCTCGGTCACTCCGCGTCTGTGGTTGGCGGCGCGCGCCATGGTGAACAGCAGGTCCGACACGCGATTGAGGTAGACGACGAGGACCGGCTCCACCGCGCCATCACCGATGGCCAGCACGGCCCGCTCGGCACGGCGGCAGATGGCACGGGCCAGGTGCAGCTCGGCGCCGGATGGCGTGCCGCCGGACAGGATGAAGTGCCGCAGCGGTGGCAGTTCCGCGTCGAGCCCGTCGATCCACCTCTCGAGCCGCGAGACGTGCTCGTCGGCGATGACCGCTTTCGCCACGCGTGCCGCGATCTTGCGTGACGGGTCTGCCAGCCGCGCCCCCACGGCAAACAGGTCCCGCTGCATCGTCACGCACATCTCGTCGAGATCGGCGTCGAGGCCGGCCGCGCGCGCCACGCCGATAGCGGCCTGCAGCTCGTCCACCTCGCCGTACGCCGCCACGCGCACGTCGGTCTTCCGGACGCGCGTGCCGTCGAAGAGACTGGTCTCGCCGGCATCGCCGGTCTTCGTGTAGATCTTCACGTGAGAGAATTATACGGGCGCCGGCGCCACAGCCCCGCCCTTACCCTGCTTGCCGAGACGCCCGACACCCCGCTCGCTCCCCACGCCCGCCGAACGGCGGCGTTTCCGCCGTCACCTGCTCGCGTGGTACCGCGCGCACGGGCGTGACCTGCCGTGGCGCAACACCAGCGACCCGTATCACATCCTCGTCTCGGAGATCATGCTCCAGCAGACGCAGGTGGATCGGGTGCTGCCGAAGTACCACGAGTGGCTGGACAAGTACCCCACCTTCGAGGTGCTGGCCGACGCGCCCCCAGACGAGGTGCGGCAGACGTGGTACCCGCTCGGCTACAACATCCGCCCCGATCGCCTGCAGTCCATTGCGCAACAGGCGGTCGCCGAGCACGGCGGCCGGCTGCCGTCGGACGAGGAGACGCTCCTCTCGTTCAAGGGCATCGGGGAGTACACCGTCGGCGCCATCCGCAGCTTCGCGTTCCGGCAGCGCGCCGCCATCCTCGACACCAACGTCGCGCGCGTGCTCTTCCGGGTGTTCGTCGGCAGGGGCGACCCGAAGAGCCACGCGATGAAGAAGCGCCTCTGGGCCATCTCCGAGGCGCTGGTCCCGCACAAGCACGTGTTCGACTTCAACCAGGCGCTGATGGACTTCGGCGCCACGCAGTGTCCCGCGCGCAAGCCGAAGTGCCTGGTCTGCCCGATGCGGAAGTACTGCCGGTCCTTCCCGGTCGGTCGTTGAGAGCCCGTGCTCACGCTCGAGGCAACGACCGCCGCCAGACCTTCCTTCCCGTGGATCACGCACTCGCCGCCAGCAGCCGGATCAGTGCCGCATCCGCCTCGGGGAACGGAAGCGACACCAGTTCCGCGCGCGGTACCCAGCGCATCTCCTGCCCCACCATCGGCTTCGGCTCGCCACGGAAGCTGCACCGGTAGAAGTGCAGCTCCACCACCTTGTCCGGGTACGGGTGCGTGACCGTGTGCACGACCTCGCCCACCTCGGCGGCGATGTCCAGCTCCTCGAACAGCTCCCGCCGCAGGGCCTCGGCGTGCGACTCGGACACGTGCACCTTGCCGCCGGGGAACTCCCAGTGGCCGGCCAGATGCGTGCCCTCGGGACGCAGCGTGAGCAGGAACGCCCCGTCACGCTCGATGACGGCGGCGACGACGATGGTGGGGGACATGGGGGGCTTGGGGCTTGGGGCTTGGGGCCTGGGTCTTGGGGTCACCGCCCACTCGTCGATGCGCTCTGCCCTTTCAGGTGCCGGTCGAAGAAGTCCGCGGCGGCGGTGAAGGTGCGGACCCACCTCTGGTGCAGCAGGAAGCCGTGGATCTCGTCCGGGAAGACTATCTGCTCCACGTGGACGTTGCGCTTGCGGAGCTGCTCCACCAGGTCCACCGTCTCGGTGAACGGCACGTTGCGGTCATCGTCTCCGTGGACCACGAGCACGGGCGCGCGCCAGCCGTCGATGGACGCCATCGGCGAGGAGGCGTAGGCCAGCCGCGCCACGTCGGGCGACGCCAGCGGGTTGAACGACGGCTGGAAGTTCCGGATGACGATGGTCCAGTCGTGGACGCCGTGCAGGTCCACGCCCGCAGAGAAGAGGTGCGGCGCACGCGACAGCGCCATGGCCGTGAGATATCCGCCGTACGAGCCGCCCCAGACGCCGATGCGCGAAGGGTCCACGTCGGCGCGTCCGCGCAGGTACAAACCGGCGCCAATCACGTCCCCGAACTCGCTGGCGCCGCCGGCGCCGTAGTTGAGCGCCTCGCGAAACTCGAGGCCGTAGCCGGTGCCGCTGCGGTAGTTCACCGACAAGACGACATAGCCGCGGCTGGCGAGGTACTGATTGAAGGCGTAGGTGTTGTGGTAGTAGTCCATGTAGTGCCAGCCGAGCAGCATCTGCCGGCGCGAGCCGCCGTGGAAGAACACGACGGCCGGGTGCTTCCCCTCGCCGGGTGCGTGCGGCTTGAAGAGTTGGGCGTGAATCTGCATGCCGTCCGCAGCGGTGAAGACGACGGCCTCGGGCTCGACCAGCGCGGACCCGGGATAGGTGGCCGGGATGGACGAGGCCGCCAGCTCGCGCGCGGCGCCGGTGGCGCCCTGGAGGACCGGCTGGCCCGGGCGCTGCGCATCCGCGCGCAGGTAGGCCACCTGGCCGTCTGCCAGCGGCGCCGGGCTCCACTCGATGGCCCGGCCGGTCGTGACGGCCTGCGGCGCGCCACCCGGTGACACGCGCCAGATGTGGCGCCGGTCGATGTCGTCCTGGTTCGAGCTGAAGAGCACGCTCCGTCGATCCGGCGCGACGACGACATCCTCCACCTCGAACGCGCCGGGTGTCAGCAGCGTCGCCTCGCCTCCCGCGGCCGGCACCGCGTACAGGTGCTTCCATCCGTCGCGCTCCCACGGGAGCACGAGGTGGCCGTCCGCCATCCACGTGAGCTGCGGGCCGCTCACGCCCTGGAACACCGAGCCCGGCCCGCGGTCAGCGCGCCATGCCTCGCGGGCGGCACCCGTCGAGACCTCCGCCACGCGGATGCTCCACGGCTCCGCCTCGCGTTGCGCGATGAAGGGCGTCGTGCCGCTGTTCGCCGGCTGGCGGATGAAGGCGATCTGCCGGCCGTCGGGAGACCACGTCGGCTCCCCATCCCGATCCACGGACGGGTCCAGGTACGTCACCGTCTTCGTGCCGATGTCGTGCACGCCGATGAACGCGTGGCTGTTGCGCGCGCTGACGAACGCGAGCTTGGAACCGTCCGGCGACCAGCGGAGCGACGACGCGGACCCACGCGTCTTCGGCCCCTGTGCCGCCTCCGGCGTGCCGCTGACACCCGCGAGCCAGATCTGCCCCTTCTGCACGAAGGCCACGATGTCGCCCTTCGGCGACACCACGGCGCCGTCGCCTGCCCCGATCTTCCGCGGCTCCCCACCTGCAAGCGGCATCGCCCAGACAGCCTGCTCGGCCCCGGCCGCGTCACTCGTCGGATTCGGGATCTCGCCTGCGCGGTTGGGCCCGCCGCCGCGCACGAACACGAGCGTGCGCCCGTCGGCCGTGAAGCGAAGCCCGCTCACGTCCTGCCCGTTGTCGCCCTCGAAGCTGGTGAGCCGTCGCCCGGTGAACGCCGGGGCCTCGGCCACCCAGACGTTGCGGGCGCCGCGCTCGTTGAACACCCAGGCCACGGCCTGCCCGCCCGGCGAGGCCACGAGCCCTGTGGCGAACGGCGCGCTCATAATCTGCTCGATCGTGGGCGCCGGGGGCGCCTGCGCTGACGGCACCGCCGCCATCAACGCGCCCGCCGCCAGGATGACGACCGCCACGAGCATCGAACGCTTCTTCATCACTGCCTCCATCCGTGGCCTCCGACGACCGCTCACCGCGGCCCGCCTGCGCCGACCGCCACTGGCTGTATCCAGGCGACCGCGCCGTTCGACTCCAGGACCTTCGCACGCACGTAGCCCTCGTCGCCCGCGAACTCGTAGCTCGCGGCGCTCGCCGCCACCTCGCGCAGCAGGCGACCGCCCCGCCCGATGAACTGGATGCGGTGCTTGCTCGTCCCGGCGGCCTTCACGGCGACTCGCAGGGCGGCACCCGTGGCTTCGACCTCCGCGAGCTCGACGCCCGTGGACGAGTAGAACTCGCCGCGCTCGAGCGCCTCGACCAGCGCGCGCGGCTCGAGGGCCGCCGCCTTCACGAACACCCACCCGTGCCCCGGCGTCGAAGCCGTCCGGTCCCACGGCCTCTTGAAATGATGCGCATCGTCCACGGCCACGCCGTAGAGCATCCGGCCGCCGGAGAGGATGCGGTCCCACACCTCCTCGAGGCCCGGCACGCCGCCGCCGCCGAGGTTGTTGACCAGCGGATGCCCGTTGTACACCTCGAACAGCTTCGTGCGCTGCACGGCCGCGAGCTCGTCGGCGCTGATGGCCCAGCCGAAGTTCGGGTGGTTGATGCTCGGCACCCCGCGCGCCCCGCGGATGGCGTCCACCATCCCCTGCAGCATGCCTCCGACGGTGGAGGCCCTGGGCGGCTCGACGCGCCGCTCGAGGTCGAAGCCGTTGACATGGATGGGCTTCTTGTCCACGGCGCTGGTCACCTCCTCGCCCTTCACCACGAGGAATTTCCCGGCCGCACCCTGCACCGCGTTCAGGCCGTCCACGCCGGTGAGGAAGTTGTGGTCGGTCAGCACGAGGAAGTCGTAGCCGTGCTCGCGGTACCACCGCACCACCTCGTCCGGCGTCGAGTCGCCGTCGCTGTTGAGGGTGTGCGCATGGAGGTTGCCCTTGACCCAGCTAGCGGCGGCAGGCGCCTGGACGCCGACGCCCGTTGACGCGCGATCGAGGGCGCGGGCCTCGATCGCCTCGCGCGCCGCGGTGAGCGCGCCACCCAGCGACGCCACGACGAGCAGCAGCAGCGGCCGCCTATAGGACCGGAGCCACGAACGGAAGCGCGGTGACGACTGCGGGCCTGCGCGTGGCGCCATCGAGGACCTCGAGATGAGTGCCGGGGCCGACGAACTCGCGATGAACATACCCCAGTGCGATGACGCGGCCAAGACGCGGTGAGAAAACGGCACTGGTCACGTGGCCGATGGCGCGATCGCCGGTGTGGATGGGGGCGCCCGATGCCGGGGCGGCCCCCGCGGCGCTCGCGTCGCCGTCGAGCGTCAGGCCGACCAGCTTCTTCGCCACGCGTCCGCCGCCACGCTGCGTCACCCGGACGATGAGCTCCTGGCCGACGTAGCAGCCCTTGGTGAAGGAGATGGCCCGGTCCTCGATGCCGGCTTCGAGCGGGATCGTGTCCTCCGTCATGTCCACGAGGAACTTCGGCACGCCGGCCTCGATACGGAGGATGTCGAACGTGTCGAGGCTCACCTCGGTCGCGCCGCGCAGCGACGACAGCCCGTGCGCATCGAGCAGCACGTCGAGGTCGCCGTAGGCGACCAGCGCGGGCACACCGTAGGTGTCGTCGACTACGAGCACCCCTGCACCCGGCACCCCTTCACCCTGCACCCCTGGACCCCGCACCCCTGGACCCAGGATGTGCGTGCACGGCACCTCCCCACTCACGTCGGCGACCTGCGCGTCCTCGGCGAAGATGAGCCCGTCAAGTCGCGCGGCCAGATCCGCGGCCAGCGACGCCGGCACGTCCAGCAGCAGGGCAGCGTCCGTGGCCACGATCCACAGGTCCGTGATCATCCGTCCCTGCGGCGTGAGATACGCGCTGTAGAGCCGCTGCCCCGGGGCCAGCGCCCGCACGTCGTTGGTGACCAGCCCCTGCAGCCAGGTGGCCCGGTCCGCGCCGGACAGGCGGATCACACCTCGGTCTGTCCGGCGGACGAAGGCCGTCCCGGAGCGCAGCGCGTCGTATCCCTGGGTGGAGGACATCGAATACGATCTTACCGGGTGCAAGGGTGCAAGGGTGCAAGGGTGCAGGGGTGCAGGGGTGCAGGGGTGCAGGGGTGCAGGGACGTCCAGCATGCTGAGATTCTGGCTCGTGTCGTTCGTGATGGCTGCGACCGCGGCGGCGCCGATCGCCCAGGATCGCCCACTTCAGTCGCCCTCTGAGCCGGGGAGCGCGTCGTACCTGGTGTTTCTTCGCCAACAGCCCGTCGGGCGCGAAGAGGTCACGGTGGTCCGGACCGCCGAGGGCTGGACGGTGCGCGGCACCAGCCAGCTGGGCGTGCCCGTCGACATCACCACCAGGCGAGCGGAGATCCGCTACGACGCCGAGTGGCACCCGCTCTCCGTGCTCGTCAACAGTCTCGCCCGGGGCCAGGAACTCGAGCTGCGGACGACGTTCGCGGATGGCAAGGCCTCGAACGAGATCGTGGCGCAGGGCAAGACGACGCCGAAGGTGGACGACGTCTCCGCCGACGCGGTGGTGCTGCCGAACACGTTTCTCGGCTCGTACGCCGCACTCGGCCATCGCCTGCTGGGCCTGGCCGTGAACGCGGAACTGCGCGCGTACGTGGCGCCGCAGATCGAAGTGCCCGTACGCGTGGCCGCCACCGCGAGCGAGCGCATCGACACGCCGCAGGAATCCATTGCAGCCACACGCTTCTCGCTGAAGATCGTCAACCCGCCCCCCGCAGGCGAGCTGGACGTCGTCGTGTGGATCGACGAGCAGGGCCGCCTGCTCCGTTTGAGCATCCCCGGGCAGGCACTCGAGATGGCGCGCGAGGACATCGCCTCGGCCGCCACGCGCACCGCGTCGTTCTCCATTCCCGGCGACGAGCGCGTGTCCATTCCCACGCTCGGCTTCAACCTGGCGGGCACCATCACGAAGCCCGCCGGCGCCACGAGCCGGCTTCCGGCGGTCGTGCTGATCGGCGGTTCCGGCCCCACGGATCGCGACGAGACCGTGTTCGGCATCCCGGTGTTCGGCCACCTCGCGAAGGGCCTGGTCGAAGCCGGCTTCACGGTGGTGCGCTACGACAAACGCGGCGTGGGCCAGAGCGGCGGCCGCGCCGAGTCGGCCACGCTGAACGACTACGCCGAGGACGCCCGCGCCGTCGTCCGGTGGCTCGAGCGGCGGAAGGACGTGGACCGGAACCGCATCGCCGTCGTCGGGCACAGTGAAGGTGCCGCCGTGGCGATGATCCTGGCGACGCGCGAGAAGCGCGTGAAGGCCGTGGTCCTGATCGCAGGCACCGGCACGACCGGCGCCGAGCTGGTGCTCGAGCAGCAGCGGCATCAACTGGACCTGATGAAGATGGACGCGTCCGAGCGCGCAGCGAAGATCGCGCTGCAGGAGCAGATCCACGCGGCGGTGCTGAAGGGCACGGGCTGGGACGGCATCCCCGACGGCGTGCGCAAGGTCGCCGACACGCCGTGGTTTCAGAGCATGTTGTCGTTCGACCCGGCCCGGGTCATGAAGGACGTGAATCAGCCGGTGCTCATCGTGCAGGGCGAGCTGGATGTGCAGGTCCCGCCGCACCATGCCGAGAAGCTCCTGGCGATGGCGCAGGCGCGGAAGCGGAACGTGGACGAGCAGCTGCTGAAGGTGCCCGGCGTGAACCACCTGCTGGTGCCGGCGAAGACCGGCGAGGTGTCCGAGTACGCCTCGCTTGGCGGTGCGGAGGTGGCGCCGGCCATCCCGGCCGGCATCGGGACGTGGCTGGCGAAGACGCTGGGACCCGGCAGGAAGTAGGTTCTCGGGTTCTCGGGTTCTCGGGTTCTCAGGTTCAGGTTCTCGGGTTCAGGGTTCTCGCCCGCCGAGTCCCTGGTCGCCGCCAGGCAGCGGTGTCTCGTGCGTCGGTTCGATGATGCAGGTCACGAATCATCGGCAGGGCCGGTCCACCGTTCCGTCTTTGGCACGGCGTTCTGGTCAATTTGAGCTGGTCGCCTCATGGTGCATAGTTTGCAGCTCCGCCACCGGGAGGTTGGCAGGGCTTGCCTCACCTCGTTCGTGCATGCATCGCCGTGACGCTCGCGCTCGTGGCAAGCGCCTTCCTTCAGTCCAGGGGCCATCAGTCCGACGCCAGACGCTGGAGGGATGTGCAGTATCTCGGAGGCTCGCTTGGCCCGGCCGCCCTGGGGGCGACGTGCGACCTCATCGTTCAGCGCGATACCCTCGTTCTCGCGTCACCGACGACCGAGTGGAGGTCGTGCCCCGTCGCAGGCCGCACCATCGCCGGCGACACGATGACCTCGCTGGGCTACGCTCGGGGATCGCGCCCGCCAATCATCGACGAACGCGGGTGGGGCGCGATCGTCGCCCTTGCCACCATCGGCAAGGCAACCCACGTGATCGCAATCGCGTTTCGGGACGACACGGGCGCTGTGCGCGCGGCGACCTTCGGGATCGTGGGGACGAATGTCGACGATCTGCTGCGTTCATTGAGCCGTATCAGCCGATCCCCGGTCACCGCGAGCGCGCAGGATGCCAGGAGGCTTCCACGCGACCTGCCCACGACTGTGTCGGTGGATCCGCTGGGCCGGATCATGCCGAACATGGCGCAATGGCAGGCCAGACAGACGCTGCTGACCGGGAAGGCAGACCCATTCGAATGGACACCGGACGGTGCGGTGCTGCTCGCGGCCAACGCGCTCTGGAACCTGCCTTCGATGCAGCTGCTGACGCGACTCCCGAAGGGGTCGCCGCCGCTGGGCACGTTCAGCGCGGACGGACGAACGCTCGCCCTCTGGTTCAGGGGCGCGGCTGAAATCACCGTGATCAACGTGCCAGAGGGCACACTGCACCGGCGTGTCGCGGCGCCGGGACCGATCGATCACCTCCTGCTCGGAGAGGACGGGACGCGCGCGTTCGCCGTCCACACCGCAGGCCTCTCCTCGATCTTCCTGGATGGCAGGGGCATCGCCTGGACATCGCCCCTCTCGCTTGACGACGCGCCCTCGCCCATCCCGGCCTGGGGCGCCCACGTCTGGCACGGCGGTATCGTCGCGTTCAAGCGCTGGGTCGGCGTGTGGAACGGCGAGACCGGCATGCCGATCCTGGAACCGGGCGCCGTGCTGCAGGACCTGCCTCCCGAGGAGCGCGCAGGCCGGATCGTCGACGCGCAGGTGGTTGGATCACCGCCGCGCCTGCTCCTGCTGTACGGCACCCGCCAGGGGTTGATGCTCTCCGAGGTAGACCTGGCCTCCCGTGCCCGCCTTCGAACCACGCGACTGCTCGAGAGTGCCCCGGCGGAGATCTGGAACAGCCACTGGTTCAGCAGCAACCGCGCGCGACTGCTGGTGAGGTCCGGCAACCACCTGACACTATGGGACACGCAGACGTTCACCGTCCTCGGCAATCTCGCGGACGGCTGGGGAGGACGGGGCGAGCTTTCCGTCAGTTTCGACGCGTCGGGGACTCGCGTGGCGACCTCGGCGCGGGACACGGCACTCACGCGTGTGCATGCCATCATCTGGGACGTCGCCACGCAGCGCGCGATCGGCCAGTGCCTGCTCGATGCCACCAGCGCGGCGCGGCTGATGCCGGATGGGCGGGCCATTGTCGCCGCGCGGGACGAGGCCATCGTCATCTGCGCGCCGGCCGCCGACACCGTCGCGCACGATCGGTGACCTTCGCAGCAGGACGACGCATGTCCCCCGGACCGTCTCTCGCAAGGCCTTGAAGAGCCGTGGCGCGCCCATCGAACACGACGTTTGGCACGTTCGCCAGCTCGCACGGACCGAGGCACGCTGCCTCGTGGCGAATTCTTGTAGACTCCTGGCGAGTTACTTCTTGGCGTGGAGGGTGCCCCTTGCGCTACATCTTGGCTGCAACCGTGCTGTTCTCGTCCTCCGTCGCGCACGCGCAGACGAAGCTCTTCGTGCTGCTGACCGGGGCGACGGGATCGAGTTGCACGTGGACCGATTGCGAGCCGAGTTACGTGATCGAAATCGACGTGGAGGGTCGGCGCATCGTCAACCGGACGATTGTGTCCAATGTGCGAGAGCAACCGTCCCTTCCGGCCATCACCCCAGACGGCCGTTACCTGATGTGGGGTGGGCGGGACGGCCCGATCTCGACGGCCTATTTCTCGGCCTTCGACAACGTCGCGCGCACGACGTGGGTGACCTTGCCGCTGAGTGCCTACGGGAACCCGGGCCCGGACGTTGCTGCGCATCCGACGAGGACACGCGCCTATGTAACCTATCGCGATCAGGTGCGCGTCCTCGAGCCCTCCACGGACCGGTCCTTTCCCGCGGGTTGTGATTACCCTCGCCTGTACGACCTGAGCGGTGACGGCTCGCGGCTGATGACGCATTGCGTCACCACTCTTCCGGGCACGACGCGGGTGTTTGACAGCGAGACCGGCGCGCTCCTGGCTACCCTCGCCGGCACGTCGTTCATCGGGACGCTGAACCAGGATGGTACCGAGCTGATTAGCGTCGAGTACGCCGGCCCCATGGAAGTGCGACGCTACGACGTCGCCACGGGAGCCGTGCTGCAGACCGGGATCATCGGTGCTGTGGGCGATTCCGCGCAGCGGGTCGTTGTCGATCCACGAACGGGTCGACTCTACGTTTCCGCCCAGAGCGCCTTGCTGGTCGTCGATGGTTCGACACTGGCAGAGCAAGCGCGACTGCCGACGGCCCTGTCGCCACACGTTGCCTTTGTGGCTGACGCGCCGCGCGCCTATGTGGCGAGCCGGACGGAGGGCACTTCGCCCCGCCCCGGCACCCGCATCACGGTGCTTGATACAGATCGGCTGGTGATCGAGGAACAGGTCGACCTGCCGGTGTCGAGCGGGCCCGCTGGACTGGTCGTGGCTCCCAAGCCGATCGCCGTCCAGACGCTTGCGAGCCAGGTGTCCGGGCAACACGTGACGCTGCAGTGGGTCGCTCCGGCCGATCCGAATCGATGGGCGTACCGTGTCGAAGTGGGCTTCACGCCCGGCGCCGTCGACCTGTACTTCGATGTGCCGCCGAACTTGTCGAGCTACTCCGTGGCAGCCGTGCCACCCGGGACGTACTACGTCCAGATCCGTTCCCTGAACGCTGTGACCAGCAGCGTCGCCACGAGCCAGATCAGGGTCGACGTACCCTGACGGTCGCTCCGGGAGTCGCGCGGCCGCTGGCCGGGACGGCAAACGACGTCTCGCCATCGGCGGCAATCGACTGTATGCCGCCGAGCCGCGGCACGGGCGCCGGCGCCCACGCCACGGCATTACCTCTCCCGAGCGCGCCGAAACCGGGCTGGCCCCACGAGACAAGCGTCCCGCCTTCGGTCAGCGCCAGCACGTGGGACCGGCCGGCCGCGATGGTCCGCACCGCGGACGCCGGGCACGAGCGCGGGTGGCGGGTTGGCCTCTCTGGACGGTGGTCGTCGTGCCGGCCCCGACCTCGCCCAAACGGTTCTCACCCCAGGCGCGACCGTGCCGTCCTTCATGAGCGCCAGCGAGTGCGTGTAGCCGACGTCGATCGCGGCGACGCGCGAGAGCCCCCGGGACCTCGATCGGATACGGCGCGCAGGGCATCGCCCTCGGCGACCGCGTGCGAAACCTGGTGACGGGCATCGCTCCGAGCCCGAGCAGGCCCTGCCTGTGCTAGGGTCAGGGCGAGATGCCGGACCCATACGATCTGCGCGGGCGCGTAGTGTCCGGCGTGACGCCGCGGCTCGGCATCATCACGATCGGCCAGACGCCGAGGCCAGACCTCGTCGAGGCGTTTGGTGCGGAGGCCCCGCGGGCCGAGGTGCGCGTCGCCGGCGCGCTGGACGGCGCGGGCGACGCCGAGTTGCCCGCGCTCGCGGCGCCGGGCGACTACCCGCTGCTCGTCCGGCTGGCGTCGGGACGCACGATGGAGGTGCCCCGCGATCGCCTCGTGCCCCGCGTGGCCGATGCCGCGCGCCGCCTGGCATCAGAGGGCGCGTCGCTCGTCGTGCTGGCCTGCGCGGGCGACTTCCCAGATGTCTCCTGCCCCGTCCCCATCCTGCTGCCAGGCCGCATCGTCCCCGCGGTGGCCGGTGCGATCAGCGTGAGCCGGCGCATCGGCGTCGTCACGCCCAACCGCGCCCAGGCGCCATACGCCGCGCGCAAGTGGCAGGAGGACGGCTTCGACCCGATCGTCACCTGGGCCTCGCCGTCCGACGACGGCGAGCTCGCACGCGCCGCCGCGGCGTTACGCGATCCCGGCATCGACCTCGTGGTCATCGACTGCATGGGGCACGCCGACGATGCGCGGCGGGCGATGGCGGCATGGACGGGCCACCCGGTGCTGGCGGCGCAGTCGGTCGTCGCGCGCGTGGCGGGGGCGCTGCTGGCCGGCGGGCGCCAGCCTGATTCTTAAGCGAGGCGCTGTGCACGGATTGTAGTGCAGTGTGACCCGTCGGTCCGGTGGTCCACAGCAGCCCGCGCATCAGCCGCACTGCGCAGGGTCCGCGTACTCTTCCGCCGCGGCGCGGATGCGGGCAGGCAGGTGCTCGCGCTCGCGGCGCAGCGCGCCGACCTCGTCGCCGAGGCGCACCGCTCGCAGCAACCCGAGCGTGGAACCGAGCAGCTGCGCCTGCGCCTCGAGGGCCCTGAGCGTCGCGAAGAAGCTGAGGGGGAGGAACACGGCTGCGGCGAATCCCCACAACGCGCCGAAGCGCCATGCCACGACAGCCGCCGTCGCGGCATACACGACCGGCAGCAGCAGCACCGCCGTCATCACCTTGAGCGTCGCCTCATCACCGGTGTCCTCGCTCAGCCGGCGGCCGCACGCCGCCGCCACCCAACCCACCGGCAGGTGAATCAGCGCGCCATCGACAATAGCGGGTGGGGCGCGATCGTCGCCCTTGTCACCATCGGTAAGGCCACCCACGTGATCGCCATCGCGTTCCGGGACGACACGGTCCTCGGCAATCTCGCGGACGACTGGGGAGGACGGGGCGTGCGGTCCGTCAGTTTCGACGCGTGGGGGGCTCGCGTGGCGACCTCGGCGCGGGACACGGCACTCACGCGTGTGCATGCCATCATCTGGGACGTCGCCACGCAGCGCGCGATCGGCCAGTGCCTGCTCGATGCCACGAGCGCGGCGCGGCTGCTGCCGGATGGGCGGGCCATTGTCGCCGCACGGGACGAGGCGATCGTCATCTGCGCGCCGGCCGCCAACGCCGTCGCGCATGAACCTCACGGCGCGGCCGGCTTCTCCGACAGCGCCTTGAACGGCGTGGTGAGGGTGCCAATGCCCTCGACCGTGACGGTGACCACGTCGCCCGGCTGGAGGAAGTGCTGGCGTTCCTGGCCCGTGCCCGCCGGTGTGCCCGTGAGGATGACGTCGCCCGGGTAGAGCGTCATGCGCGACGTCACGTACGCGATCAGGTGCGGCTCGCTCCAGATCAGGTTGCTCGTCCGCGCGTCCTGCACGATCTCGCCGTTCAACCTGGTGGTCAGGCGCAGGTCGCTGGGGCCCTTCGGCAGGAATTCCTTCGGCACGATCACGGGGCCGAACGGCGCGGCACGATCGATGCTCTTGCCGTCGAACCAGTTCACGCCCGGGAACATCGTGACCTCGCGGAGCCGTTCGCTGCCCCGGTCGCTCAGGTCCTGCGCGATGCTGTACCCGAACACGTAGTCCATCGCCTCGTCTCGCGACACCCGATAGGCGGGCCGGGGACCCATGATGATGGCCAGCTCGCCCTCGTAGTCGGTGCGCCCGCGGCCATCGACGATGTAGAAGGGCTCGTTGGGGTCGATGATGCAGGAGCGCGGCGACTTCGCGAACATGATCGGGGCGTCGCGATCCGGCACGATGCGCGAGGCCGCCGAGGCGTCGAAGCCGCCCGCCGGCGGCCGAGGAGGGCCGGCCTGGGCCCTGGCCGGTGCGGGTGGCGGCGTCTGCGGGCGTCCGGCCCCCGCCTCACCCATGCCTTCCGCGTGCGCGCGGTAGTTGGCGGACGCGGCCATCATGTTCCACGGGTACTTGATGGGCGCCTTGAACGACACGGCCGACTCGTCGAACACGAATGGTCCGGCAGGCACGTTGGCCGTGAAGTGGTTGGCCATCTGATACAGGCGCGGGGACACAGCGGCGTACTGCTCGATGAGGGCTTTCATGTCCGCCGGGATGGTGACGGGCGCCAGCCCGGCCGTCGCGATCAGGTGCTGGCTGGCGCCGGCGATGTCGAGAACGTGAGTCCCGAGCACCATGCCCAGCCGCGTCTGCCCGCCGGCCTCGAAGGTGGCGAGCTTGAACGGGGTGTCGGGCCGGTCCGAGATCGTGCCCTGACTCCGAGTCGACGCTCCACCGCAGGCTGACACCACCGCCAAGGTGACAACGATTGCCGCGGTACGGGCTTTCCGAGTCATTCTCGTCTCCCTTCGCAACAGCGCCGCCCTGTCTCGATGGGTGAGTCTACTGGATCCCGCTCTGGCCGTACATCCATCCGAATCCCGACGCCGCACCGCGGTCGCGGCAGGCGTGCCTGGCGCACAGCGTCGGGAACGGAAGGACCACGCCGCGAGGTCCCCGTGATAAAAGGGGGTTCAGCGCCGTAACGGGTTCCGGAGAGGCCTGTGACATGCGTAACAGGACCGTCACGTGCCGCGGCCGGACTCTGGCCGTGCTGCTGGCGCTGGCCACCTGGCTGGCGTTCACCCCATCCGTGGCAGCTTCACGAGGCCAGGCGTCTTCGACGGCGGCCGAGGTGGAGGAGGCGATCGAAGAGGTCGACCGACTGCTCGGGCGGTCGGCCATCGCCGACGCGGCAGCGCGGCTGGAGCGCTTGCGGGCCACCCCGGGCATGTCGATCCGCCAGGAGGCAGAAGTCCTCACCCGCCTGGCAGCCGCCCAGGTCCACCTGGGCCGCAGCCAGCAGGCGATGCGGACGGCTGACGCGGCTGCCACGCGGGCTGGAGAGGCCGAGGCGATCGACCTGCTCGCGCGGCTCGAACTGACGCGCGGCACGGCCTGGCGGGTCCGCGGGTTCCCCTACCGGAGCCTCGAGCACTACGACGCGGCATTCGACCTGGCCGGACGCGCACAGGACGACAGCGTTCGCTCGCTGGCGCTGGCGCAGCTCGCCGACGTGTACCAGGAGCTCGGTGAGTGGGACCGCGTGCTCGACTACGCCGAGCGCGCGTATCGGATGCGATCCAGCCCTTCGGAGAACGCGCGGTTCGCCTACCTCGTTCAGCGCGGCATCGCCTACTTCGAGTTCAACGACCGGCGCAGGGCCGCCGACGCCTTCGAGTCCGCGCTCGAGATTGCGCGTGCCACCGGGAACGCGCGGAACCAGAGCGTCGCGCTCGGCGAGCTCGGCCTGGTGGCCCTGGAGTTCGACCGCGACCTCGAACGGGCCCTGGCCCTGTTCGACGAGGCCATCGCGCTGGCCCGCGGGGAGGGGCTCACCGGCCTGCTGGTCTCGTGGCTCAACAACACCGGAGGGGCGCTGCGGGACAGCGGCCGTCTGGCCGAGGCGCTCGAGGTCTATCAGGAGGCCGTGCGGCTCGAGGAACGGGCCGGGCAGCGCCGCGATCGCCCGTACCTCCTCAAGAACATCGGGCAGGTGCTCTCGATGAGCGGCCGTCCGCGCGAAGCCGAGGGCTACCTGCTCGAAGCGGTCGCGCTCGCCGATCGGCAGAACGTCCCGAAGATCCGGTGGATGGCACGCCTCGAACTCGGTGACGTCCATCGAGACGACGACCCCGAGCTCGCCGATCGCTACTTCTCCGAAGCGCTCTCCATCCTCGAAGCGTCCCTGGCGTCGGTGCTGATGGAGCACTTCCGGGTTGGTGAGCTGGGCCGCGCCCTTTCCCGCTACGACGCCTTCGATCGCTACATCGACTTCCTGTTGCAGCACGGTCGCGATGCCGACGCGTTTGCCGTGGCCGAGCGCGCGCGGGCGCGCGTGTTTCTCGAGACCCTCGCGTCGGCGCGAGGATCGCTGGCGGCCGATGTCCCCGAGGCATATCGTGACGCAGAGGGTGAGCTGCTCGCCCGCATCTCCACGCTGCAAGGCAGGCTGAGGGCCGAGGACCTGACCGGACGCCAACGACGCGAGACCGTCGCGGCCATTGAACACGCCGAAGAGGAGCTGGCGAGCCTCCGCGTGCGGCTGTCCATCGAGCGACCGACGCTGGCCGACGTCCGGTTCCCGCGCATCTGGCCGGTCGACGAGGTGCGCACCTCGGTCCTGGCCCCCGACGAGACGCTGGCGCTCTTCTTCCTGGGCCGCACCCGGTCCGCACTGTGGCTGCTCGACCGCGCCGGTCTGCGGACCGTGGCGCTCCCTCCACGCGATGCCATCGAATCGGCCGTCGAACGGGTTCTCGCCACGGTACGGACCCCGGGCGCAGCCATCGACCAGGAGGCCGCCGGATGGCTCTCGACGGCCCTGGCGGCACCGATGATGGAGGCGGCCCGCGGTGACCGGTTGACGATCGTGCCGCACGGGCTGCTGCACTACCTGCCGTTCGAGATGCTGACCGGCGCTGATGGGCGGCACCTGGTGGAGCGCTACGTCATCGCGTATGCACCATCTGTGTCCAGCCTGGCCCACCTCCGTCAGCGATCGCAGGCGCCCCGCACACCGCACGTGCTGGCCGTCGGCAGCCCGACCATCGTCGATGGCGGCCCTGACGGGCCCGAGCGCTCCGGCCTCCCGTGGGTCGGCCGGTTCGAACCGCTGCCCCACGCAGGCGTCGAGGTTCGTCACATTGCGGCCACCTTTGCGCCGGGAAGTCGCGTGCTCGAGGCCGGCCAGGCCACCGAGGACGCACTCCGCTCGGCAGATCTCGCGCGAGTCGACATCCTGCACTTCGCGACGCACGCCCTCATCGACGAGGAATCGCCCGATCGGTCAGGCTTGTTGCTCACGCGGGGCTCGAGTGTCAGCGACGGCATTCTCCAGGCTCGCGAGGTCTATCGGCTTCGTCTGAACGCGCGCCTGGTGACCCTGTCGGCGTGCCAGACGGCTCTGGGCCGCCAGGTGAGTGGCGAGGGCATGGTGGGGCTGTCACGCGCCTTCTTCTACGCCGGCGCGGGGGCCGTGGCGGCCAGTCTCTGGAACGTCAGCGACCGCGCCACGGCCGACCTGATGACGGTCTTCTATCGTGCCGTCAGGGACGGCCTGCCCGTGGATGCCGCGCTCACGGAGGCCAAGCGGCAGTTCCTCCGGGCGGGAGGGGCCCGCTCGCACCCCTACTTCTGGGCGCCCTTCATCGTCACGGGTCACGCGCGGGTGACGATCGCGTCGGCTGGACTGGCGGCGGGCCCGTCGGGGTGGCCCGCACCGGTGTGGGCCGCGCTGGCCACGGGAGCCGTGCTGTTGCTCGTGGTCTGCGTCGCTCGCGCCCGCGGGCGTCAGCGTCCCGGCTCCGCGAGGACGAACGCAATCGGCGGCGTCTGAATCATCTCCTCGCCTTCACGATCCAGCGCCACGACGGTCCACTGGTAGGTCCGACCGGGTCGAAGCCGCGCCTGCCGATCAGCATCCAGCACGATCGACGCTCCCCCGCTCGAGAGTCGAAGCACCAGGTCGCCCGAGTCGTCGCGGACGTCCACGCGGTATCCCGCGGCACGGATGGGGCTGGACCATGCAAACCGGACGGGTCCGGCCACCAGGCCGACGGGTGAGATCCCCTGAAGCGCGGACCCTCGAATCGCGGTGTCGTCGCCCGCGGGTTCGCGGGGCCACGGTACGACAGAGACGGCAATCCCGGCGACGAGCACGGCGGCTGCCGCCAGCGCGATCGATGGAGACCACCACGGGCGTGCGGCCGGGGTGATGGCCTCGGTCTTCTGCAGCACGCCGTGCGCCCGCTCGACGAGGTGTCGATCGATCTCGGCCGGGAGCTCCGGCATCGGCGCCTGTGCGGCGACGATCTCGCCGTAGAGCGCGCCGCAGGCATCGCACTGCGACAGATGTTCGATGATGCGGTGCCGATCGGCGGCGGACCCGTGCTCCCACCACCGCTGCAGCTCTTCGCGCGTCAGGTGAGGCGTCACGACGGGCCCTCCAGGAATCGCAGGCCCGGGGTGGCGGCCTCGTCGCGCCCGACGCGCAGGTCAGCGAGCACCGTCCGGAGCGCGCGCAGAATGCCGGTGATGCGCTCGCGCGTCAGCTGGTCGAGGTGCAGGGCGCGCCTGATCTCGTCGCGCGTCCACCCCTGCACGAACGTCAACCGGACGATGGCGGCGTCTTCGGCGGGCAGGGACGCCAGCGCCTTGCTGAAGAGGTCGTCGAGCTGCCTGACGCGAAGGGCCTGCTCGGGATCCGGGTCTGACGACAGCACGCCGATCGCGTCATCGTTGGTGTCGACGCTCGACGGGCGGCGAGCCCGCGCCATCGTGGCGAGCAACTGCCGCCGATGGCGTTCGCTCATCGCGTCGTCGACGCGGTGAAGGGCCGCGAGCACCTCGCCGAGCGACGCCGTCGGATGACCCTCCATGCCTGTCAGCTCCGCGATCTCCGAGCACGAACGATGATCCCAGTAGTAGAGCTCGAACACGCGCTGGTCGAAGCGATCGAGTCTGGTGATGGCGCCGAACAGCCGTCGCCGTCCGGCCCGCGATCGCACCCAGTCGACCACGACGTGGCGCACGATGGTGGTCAGCCACGCGGCCAGCGGACCCTTCTGAGGATCGTGGCGCCGCAGCCGCGCGGCGCCATTGGCCGCGAGCCGCTCGCACACGAGCAGGTACACGTCGGCCGCGTCGTCCCGATCGACGACGCCTTCGCGTGCGATCGATGCCAGCAGGCTGGGCGTGTACTGGTCGACGAACGCCCGCCATCCGTATTCGGGCTCGTCGACCAGCAGCGCGCCCAGTGCTTCGTCCGTCAGTGCAGGGGTTGCGCCCAGCGCCACGCCTCCCTCACGTCCAGCCGATCATGGTCCAGCGTACCTCCCGCATTCAACCCGCCTCATCGGCTATTGCGGCGACCCGGCCAGCACCCTTGACGTGTAGGTGATGGCCGCCCGGTTCGGGGCCGAGTAGAGCAGCAAGGCGAGGCGCGACTCGAAGCGCCTCAGTGCGTCGTCGGGGCCCAGCCGGAGGAAGACCAGAGGACTTCCCGACGGCGGCGCACACGAGGTCGTGCCGTCGCGGTTGGTCAGGCTGCCTCCGGCAGGCAACCCGTCCAGGGCCAGCGCGACGGGTCCCCCGATCGGGGTGTCCGAGACGTTCGTGACGAGAACCAGCTGGAAGAACCCGCCGCCGAACGGGTTGCGCAGCGGCGTGCCCGGCAGGACCCTGACGCTCGACGTGACGTTGGTCGCACACAACGCGGCGTCATCGTTCACCGTGATGAGGACGTCGTCATAGCCCGTGAGCGCGCCGTCGAACGACGACAGGCGCAGCGTGTACAGGCCGGCCTGGGTGAACGCCACGCTCGTCGCGGGATCGGTGGGGTCCACGAAGATCGCGACGCCGCCGGTTGGGCCGCTCTGCAGGGTCCAGGCGCTGCTCAGCGTGCCGGCCGGCAGACCATCGTCGGCGACGGTGCCGTTCAGCGTCGCCGAGCTGGCCAGCGTGATCGTCTGATCCGACCCGGCGTCGACCAGCGGCGCCAGGTTGGGACTGTCGACGACTACCTGGAAGGTGACGCGGTCGGAGCCGCCGTCGTCGTCGTCGAGCGTGACGGTGACGGTGTTGGTCCCCCCGTTGCCGAAGATGTGATTGCCCGAGATCGTTCCGCCTCCACCGCTGCCGACGACGATTCCGCTCTCCGGCGTGGTGCCGTCGCCGTAGTCGATCGAGCCAGCGTGCGTGTCGAGAATGCCGGCATCCGAAAAGGTCATGGTGAAGTTGAACAGCTGTCCGGCCGTGGCCGCCTGGTCCGCGATCGAGTCGAGAATAGGCGGGGCGTTGATCACCGTGACGTTCGCGGTCGTCGAGGCGCTGTCGCCGAGGTCGTTCGACGACGTGATGATGATCGTGTTGCTCCCATCGTCACCGAAGGCGTGATCGAAGTCGAACGTCGATGACGCGCCGGTGCCGGTCGACACCGTCTGCGCCGTCCCGTCCCCCCAGTCGACGTTGATGGTGAAGGTTCGGGTCGGGTCGAGCTGGTTGACCGTGCTGGTGATCGTGAGCGTGTCGCCTTCGGAGATCGTCGGAGAACCGCCCTCCACGTTGAGGCTGATGGACTGGAACGGCTGGAGGTTGAACAGGTCTCCGTTCTCGCCCAGCGCCACGACAATGCCGTCCCCGGCGGCCTTGGTCATCGTGTCCAGGATGACGCCCGTGGCGATGGTCTGCGTGGCGCCGGTCTCGGTGCTGTTCACCGGCGTGGGCGCCGGCGGAGGGATGTTGGTCGTGACGACATCGACCGGGATCGCCACCGGACTGAGGGCTTCCAGCGTGCCCGACAGGGACACGGTCGCCGCGTCGAGCGTGGTCGTCAGCGTCGGGCTGTCCGCACCAAGATCGACGAAGCTGGCGTTCGGGCCGTGCGTGTAGCCGAGGATGACGCCGTAGCCGAATGGCGCCAGGGGGGTGGCTCGCGGGTGGCCGGCCAGACCGTTGACCGGCGAGTAGAACCGGATCCGTTCGGGTTGCGCGGTTCCGGCGGCGACGTACTGCAGGAGGACCGAGCCGTCGGTGAAGGCGAACCGGCCTGCGCCACCGGTCATGCTGTAGAGGTACCCGATGTTCGGGTTCCGTGTGATGTCGAGC
Source organism: Vicinamibacterales bacterium (assembly GCA_050249615.1). Classification (GTDB taxonomy): domain Bacteria; phylum Acidobacteriota; class Vicinamibacteria; order Vicinamibacterales; family UBA2999; genus VFZN01. Next base: position 24,882 of record JBFWQE010000050.1, read on the forward strand.
TTGTTCGCCCCGGGGATCGTGGGATCGAAGAACGGGTCGGTCCAGAAACGATCGGTGCCGCCCGTGCCGGCCGACGGGAGCGTGCGAATGATGTTGGCGGGGCCGGACGGGAACTGGCGGATCGCGATCGCGCGCAGCGACTCATCGCCCAGACGGGGATCGTCGATCGTATCGCCGTCGAGGATGGACTCCGACAGCACATAGGTGCGGCTGGTGCCGGCCGTCGTGTCGATGTAGGTCGCCCACGATCCGGACGACAGGTCGCCCCAGGCCCAGAACCGGCCGCTTGCCGTGCTCGCGATGCCACGGGCGTTGGCTCCTCCGAAGTGGGTGCGATAGCCCAGCGCGGTCGCCGACCCGTCCCAGGTGACGATGTCGTACGCGGGGTTGCCCCTGACGGCCGCGGCCATCGCCGCGCAGGAAGGCAGGCCCCACGCCACCGACGCGACGGTGCCCTGGCCGATCAGGCCGTAAGTGAACGCGCCCGACGCCAGGTCGTGCCTGCCCAGGCCGAACCCGTCGTGGACGTGATTGACCGCAAGGCCGAGCTGCTTGAGGTTGGTCTGGCAGCTCATCCGGGCCGCCAGGTCGCGGACCTTCTGGACGGCTGGCAGGAGCAGGGTGATCAGGATGCTGGCCACCGCGATCACGACCATCAACTCGATCACGGTGAACCCGGCCCGACCGTTCGGGCGGGTGACCCGATCGATCCGGCGGACGCTCGTGGGAAAGGACATGGGACCCGCCTTTCGCTTGCCGTTGGGTGATGACGGCGGGTTCGAGACCCGCTTCATCACTCACTAACGGACACGAGCAGGCGGGCTCAGGCGCGCGGGGAGGCCTTCATGGTACGTTCGGCCACGCGCCGGATCATGCCGTTGAAGATGAGCGTGTGGATGGGGTAGCGTGCGTGCCAGCAGCCGCCGACGTAGCCGGTGGCCCCGGTGACGAGCACCGGCGCCTGGCGCCGGGCGCTGCGTCGAGGGAGACAGGTGAACAGGAACGGGGTCGGCGCGTCACGAAACGTGGACGAAGGTTGGAATAGATTCAAACGAGATCTGTGATCCGCTCGGACATGCGCCGGTCTCCGGGCGGATCGCGATGAGCCCCTCTCCCCACGATCGGTCGGCGGATCCGGGCGGCATCCACGTCGCAGGCTTCTCGTTCGGCCCGTTCACGCTCGACCTGCGGCGCCATGCGCTCGTCAAAGGGCACAGCGAAATCAGGCTGCGGCCCAAGACCTTCGACGTGGTCGCCTGTCTGCTTCGCAACGCCGGGCGCCTGCGGTTCTGGCCGATGTCCACCAGGCGTCTGCCGCGTCCATCTGCTCGGTGTGCATCCTTCTTCGATCCGTTGCGGAGCGACCCGCGCTTCCAGGCGATCGCCCACACGGTGAACGTCGGAGGCAGGTGACGCCCTATCGGTCGCGGACCATCTGATCGAGGTGGCGCGTCGGCCGGGCAGTCCGACATCGGAACGTTTCCCACCTGGTCGACCAGTACGGCGTTTGGCGTCACCACCGTCCCAGCCGGTCGACCTTCTCGCGCACCATCGGCCGTGACAGGGACACCGGTCCGCTATGGCACCGTGGCTGCCCAGCGACCCCAGGCGAACACGTTGCCCGCGGCCGCCGCCCAGACGCTGATACTGAATCCGGTCGTGGTCGCCAGGTTGTACAGGCCGGTACCGCTCGACCACATCAGCACGTTGAACACGTTCCCCCGATGGCGCTCGTACACGCACACGTGACCCGGGGCCGCCTGCGGATCGTCGACCGAGCCCGGGCAGGTTGCGGTGGGGGCTCCACCGGCCGCGATCACGTTGGCCGCCGCGGCGTTCGGTGCGGACGCGAGCTGGCGCGGGAACGAGATGGACATCCCGCCTCTGCTCGACGCGCTCGTCGCCGGGAACACCACGGACCAGTCGCCGCGCATCGTGAGGCGGCGCGGCGGTGCCGCAATGGGTAGCACCGGGTTGGGCACGAACGACCCGTTGTTGGCCCAATCGTCCTTCCAGCTCCCGCTCAGCGTGCCGAGGTTGAGCTCGATGATCGCGTTGATCGTGAAGCCATCCGGGCGAATGAGTGACAGGCTCATGCCCACACTTCCTCCGGCGTTGAGGTGCGCGCTGCCGTTGGCAGTGGCCGCCGGCGCCGCGCCGTTGCAGCCGTCGTCGGTCCCCGTCAACCCATAGACCGTGCCCTTCTGCTCGACCAACAGCGTCACGACGTTGCAGTAGGGCGCGAATTGCCATCGAAACGTCCCGAGCGCTTGAGCCGAGCCCGTCGCCGCCGTGCCGAGACCCGCCACGAGCGCCGCGACCAGAATGTGCCAACTGATCCGTATCATGGTGTGCCCTCCCTCGGACTCGACCCGGGATGGTGAATCAGGGCTCCATGGGTGTCAACGTGAGCGGTGTCGGTGTGGGCGGTTGGATGCGGCACCGCTTCACGCCTGAAACCGCCAATCGTTGAAGTGATTCTGCCCGTTGAATTCGTGGTCGTCGGTCCGCTCCTCGAACGCGAGCGGGGCGCACCGTTGGCTACCGCGGCTCGCCGAAGAACCTGCGCTGCGCGGGATCGGCATACTGGTCCGCCGCGGCGCGGATGCGCGCGACCAGGCGCTCGCGCTCGCGGCGCAGTGCGCCGACCTCGTCGCCGAGGCGCACCGCTCGCAGCAACCCGAGCGTGGAACCGAGCAGCTGCGCCTGCGCCTCGAGGACTCTGAGCGTCGCGAAGAAGCTGAGGGGGAGGAATGCGGCCGCGGCGAGGGCCCACCACGGGCCGATGCGCCATGCCACGACAGCCGCCAGCGCGGCATAGACCAGCGGCAGCAGCAGCACCGCCGTCATCACCTTGAGCGTCGCCTCATCGTCGGTGTCCTCGCTCAGCCGGCGGCCGCTGGCCGCCGCCACCCAACCCACGGGCAGGTGAATCAGCGCGCCCGGCGCGGCCAGCGGGACGAGCGCCGCGAACCTGGCGCTCCTCCACAGGATGCGCCCCCAGGCACGCGGCCAGGAGATGGGCCGGCGCAGCTGGTGATCCCGCAGGCCGAGGGCGTCGAGCCGCGCCTGGTAGCGCTCGAGGTCGGCGCGCAGCGCCATCATCTCCGGTTCGTCGGCCGCCGCGAGATAGCGCTCGATGAAGCGCCGGCTCAGCTCGACCCACTGGTCGGGCGACAGCCGCACCTCGTCTGGCTTGTAGAGCCGGCGGGCCGCGTGCGCGACGCGAAGCGTCTCCCAGTCCGGTGCGTTGAGCGTGACCTTCCGCAGCTCCTCGCGCAGGCGCTCGGTGAGCCGGGTCACGGTCCCGACATCGTCGGCCGCGTACTCGCGCAGCCATGCCTCGCCGATCGGCATCGGCGGGCCGTACTGGACGAGGGCCTGGCTGCGAAAGCGGTGCCGGTGAACGTAGGTGAGCCCGCACGGCACGACGACGACGGGCACGCGGCGGCGCGAGGCGACACCGAGCGCGATGCGCGCGGCGCCGGTCTTGAGCCGCGTCATCTGGCTGGCCGCGTGGCTGACGCCCTCGGGAAAGATGCCGATCGACACGCCCGACTCGAGCGACTCGAACAGCCGATCGAACGTGGCGCGGTTGTCCACGGGGCCCGTGTGCTCCTCCGCGCGCCGCACGGGGACCCCGCCCAGGCACTCGAGCACCCGCGGCAGCAGGGGGTAGTGCCACAGCTTCGCGTTGCACATGAAGTGCACGGGGCTGCGGCCGCACGTCGCCAGGAGCAGCGCGCCGTCGACGAGGGCATTGGGGTGGTTCGCGACGAAGATGACGGGACCGCGGGCCGGCACGCCGTCGGCGCCGGCCACCTCGATGCGGCGGAAGAACGTGGACACGACGAGGCGGAAGAACGCCAGGAGCAGGCGCTGGGCGATGGTCGGGGCAGGCCCGGACGTGCCGGGATCGATCGGCCCGGGAACGGCATCGCGGATCCGGTCCGGCTGTCCGCTCACGCGGCCGATTCTACGCCGGTCCGGCCCCACAGCCGGCCATAGCGACCCTGCCTTCTACCTTCTGCCTTCTGCCTTGAGGTTGGTGGCTTCTTCCGCACCCTGCGACTGGTTCGGCTTTCGCGTCCTTCGGGTGTATAAGAAGCCGCATGTCAGTCATCGCTCAACCGGCCGCCGCCAGGCCCGTGGGCCGGGCGGCGCGGACCGGCTCGATTCACCTGCAACTCGCCTGCGCATGCGCGGCGGTCGGCGTACTGGGGTTCGCACCCAGCTTCTGGTTCCCTCTGCTGACCGGGCGCGTCACCCTGGCCCCGATCCTGTACCTGCACGCCTTCGTGTTCTACGGCTGGCTCGCGCTCTTCGTGGCACAGGCGTGGCTGGTCGCGGCTGGGCGAACGACGCGCCACAGGGAGCTCGGGGTCCTCGGCGTGTCGGTGGCGACAGCGATGTGCTTCGTGGGCGTGGCCGCGGCCGTCGACAGCCTGCGCCAGACCGCAGCCGCCGGCTTCACCGAGCAGGCGCTCGGCTTCTCGGTGGTCCCCCTGACGGGCATTGCCTTCTTCGCGGTGCTGTTCGCGCTGGCCGTGATCAACGTGCGCCGCCCGGACGTGCACAGGCGCCTGATGCTCGTGGCGACCGTGTCCCTCCTGAACGCGGCGGTAGGCCGGCTGTTCGTCCTCGCGGTGGGCGGGCCTCCGCCGGCCGCCGGGGTCGAGCCGCCGCCGGTCCTGTTCACCGTGCCGGCGGGCTTGCTGGCCGACCTGCTGCTGGTCCCGGCCTTGTGGCACGACTGGAAGACGCTGGGCCGCGTGCACCCAACCTACTGGACGGCGGGCGCGGCGCTGGTGGCCAGCCAGCTGCTGCGCGTGCCGCTGGCGACGTCGCCTGCGTGGCACGCGGTGGCGGGGTGGGTGTCGGCGGTCCTGCCCTGATCGGTCGCGGCGCCGCAGCAGGCGCTGCAGGCGCCGGTGGGGCCAGTACCGGCCGCCTTCGCCGCGTCATCGGCGACCGCGTCGTCCTCTGGCTCACGCGACGCCGCCCCACGCGGCTCGATATACTCACCACGTGGACTTCGCCACCGTCAAGTCGGTGTTGGCGGCTTTCGAGCGGGAGGGCGTCCGCTACGCCATCTTTGGCGCGGCTGCCCTGAACCTTCACGGCCTGGCGCGCTTCACAGAAGATCCCTGATGCCGGTCCGCAAGTTCCGCTCGGTCGAAGAGATGAACCAGCCCGTTTGGCGCGAGCCAGGTGATCCAGAGCTGTACAGGGTCATCGCGGGACTCTGGGAGTCGGGGCTCAGGATACATGGGCGCCGATTCACCCCCGGTGTGCGCCGGTTTCGCAGCATCGACGAGCTCGAGGCCGCGGCACGACGTGAGTCGGCGGCGCCATGATCACGCGAGGCCGACCGTACCTGGCCATCGCCCTCGTGACCGCGTGTGTCGCCGCGGCCGCCGCGCAGGACCCGGGGCGCGACTATCCACAGTGGCGCGGTGTGAATCGCGACGGCGCGGCCAGCGCCTTCCGAGAGCCAGCGACGTGGCCCGACGCGCTCACACGACGGTGGAAGGTGGACGTCGGAGAAGGCTACGCCACGCCCCTCGTCGTCGCCGACACCGTCTACGTGTTTGCCCGGCGCAACGGCAACGAGGTGATGACGGCCCTCGACGCGGCGACCGGCCGCGAGCGCTGGCACACGGGCTACCCGGCGCCGTACGAACCGGACGTGCTCGCGGCGGCGCACGGCGAGGGCCCCAAGGCCACTCCCCTCTTCCACGACGGCCGTCTGTTCACGCTCGGCATGACCGGGATTGTCTCCGCGTTCGATGCCGCCACCGGACGGCTCGCGTGGCAGACTCCGGACACGGCGGAGCATCCGACCTACGGCATGTCGGTGTCGCCGGTCGGTGAAGGGGAACTGGTGATCGTCCATCCCGGCAATCACGGGCCGCTGACCGCGTTCGACGCGAAGACCGGCGCAGTCAAGTGGACCGCGCCCGGTCGTGCCGCCTACGCCTCGCCGATCGTCGTGGATCTCGGCGGCGTACGCCAGGTGGTGACGATGACCGGCAACAGCGTGCTCGGCGTCTCCGTGTCGGATGGGGCGCGGCTGTGGGAACACGCATGGCCGTCCCGCGGCACGCCGAGCGCCATCACGCCCATCCAGCACGGCGAGACGCTCATCGTCAGCAGCCAGGGCATGGGGGTCACCGCCCTCAGGCCAGCCATGCGAGGCGGCGCCTGGACCGTCGATGTCGTGTGGGAGACCACGGACGTCTCCTTGTTCCTCAGCAATCCGGTGCTCGTCGGCAACGCGTTGTTCGGCCTGTCCGAGAAGGCCAGGGGCCAGTTCTTCGCGCTCGACGCCGAGACCGGCCACGTACTCTGGCTCGGCCCACCCCGCCAGGCCGAGAACACCGCGGTGGTCAAGGCCGGCCAGCTTCTCTTCCTCCTGAACGACGATGCGGAGCTGATCGTGGCGAGGAGCAGCCGCAGCGGCTTCCAGCCCCTGGCGCACTATGCCGTGGCCACGAGCGCGACGTGGGCCCAGCCGGCCGTCTCGGGCAACCGGATCTTCGTCAAGGACGTCTCGTCGATTACGCTCTGGACACTCAATTGAAGAGCACGCTCGCCACTGCCGTCTTCGTCTCGGTGTTCATGGCCGCCGCCGCGGGGCAGGCACCGGATCGCCGCCCGAGCCCGGGAGCCGGCCCCCTCCCGGTCTGGGCGCCCGTCATCGTGAAGCATCGGTTGAGCAATGGCCTCGCGGTGTGGATCGTCGAGCAGCACGAGCTGCCGGTCGTGCAGATGAGCCTGGTGGCAGGAACCGGCACGGCCGCCGATCCACCGGGGCGATTCGGGGTCGCCAGCCTCACCGCTGCCCTGCTCACCGAGGGCGCCGGCGCACGCTCCGCCGTCGAGTTCGCCGACGAGCTCGATGCCCACTTCGCCAACCTCTCGGCATCGGCCACCGCGGACACGTCGGTGGTGCGGCTGTACGTGCCGGTCACGGGACTGGTCCCCGTGCTGCCGCTGATGGCCGACATGGTGCAGCGCCCCACTTTCCCGGCGTCGCAGCTCGAACGCGCGCGCCGGCAGCGCCTGGGCATGCTGCGCGGCGTGCGCGACGATCCCGACGCCCTTGCCGCGCTCGCGTTCGCACGGGGGCTCTACGGTCCCGCCGACCGCAACGCCTCGCCGCTGATCGGCTCCACCAGCAGCCTGGAGGCCATCACGGTGCAGGACGTCGTGGCGTTCCACAAGGCCGCGTACCGGCCGGACAACAGCACCCTGCTGGTCGTGGGGGCCGTGAAGCCGGACGACGTGTTGCCGCTGCTCGAGACCCACTTCGGGAAGTGGCAGCCCGCTGGAGCGCGCGACACCGTCCCCGCGCCGGGTGCTGAGGTTCGGCGTCCCGCGCGTCAGGTGCTCCTCGTGGACGTGCCGGACGCGCCGCAGTCGCGGATTTTCGCCGGCGGCGTGAGTGCCACGAGCGCGACGGCAGACTATTTCCCGATTCAGATCCTGAACGCGGTGCTCAGGGGCCGGTTCGGCTCGGCCCGCACCCCGACGCTGCGCGAATACACCACAGGCGTTCGCCCAGGCTTCGACCGTCGCCGATCCGCGGGACCGCTGGCCGTGTCCACCGCCGCGCAGGGCCACAAGACCGCCGAGGCGCTGGCCGAGGTGCTCGGGGAGCTGGCGGACGTGATGAAGACGATTTCCGCTGACGAGCTTGCGCGCGCGAAGAGCGAGGTCGCCCTCGACTTCTCGCGGACGTTCGACGCGACCGGCCGCATCTCGAGCCGGTTGCAGGCCCTGGAAACGCTGGTGGTGTTCGACCTGCCGGACGACTACTACACCACCTATGTGAGGGAGATCCAGGCCGTCTCGGCGGACGATGTCCAGCGCGTGGCCAAGCAGTACCTCCAACCCGAGCATCTCGTGATGGCCATCGTGGGCGATCAGAAGGCGATCGAGCCCCGCATGCGCGCGCTCGGCATCGGCCCACTCACGACGGTGTCCATCGACGAGTTGTTTGCGACGCCGAGGTGAGCGACGCCGACACGCGTGCGCGACAGGACGATCGCGCGCGATGTATCCTTCGGCCCGTATGGGCCGCCTTACCACTCGCGTGTTCGTCCGGTCGCTCTTCCCCGCGCTACTGCTCTTCGCATCGACCGCACAGGCGCAGAGCACCGCGCTCCTCGGCGGCACCGTCATCGACGGCACCGGCCGCTCCATCCCGGATGGCCTGGTCGTCGTCACGGCGGATCGCATCGCCTGCGTCGGTACCGCCGCCGAGTGCTCCGTGCCCGCAGGCGCCACGCGGGTGGACGCGACCGGCCGGTTCATCACGCCCGGGCTCGTCGATGCGCACGTCCACTTCAGCCAGACCGGGTGGGTGGATGGGCGTCCCGACGGACTCCCCGCGCCGGCCATCTACCCCTACGCGGAAACGGCGCGCGCGCTCCGCGCCAGACCCGAGCGCTGGTTCCGCTCGTATCTCTGCAGCGGCATCACCGCGGTCTTCGACGTCGGCGGCCACCCGTGGACGACCCAGCTGCCGGCGAAGGCGGAAGGGGACCCGACGGCG
>JBFWQE010000051.1:0-11826 GCA_050249615.1 Vicinamibacterales bacterium
GCACCGGCTGGCCGTCGAAGGCCAGGTTCGGATACGGACCCTCGAGGTGGAGCCGGACGTCGTCATCGAGCCTCAGCTTGTGCTCGAGGGCGGCCTGGGCCAGCAAGGCGCCGACAAAGGTCTTCGAAATCGACGCGATGGGATAGAGGGTCCCGTCGTCGGGCGGCCGGCCCGTGCGCCTGTCGCGCACGCCGAAGTGATAGCTGTGGCGCTCGCCCTGGTCCAGGACGCCGATGGAGAGGCCGGCTGTTCCGGGCAGGGACAGGTAGTCGCCCGCCGCCGACGCGACGAGGGCGTCGATGCCGGATGCTGCCGGAGGCGTCGCGCCAGGCATGGCGCCGCTTGCGATCGTCGAAAGTGTGGCTGCCGCCAGTGCGGCGCTGATTCGCTTCATCCACGTGCGCGTGGCCGGTGCGGATGTTGTCAACGTGCCTGTTGGATGGTTCGACGTGGTGGATCGTTGGAATGTTGGACGCTGGCGCGCCCGGCTCTGGGGCGTCCTCGTGCCTCAAGCCTTTACGGGTGGCGCAAGACAATGCCGAGTCTGAGAACAGGGTGGAACGCGCGAAGATGGTCAAGACCGTTGAAGCCGTCATCGACGAACACGGCAACGTTCGCCTCCTTGAACCCGTGGGGCCCGGGCCCGAAGGCCGCCCTCGTGACCATCCTGGACGAGCGACCGGTCGATCGCCCGTCAGAAACCGCGCTGCTGAGCGAGGCGGCGTTGGCCGAGGATTGGAGCCGGCCGGAGGAGGACGAGGCGTGGAAGCACCTGCAAGAGGTGCCGTAGACGTCCTCTGCGAGATTACGAGCAGGCCGTACGGCGACCCCAACGCCTTGCCGTTGGACGCGGCCTCTTTCGCGTCCGGCTCACTGCCTGTCGCGAGCTACGCCAGGCCTGGCCGGCTCTCACCGCGAGCGCCGATCTCATCAGCAAGGAGGTTGGACAACTCACGCCCGATGCGCTGGCGCGTATCGTAGAGGCCATCGTCACGCTGCTGCGAGGGGAGGGGGCCGGCGACGCGGTGTGACGCGCCCGGCCCTTCGACCAGCTCGGGGCTGGCAGGGCTCGAACCCGCGACCCCTCAGGGGTCACTTGCCTCGACGTGGCTCAAGCTCATTCACTCTCACGCGCAATGTGCCAGCGCCTCCTGTGATCTGCCGCTGCCTGTTACGAACGGCGACAAGCGACCCGCTGACTGGCACCTTGAATCCGAACTGCGCCTGGTTGCCGCTCGCGATGATAGGTTCCGGCTCACTTGAGAACGCCACAACCGTCACCTCGGCAGACAGGTTCTGTTCGACGCCCACTTTGGCGCGCAATTCAACTCGCCGACGGGCACCAGGGGCAAGCCCGTGAAATCCAAGTAGTGAGAAGACCTTCCCATAGTCATCCTCAAGATCGATGATGAAGGCGTCGAGTGATATCTCGATAGGCCCAGTCATCACCCTTGGCGCGTTCGGATCTTCGTCTAGCAAGATCACCATATCTTGGGATGACGAACCGACTTCACTGGCAGTAACCTGCACATAGACCGCGTACTTGTGTTCCTGGCTCAAATTGGCCACCTCAAAGTAAGCCTCATGTCGCTGTCCATCTGCCCAGAGGACCACTGAGGCCGGAGACACTGACAACCCAGTCTCGTCGGCGTGGGGTGGCGGCGCGCTTGGCGACTGACCGAACTCATCGTTGAAGCTGTTGATCGTCTGTTCGATATAGTCGGACAGGCCCTTCAAGAATTCGGTGACCTTCTCGTGGCGGCCGTTCGAGTGGACCTTGATCGCGGGCGTAATCGAAAGGCCACCCACCAGTTCCACCTTGCTTGTCGGTTTCATCGTGGTGATGCGGACGAGTTCCGTACCCGGTGTCAATTGAGCCCCGATGTTGAGCCACATCCCGCCGGGACCTCGCTTCGTTCGTGGCCCGTTCAAAAACTTGAAATGCGCCTCGCTGCCTCGTCTCAATCCAACGAATGTCTGAGCCACGATCGGAGAGCGGTGCTTGTCAGCGATGTTGAGTTCATTGAGCAGCCAGAGCGGATGCATATCGAATGCGGCGCCGCGCTGGAATGGCTGTAGTGAGTGGATGCGCGCCAGTGCAGTGGGGGAGATGGCGTTCCTCAGTCGGTTGGTCTGGTGGTCAAATACCTCGGCAGCCGTTCGTCGTGTCCCCTTCACGTTCTTGCCGCGGCCCACGATTGGGAAGGCACTGTTGAAATCGGGTGCTGTAGTCGTGCGAGCGACCACGAGTTGATACACCAGGTGATCGAGGGAGGACCGCAGGTGATGCAGCGCCTCTCCCACGAGGCTTGATAGCGTGGGATCTGGCGGAGGCGGCTTGCTTACCACGAGCACGAGCTGTGAAGCGGCCTCGTCATAGCGCGCCTCAAGACCGACGCCGTGGGCGTCGTCCTGGGGCCACGCCTTGAGGTGCCCTTCGATTGCGCGGATGCGATCTCTGGCCCGCTCAACCCTTATGTGGAGGTTCGTCAGACTCAGCATCGTTGCAGAGTAGGCTGCGGTCAACGCGTCATTCAGAAGGTACGGTCTCCATGCGGTGACGCGATTGTGATCGCGCGCGCAGCCATGTCCACACCTGGGGGCTCAACCGCTTCGAGGTACCCCTTCGCGTACCCGGCCCCACCGAGGGCAACCTGAAACAGTCCGCCCGCGTAGTGGGCGGGGTCCTCCACAGGCAACTTGATCGTGAACCAACCGACCTGTTCACCGCTCAGTATCGCATCAGTCCGCGAAGGAGCCAGCCAGCGCAGCCCGTGCTTATCGCTGTCCTCGGCAAGCACTATGTTCGCAGTCCACCCTCGAGGTGCAGAGATGGTCGTGGCCGGTATGGTGAGTTCATTTAGATTGAAGCCCAGCGGGAGCACACGAAGCTGCAAGCCCTGGACCTGCTCATTACCAATGTGCAGGGCCGTGATCGGTTGCTCACGTTCATTGAGAACGCTGTAGCCGTACGTAACGGCGTCCGGCGTGACCTGCTTGTATACAAACACGCGGACGCCCGAGTAGTCCTGACGCTCTGACGCCATAGATGCAGACAGCACCGCTACAAGCAATCCGAGAGCACATGGAGTGAGTGCTACGGTTAGTTGAAATTCGGGTGACGACCCCGTATAGGAGTGAGTGTTGTTCCTGGCAGAACGACCCACTTCAAGGAGTCATCACCCATGGCACGCACCGTACGACAGATCCGGAAGAAAGGAAAGCGGCAACCGATGGCGCCGGTCGCTGTGGCAACCGTAGCCGAGGTCGATGCTCGCGTCGCGTTGATTCAAGCCCTGATCCCGGTGGGCCTCGAGGCCTTCCACGCCGAGCTGCAGCGTGAGCTCGTGAGCTTAGTCGGCGAGCGGTATGCGCGCACGGGCCGGCAGCCCGGCCTGGTGCGCTGGACGCCGCAAGCCGGGTCGATCTACCTGGCGGACCAGAAGCTGCCGATCACCGTGCCGCGCGTGCGCGACCGCCGACACAATCGCGAAGTACCCCTGGCCACGTATCAGCAGTTCCAAGTGCCGCGGCAGCTGGACACGGGGCTGCTGCAGCGAGTGCTGGGGGGACTCGCGACGCGGGAGTATGCCCGGTGCGCGGAGGCGGTGCCCGCGGCCTTCGGACTCAGTGCCTCCTCCGTCTCGCGTCGGTTCATCCGCGCGAGTGCGCGCCAGTTGCAGGCGCTGCTGGAGCGCCGGCTCGATACCGAGATGTTCCTGGCGATCGTGATCGACGGGAAGACCTTCGCGGACGACGGGATGGTCACGGCGGTGGGCGTGACCCTCGACGGCCGGAAGGTCGTCCTTGGCTTCGTCCAGACGGCCACGGAGAATCGGCGCGTCTGTGCGGGGTTCCTCCGTGGGCTGGTGGAGCGCGGGCTCCGTGCGGAGGAAGGGCTGTTGGTGGTCACCGATGGCGCGAAAGGGCTCCACGCGGCGGTCGACGAGGTGTTCGGCACCGCGGCGGTGCTCCAGCGGTGTCAGTGGCACAAACGGGAGAACGTCGTCAGCTACCTGCCCGAGAAGCACCGGGCGTCCATCCGGCGGAAACTGCAGGCGGCGTACGAGCAGCCGACCTACGAGGCGGCCGCGAAGGCCTTGAAGCAGGTGCGCCAAGAGCTGCGCTTGTTGAACGCCTCGGCGCTGGCCAGTCTCGAGGAGGGACTGGAGGAGACGCTGACGCTGCACCGGCTCGGGGTCTTTCGCGAGCTCGGGATCAGCTTAAAGACCACGAACCTGCTCGAATCGATCCACGCGAAGGTGGAGGCGCGCGTCCAGCGGGTGGATCATTGGCGCAACAGTGACCAGAAGCAGCGCTGGCTCGCCACGGCGCTCCTCGACCTGGAGCCACAGCTCCGCCGCATCAAGAACTATCAGGCCTTGCCGCTGCTGCGGCAGGCGCTGCAACAGCATGTGACGAAGGAGAAGAAGTCAGCCGCGTAAACCAGGGCCCCGTCACCCAATTTCAACTACGAATGGCATTGACTCAGCACATGCCTTGCGGATGGTTCCCATGGTCGTCCTCCTCAAGGCCGAGGCCGGTTGGCCGACCGGACGTGCTCATTCGCGGCGCCGCACGCGGCTGAGGCGTGTCACCGGCTCACCGATCTCGCTGGCGTTGCAAACTCGCTGCAAACGGCACCCCGAAAACTGGCGCGCCCGGCAGGGCTCGAACCTGCGACCCCCGGCTTAGAAGGCCGGTGCTCTATCCAACTGAGCTACGGGCGCACACCAGGCCTCAGGCGGCCTGAAAGTGAGCAGTGAGAAGTGAAAAGTGAGAAGCCCGATCCATCCGTGCTGTCCCGATCGTACAAGGGTAAGGTACCGCGCGACAAGCCCGACTCCCGGCGCATTTCACTCCCGACGCGATTCCCTCCCGGTAGCGCTCGTCCGACTCCCCAATTCCCGGTTCCGACTCCCGACACCGTCAGTAACGCAACACCAACCCCACGCTCCCGCGCCAGAACCGCACCCGCGCGCCGGTGCCCGCGATTAGATCGTCGCCCTCGCCCAGGCTGCGGAAGTAGCGCAGATCGAACCGCACGCCGACGCTGTTGGACACCATCCCGATAGCGCCGCCCCCGAACGACACCGCGGGCATCGTGCTCCGGATGGGAAACACCGACGTGATGTCCCGCGCCTCGGCCCGCATCAGGCCCCCGCCCGCCACCACGTACGGTCGGAGCGACTCCCGCGTCACGCTGAGCGGCAGCGTCAGGACGACGCTCCCGGTCAGGCTCGTGACGAAACTGCCGGGAAACACGAGCGCCCGGTCGCCCCGTTCGAAGAACCCGGGCACGTACCCGACGTCCCCCTCGAGACCCAGGATGCCCGTGCCCACCAGCGCCACCGAGGCGCCCAGCGCGCTGGCGGTCTCGCCCGCGCCCCGCTCGAGGTCTGCGAAGAGCGCGCTTCCGCCGCCGAAGGTGAAGCCGAGATACGGGATGACCAGCAGGTCCTGCGCCGCCGCCGGCACCGGCGCCAGGAGCAGGAGCGACACGACGAGCAGGAGCGTCGAACGACGGCGCATGGTCAGCAGGCGGGAGCGCACGGAGCGGCCGCGGGCCCTCAGTGTCGGTCGGGCCGGGGCGTCGGTCAAGAAATCCCTAGAAGAACAGCCGCAGGAAGATCTTCACGAACGGCGAGGCCGTCACGTCCCCCTGCTCGAGGCCCGCCCCGCGGCTGAGGCCGTCGCTGTTCGCCAGCATGATGAGCGTGAGCCGGCGTGACGGCAGCTTCAGGATCAGTGCCGAGTACGCATCGGGGATCTGGCTGAAGTGCCACACCAGCTTCTCGCCCTGGTAGGTCTGCACGAACCAGCCGAGGCCCGTCGGAAGCGGCGTCCCGGTGAAATTCGCGGGGCTCCACGCCACACCCAGGGTGTCCGGCAGCAGCAGGATGCCGTCGTCCAGGGCGCGGTCGAACTTCGCCAGGTCCATGACGGTGGAGACCAGGCCGTCCGCGGCCGACAGCCCGCGAGGGGTCTGATCGTTGCGGGAAGCGCGCCCGTTCCGGTCCACGCGGTACGGGACGGCCACACGGGCCAGCACGGCGGCGTAACGATCCAGCGCCGGCTTCTCGAAGAGGTCACGCGCGGGGTTGCCCTCGACCCCCAGATCCTGTCCGGGCACCGAATCCACCATCGCGAGCCGGTCCAGCACATCCTCGGTCAGCGCCTCGCGGAAGGGCTCGCCGCTGCAGTCTTCGGCGACGTGGCTCAGCGCGGCGTAGCGCGTCTCGTCGTACCGGAACCGCCCGGCCGGCGCGCCGTCCGAGGCGTGAGCCAGGACGTGGCGCACGGTGGCCAACGGCTCAGGGAAGCCCGGCGCCCATCGGACGACCGGCTCGTCGATGTTCAGCAAGCCCCGCTCCGAGCACTCACCCAGCAGCACCGCCGATACCGTCTGCGTGAGTCCGCCGACCGGATAAGGGGTGTCCGGTGTGGCCGGCACGCTGCCCTCCGCATCCTGCTGGCCGAACCCGCGCTGCCAGACGATTTGTCCGTCTCTCAGGATGACCGCCGACAGCCCGGGGATGCCGGTCTGCTGGCGCAGCGAGTCCAGGTAGCGCTCGAAGAGCGACTCGAGCAGGACCTGGCCCTGTCCGGCCCCGGGGGCGGCCACGGCAAGGGTGGCCAGCACGGCGATGGCGACCACGCGGAGGCGTTGAATCATGGTGCCGCTAACTGGCTGGAATGATAGCACCTTCACCACTGGGACAAACCCCCGTCCGGAGAGGGCCCGGGTGTGTTACAGTCTCCGACTGGTGCGCGCGTTCCGTCTGATCGGGTGGGCCGTTCTCGTCGGCCTGTTGACGACGACGGCACCCGTGTCGGCCGAAACCCTGCGGGTGCGCCCCATGGTGCGGGGCGGCCAGGTGCTCGTCTCCTTCCAGCTCGAGCAGGGGTTCACGGACGAGGTCCGGGCCGTCGTCCAGAGCGGCCTTCGCACCACCTTCACCTACACGGTCGAGCTCAAGTTGAAGGTCCCCGCGTGGGTGGACCGCACGATTGGCGTGGCGGTCGTCTCCACGACGGTGGAGTACGACAACCTCACGCGGCGGCACACCATTTCACGCACGCTGGACGGCCGCATGGAAGAGTCGCGGGTGGTCGAAGACGAGGCGGTCGTCCGCCAGTTGATGACCAATTTCGATCGCCTCCCGCTCTTCGACACCAACCTGCTGGAACAGAACCGCGAGTACTACGTCATCGTCCGCGCCGAGGCCCGGCCGCGCAGCGGCGCGGCATTCTGGCCCTGGGGCGGCGCCACGTCGGGCTCCGGCAAGTTCACCTTCATCCCCTAGGGCTTCCTGATGACGTTCGATCGTCTGCGCTCGCGTGCGAAGGCCCGCGCGGGCGTGGCAGCGCTCTGTACGATCGTCCTCGGCGCGGCGGTCGTGTCGATGCGCGCCGCCGGGGCGCCGTCGCCGGTCTCCGCGCTGGACACGCCGACCGGCGCCGGCAGCAACACCTACGCGATGGCCACCGGCGCGGACGGACGGGCCTACCTCGTCTGGATCGAGCCCACCCAGCCCACCGGCCACCACGCGCTCAGGTTCTCACGCTTCGACGGGCAGGCCTGGCAGGCGCCGCGCGAGATCGCGCGCGGCAACAACTGGTTCGTGAACTGGGCGGACCACCCGTCCCTGACGGCCCTGCCGGACGGCACGCTGGTCGCGCACTGGCTGGTGAACACCGGGCGCAAGCAGGGCTCGTACGGCTACGGCATCCGCGTCGCGCGCTCCACGGACGAGGGCGCCACGTGGACGACGGTGTTCGAGGACGGGATGAAGAACGTGTCGGACTACGCCGGGTTCCTCACGTTCGCCCCGCGCGAGGGCGGCGCGGACGCCATCTACCTGAATCCGCTGAAGCCGGACGAGGACGCGCCCGCTGGCGGGCACGAGGTGGAGCACGTCAAGACCCTCGCCGCGGTCAGCTTCGGGACGGACGGCTCGGTGAAGGGGCAGCAGGTCGTGGACGCCGACGTCTGCTCGTGCTGCATGACCGACATCGCGCACACGTCGAGCGGGCCCGTCGCCGTCTACCGCGATCACCAGCCCGGCGAGATCCGCGACATTGCCATCGTCCGGCGCGTGAACGGACGGTGGACCGAGCCGAAGACGGTCCACGCCGACGGCTGGATGATTCCGGGCTGCCCGACCAACGGCCCCGCCGTGGCGGCACGCGACCAGCGCGTCGCCGTGGCCTGGTTCACCGCCGCGAATGACACGCCGCGCCTCGAGATGGCGTTCTCCGAGGATGGCGGCGCCACCTTCGGTGATCCAGTCGTGATTGACGCGGGGCGGCCGGTGGGGTGGCCCGACGTGGTGATGCTGGAGGATGGGGCGACGCTGGTCAGCTGGCTGGAGCGGCGCGGCGAGGGCGTGGGCGAGGTGCTCGTGCGGCGGGTCTCGCCGGGCCGGGCGCCCGGGCCGCCGCTGGTGGTGGCGCAGAGCGTGAGCGGCCGCGCGACCGGTGTGCCGCACATGGCGCGCGTGGGGGATCGCGTGCTGGTGGCGTGGCGCAAGGAGCGCGTCCTCACCGCGTCGGCGCCGATTGCGGCCATCGTCCCCTGAGCCGTCCCGATCCATGGCCCGTGCCCCCTCCGTTCCGGACAACTGGGCCGAGCTGCCCGACGAGTCGCTGCTGGACCTCCGGCTCTCCGACCTGCCGCTGACGCTGGCGGGCACCGTGATGGAGACGCGCGTGGCCCAGCTCAAGTCGGAGCTGGCGGCGCGCGGGCTCGATTTCCCCATTCACTTCTACCTTGCCGAGGAGTGGTTCACGCCCGACGGCCACGCCTCGATGGCCGTGCCGTTCTACCTGGCGCACCCGCGGCTCGAGAAGCTCGAGCAGGCGCAGATGCTGGAGGTGGAGGGCGGGGAGCACGAGTGGTGCATGCGCATCCTCCGGCACGAGGCTGGCCACGTGGTGGACAACGCGTACAAGCTGCGGCTCCGGAAGCAGCGGCGCGAGATCTTCGGCAAGTCGTCGCTGCCGTACCCCGAGTTCTACACGCCGAAGCCGTACAGCAAGAGCTTCGTGCTGCACCTGGACCCGTGGTACGCGCAGAGCCACCCGGACGAGGACTTCGCGGAGACCTTCGCGCTGTGGCTCACGCCCGGCGCGAACTGGGAGCAGCGTTACGCGGGGTGGCCGGCGATCAAGAAGCTGGAGTACATGGATCGGCTGATGCGATCGCTGGCGGGGAAGCCGCCGCTCGTGGCGGCGGGCGACGAGGTGGACCCGCTGCGCCGGCAGCGCAAGACGCTGCGGCAACACTATCGCCGGAAGCGGCGTCATTACGGCGTGGACCATCCGGCGTTCTACGACCGCGACCTCCGGCGGCTCTTCTCGGACGCGGCCGAGCACGCCGACCGGCCGACCGCCGTCCAGTTCATCCAGCGCCACCGGCGCGCCGTGCGGCGCATGGTGGCGGAGTGGACCGGCATCTACCAGTACACGATCGACAAGGTGCTCGAGGACATGATCACCAGGTCACGCGAATTGAAGCTGCGCATGGCGCTGCCGGAGGACCAGGCGCGCCAGGAGTTCACCGTCCTGCTGACGGTGCAGGTGATGAACTACCTGCACAGCGGCCGCCACCGGGTGGCGCTGTGACGACTCGTCGAGTGCTCGTGCTCGTCCACAAGGACCTGGTGCCCCCGGAGGCCCCGAACCTGGCCGACGTTCCGACGGCGGCGTGGCGGATGGAATGGGACGTCGTGTCGACGCTGAAGAAGGGCGGCTACGAGCTGCGCGTCATCGGCGTGCACGACGACCTGACGCCCATCCGCCAGAACGTCGAGGAGTTCAAGCCCGACATCGTCTTCAACCTCATGGAGGCGTTTGCGGACATCGGCGTCTTCGACCAGAACGTGGTGAGCTACCTGGAGCTGCTGCGATTGCCCTACACGGGCTGCAACCCGCGCGGCCTGACGCTCGCGCGCGACAAGTCGCTCTCGAAGAAGCTCTTCGCGTATCACCGCGTGCCCGCGCCAGACTTCACCGTGGTGCCGCTCAACCGGAAGCCCTCGGTGCCGAAGAAGCTGAAGTTCCCGCTCATCGTGAAGTCGCCCACCTACGAGTCGTCCATCGGCATCTCGCAGGCGTCGGTGGTGGCCAACGAGGAGCAGCTGGCGCGGCGCGTGCAGTTCATCCACCAGTCCATCGGCACCGCGGCCATCGTCGAGCAGTACGTGGACGGGCGCGAGCTCTACGTCGGCGTGATGGGGAACCTGCGGCTGCAGGTGTTCCCCGTGTGGGAGATGTCGTTTGCGAAGATGGGCGAGAACAGCTGGCACATCGCCACCGAGCGCGTGAAGTGGAGCGTGGCCTACCAGAAGAAGCACGGCATCGAGACGGCCGAAGCGCAGCTGGCGCCGGAGGTGGCGCTGCAGGTGCAGCACCTGGCGCGGCGTGCCTACCGCGCGCTGGATCTCTCCGGCTACGCGCGCATCGACCTGCGCCTGCGCGAGGACGGCAAGCTCTTCGTGATCGAGGCGAACCCGAACCCGCAGCTCGCGCAGGGCGAGGACTTCGCCGAGTCGGCGCGGCACGCGGGCGTGGAGTACGGGCCGCTGTTGGACAAGATCATGAACCTGGGGCTGCAGTGGCGGCCGTCGCGCATGGCGCACGACATTGGATAGTGAGGGCTTGGGGCTTGGGGCTTGGGCCTTGGGGCTTGGGCCTTGCGGTCTTGAATCGAGATCCCTGATCCCTGATCCCTGGCTCCTGACTCCTCATTCCTGATTCCTGAGATGATCCATTACCTCCACTACGACGTCTTCACGAACCGCCCGTTCGAGGGCAACCAGCTGGCGGTGTTTCCCGACGCGCGCGGGATGTCGCCGGAGCTGATGCAGACCATCACTCGCGAGATGAACTTCTCGGAGTGCACGTTCCTGCTGCCGGCCGAGACCCCGGGAACCGACGTCCGGATGCGCATCTTCACGCCGGGCGCGGAGCTGCCGATGGCAGGCCATCCCACCATCGGCACGACCTTTGCGCTGGCGGACTCGGGCGTGATCAGGCCAGGCACGGAGCGATTCACGTTCGGCCTCGGCGTTGGCCCCACGCCGGTCGAGCTCATCTGGCAGCTATCTGCGTCATCTGCGGCCCCTGCGCCATCTGCGTCATCTGCGCCATCTGCGTTAGCGTTTGCGTGGATGGATCAGCGTCTGCCCGAGACGCGGACGCCGACGGCCACGCAAGCCGACATCCTGCGCGCGATCGGCGTGGATCGGTCGGCGAGGCACGAGGGCCTGCCCGTCGAGGAGGTGTCGTGTGGCGTGCCGTTCATCTACGTGCCGCTCGCATCGCGCGCGGACGTGGACCGGGCCGAGGCCGACGTGGGTGCGCTCCGCCAGCTGACGAGCGCGTTCGGCTCCGCACTCGTGGGTGTGTTCCTCTTCGCGCTCGAGCCTGCCGGGGCGGACGTCACGGTGTACTCGCGCATGTTCGCGCCGGGGCTGGGCGTGCCGGAGGATCCGGCCACGGGCGGGGCCAGCGGTCCCCTGGGCTGCTACCTGGTGGCGCACGAACTGGTGCCCGCGGCGGGGTGGCGCGAGATGGTGAGCCTGCAGGGCGTGCGGATGAAGCGGCCGAGCCGCATCCACATCCGCATCCACGCCGACTCGCCCCACGCCATCACGCGGGTGCAGGTGGGCGGGCAGGCGGTGAAGGTGGGGGAGGGAAGGATCGACGTGGGCCTGCGGTAGGCAGCCCTTCGGGCCGTGGGCGGAGTAGGCGGCGCTTCCGCGCCGTGGGCCTGCGGTAGGCGGCCCTTCGGGCCGTGGGCGCGCCTGACGGCGCGTGGGC
>JBFWQE010000051.1:11926-17340 GCA_050249615.1 Vicinamibacterales bacterium
ACCGCGCGCAGCGCGGCCCACCCTCCGCGCCTACCGCGCGCAGCGCGGCCTTCACGGCGCCAGGCGCACTCGCTTCCACGTCCCGTCCGTCCGTGTGTAGAGCAAGCGGTCGTGCAGGCGGTTCGGTCGCCCCTGCCAGAACTCCATCCGCTCCGGTGAGACGCGGTAGCCGCCCCAGAACGGGGGCAGCGGCACGAACGCACCCTCGTGCTGCGCCGTCAGCGACTCGAAGTTTTCCTGCAGCACGTGGCGATGCGGGATGACCTGGCTCTGCGGCGAGACCCAGGCGCCCACCTGGCTCTCGCGCGGGCGCGACTGGAAGTATTCGGCCGCCTCCTCGCGCGACACCTTCGCGACATCGCCCGTGATGCGCACCTGGCGTTCGAGCTCGGCCCAGAAGAAGAGCAGCGCCGCGCGCGGGTGTGCCGCCAGGTCCTGCCCCTTGGCGCTCTCGTAGTTCGTGTAGAACACGAACCCGTTCTCGTCGAAGCCCTTGAGCAGCACTGTCCGCGCCGCCGGGTCGCCCGCCGGCGTGACCGTGGCCAGCGTCATCGCGTTCACTTCGAGCGACTCGGCGCGCAGCGCCTCGTCGAACCAGCGGTGGAACTGCTCGATGGGATCGTCGGCCGCTTCGTGCTCCAGGAGGCAGTGGCTGCGGTACTCGCGGCGGATATCTGCTATCGACATACCTTGCAGAGTGTACAACCGTCCATTGGTGATTGGTGATTGACGATTCATTGGGTGATTGGCGATTGGCGCATCGGGGCATTCGATTGGCGAGTGGGCAATCTGCATTGCGCCAATCATCAATCCCTCAATCACTCAATCCAATGCTCAATGCCCAATCACCAATCACCCAATGAATCGTAAATCGCCAATCGGCAATCGCTCAATGGACACCATTCAGCACCTGGACCCATACCCCCAGGAACCGCCGGTCGCGAGAGGCAGCGTCACGCTCACTCGGTGAGAAGCCGCTGCTGGTGTGGATGGTCAGCTCGACCACCCCATGCGCCGGCGCCGGCAGCTCGACGTCCACGGGCGCCTCGGCGTCCAGCGTGACGACGTGTCGCCAGCCGCGCGTGCGGAGGGTCACCTCGTTCCCGCCGACCCCGCTGCGGAGCCGGAGCGTGGCCGAACTGGCTGACTCGGGAGCTCCTGCGATACTCAGCGCGGTCGGCCGCCCCCCGAGCACCCAGAACCCCTCGGCTTCGGGCGTGATCTGGTCGTCGTGCAACAGCACCATCGACGCGCCGTATCGTGCGGCGCCCAGCACCGGCGGCGACGGCACGCGTTCCCCCTCGCTCACCACCGCGACGGGCGTGATCGTGATGGCCTCGATGGCCTGCTCCATCTCCCGCGTCCCGCGGAAGCCGACGAAGCCCGCGTCCAGCGGCAGGCGCACGGTGTGGCTCATCGCCCCCGCGGCGGGCGGCACGGACCACGTGCTGACGGGAGGGCCGACGCGGCCCACCTGCAGCGCGATCTCGTCGGTCGCGGCCGGTTGCCCGGGCGCGAAGCGGACGTCCACTCGGTAGGTGCCCGCCGGCAGCGAGAAGCGGCCGTTGTGCAGCACGCGCAGCGGCTGCGGATCAGTCCGGAGCGCCGGCTCGACGGCCAGCGTCATCGCCGGCAGCATCTCGTCGGCGCTCGTCTTGCGCAGCGGATCGAAGACCACGGCAGCCGGGCGCGCGCGTGTGTCGTAGTGGTCCAGCGCGGGCAGGCGCGACCGCGCCCGCAGGTCGACGCGCGGCATCGGCGGAGTATCGGGCAGCACGGGGAGGATGACCGGCACGGCGAGCAGGCCGGCGCCGAGCGCGCCCATCGCGGCCAACGTGGCTGTTGCCGGCTTCCGGGTGGTCACGCGCCCGAGTGCCCACGCCGCCGCTCCCGCCACGACGAGCCAGGCGAGCGCGTGCGCCAGGGCCGTCGGGGCCTCGTGATGGATGAAGCTCGGCGCAAGCGTCCACGACTCCCACCGTGGCGACCACCACTCGAGGAGGCTCGACGTGCCGTCGCGGCCGTTGGCGATGAGGAACCCCTCCTGCGCGAAGGTCATCGTGAGCGCGATGCCTGCGCCGATCCACATCAGCAGGTGCTGCGAGGCCCGGCGGGCCGAGCCCATCGGCGCGGCGGCGAACGCCGTGGCGATGGGGAGTCCCAGCAGGAGGAGGCCGGACGCCAGGGGGCGCCCGGGCGATGCCGAGCCGCCCCACCAGATGCGGAACGCGCCCACGGTGCCGAGCAGGGCGCCAAACACGAGGACCACGCGGATGGCGGTCCAGCGCCGGTCGCCGCCGGCGCGCCAGAGCGCCCAGAGGCCCGTCGCGGCCAGGATGTACGCCGGTGCGTAAGGCAGCAGGCCGTACTCCTGGTCGAAGAGCAGGCCCGGCGCGCCGAACACCAGGTTCCACGGGGTCGTCTGGACCATGGCGCCGTAGGGTGCTTGCGGCATGGGCGTCCCCCAGATCCAGTAGAAGAAGGCAAACCACGCGACGAGCAGCACGCCGTACGGCCCCGCGCTCTTCGCGATCGCAGAAACTGAGATGTTTTGAGGGGGGAACGTGCCAGGCCCCGTCACCAGCAGAATCGCTGACATGGGCGCGTACTTGGTGCTCAGCCAGGGCAGGACGCCGCACGCCAAACCCAGGACCACCGGGTTTCGCGTCGTCATGGCCACCATCACCGCCAGGCCTGCGGCGATCTCCGGGTACACCGTGAAGCTGTTGAACAGGAACGGCGCGGACCCGACGATCACGGCCCAGGCGAACGTCGCGGCGCCGCGCGAGCCCGTCGCCGTGGCCACCCAGCGCCACATCAGCCCCGCGGCCGCCGCGGCCATCGCGATGAGCGCCAGCAGCACCGCCCGGTAGCCGCCCAGCGCGTACACCGGTGCCAGGACGATGGGCAGGCCGACCGGGTGGATGGAGTAGATCTCGCCGTCGGCGCCGCGCGTGAGGTAGTGCGGATCGAGATCGCGCGGGAAGTACTCCCGGTAGTCGCCCCGTTGGTGGTTGTTCTCGATCTTGAAGTCGCCGTCGCGCCACAAGCTCTGCGCGATGACGAGGTAGTGCGGCTCGTCGCCGGCGGGAAAGAGCACGGTGCTCGTGAGCCGCGCCGCCGCCGTGCCGCTCAGGGCCGCCGTCGCCAGGGCGATCATCACCGCCACCTGCGTGAGGTTGCGCCGCGCGAACCACCCGGCCGCAATCAGCCGGTGCTGCCACCAGGTCCAGAGCAGCTGGCCGCCCACCGCCAGCCACACCAGCCAGCCCATCGGGCCCGCCAGCGCCTGCAGGACCGGCCAGCGATCCGGAAGGACGGGCGTGAACGGCACCAGCAGCACGCCGAGTGCGACGGCCGGCGCCACGAGCGCACCGAGCGGCGCGCGCTCGGCCCCCGAGCGGCGCACCCGATTGAACCGGTGGAGCAGGAACAAGCCGAGGCCCGCGAGCAGGAGGAAGCCGACCAGCGATTCCCACGGGGGGAGCAGCGCCACGCGGACCGCCCGCCCGTCAACCAGCACGGCATCGAGGACGCCGCGGCCCACGTAGAGCGCCGCGCCGGTGATGAGACAGGCCGCCAGGGCCCAGGCACGTTGCATGAAGCGGTGATTGTACAATCGCGGCGGTTCCAGGCACGGGCGGTTCCAAGCACGGGTGGTTCAAAGCACGGTGGTGCGAGGTGACAGCGTGAAACGAGTCTTTGCCCTGGCGATGTTGTTCGCTGCCGGATGCACGGCGGCACCATCCGGTCCATCTGCGCCATCTGCGGCCTCTGCGCCATCTGCGTTCGATGTACTCATCACTGGCGGCCGCATCGTCGATGGCACCGGCTCGCCGTGGTTCGAGGGCGACATCGGCATCGTCGGCGACCGGATCGCCGCAATGGGCCGGCTGGCTGGGCAACCGGCCGTGCGCACCATCGATGCGAAGGGGCTGTACGTGTCGCCGGGTTTCATCGACATGCTGGGCCAGTCCGAGTTCAACGTCCTGGCCGACAGCCGCGCCGCGTCGAAGATTACGCAGGGCATCACGACGGAGATCACCGGCGAGGGCAGCTCCATCGCGCCCATGAACGACCGCCTTGCGGCCGAGGCGAAGGCCCAGTTCGACTCGTTCAAGGTGGCACTGGACTTTCGCACGCTGGGCGAGTACTTCACGCGTCTCGAAACGCGCTCGCGGCCGGCCATCAACCTCGGGACGTTCGTTGGGGCCGGCGGCCTTCGCTCCTATGTCATCGGAGACTCGCAGCGGGCCGCGACGTCAGAGGAGCTCGAGCAGATGAAAACGCTCGTGCGCCAGGCGATGGATGAGGGGGCGCTCGGGCTCAGCACGTCGCTGCAGTACGTCCCGGACCGCTTCGCGAGCACGGATGAGATCGTCGAACTCGCGAAGGTGGCCGCGGAATACGGCGGGCGCTACCTCACGCACCAGCGCTCGGAATCGAACCAGATCATCGCGTCGCTTGACGAAGCCTTCATCGTCGCCGAGCGCGCGCGCATCCCGACGGAGGTGTGGCACCTGAAGACCGCGTACCGGGCCAACTGGGGCCGCATGCCCGAGATCCTGAAGCACTTCCAGGCCGCCCGTGGCCGCGGGCTGGACGTCACGGCGAACATGTACCCGTACGATCGCGCGTCGAACGGGCTGGACGCCTGCCTGCCGCTGTGGGTACGCGAAGGCGGGACCGACGCGATGATCGCGCGCCTGAAGGACCCCGCTCAGCGCGAGCGCATCAAGCGCGACATGGAGGACCCGAGCCCGAAGGACTGGGAGAACCAGTGGTACGGTTCGGGCGGCGCCTCCGGCGTGCTGCTCTCATCCGTGCTCGATCCGAGCCTGCGCAAGTGGGAGGGCAAGACGCTCGCGGAGATCGGGAAGGAGATGGGCAAGGATCCGCGCGACGCGGCGATGGACCTCGTCATCGCCGATCGCGCCGAGGCCTCCGTCATCATCTCGATCATGCGCGAGGACGATGTGCGGGCGGCGCTGGCGGATCCGATGGTGTCGATCGGGACGGATTCCGGCGCGCGGGCCGAGGACGGGCCGCTCTCCGTGTCGAAGTCGCACCCGCGCGCGTGGGGTTCGTTCACGAAGATTCTCGGCACCTATGTGCGGGACGAGAGGCTCATCCCGCTCGAGGACGCCGTCCGCCGCTTCACCTCGCGCCCGGCCACGCGCATGGGCATCCTCGACCGCGGCCTCATCCGGCCCGGCTTCAAGGCCGACCTCGCCATCTTCGACCTGGCCACCGTGCGCGACCGCTCGACGTTCACCGATCCCAACCACTACTCGGAGGGCATCCGCCACGTGCTGGTGAACGGGCAGGCGGTGGTGGCCGACGGGAAGATCACCGACGCGCGTCCCGGACAGGTGGTGCGGGGGGCGGGGTATCGACGGTAGATCCTGTCGGGA
>JBFWQE010000051.1:17440-33419 GCA_050249615.1 Vicinamibacterales bacterium
GGGCAGCCGGCCTCCGAGTTCCAGCCACCTGCGCTCGATGTCGAGTAGCGCTTTCAACACGTCAACGGCCGGGCCCTTGGGCGGCTTCAACTCCCGCTTGATCGCCTCGACATCCACCGGCGGCCGGTGCCCCAGTCGCCAGGGAACCGCGCGGACCAGCAGGATGGGCAGGGGCAGCGGCCAGAAGAAGTAGGTGGCGAACTCCACCGCGAAGCCGGCCTCCCGCACCACGCGCGACAGCGCGCCGAGACTGTAGCGTCGATGGTGCCCCCCGAGCACGTCCTCGCCGGACCAGAGCCACTGGTACGCGGGCACGGTCACATAGAGGCGGCCGCCGGGCTGCACCAGCGTGGCCAGGCGGCGCAGGACGCCGCGATCGTCCTCGATGTGCTCGAGCACGTCGAAGAGTCCCGCCGCCGGCAGCGCCCCCGGATGGAAGCCCGCATCATCCAGCGTCGAGCAGATGACCGGCTGGAGGCCGCGCGCCTGCGCGTTGCGCGCGCCCACCGGGCCCGGTTCCACGACGATGGCGGGATGGCCGGCGTGGACGAGGGCGCGGGCCACGAAGCCGTTGCCGCCTCCGATGTCGAAGATGGCGCCGGGCGGAGGGTAGCGCGCCACCGCGGCCAGGATGCAGCGGTTGCGATGCTCGAACCAGAACGACTGGTCCTCCACCTGGAAGCAGAACGCGTTGCCCTCGTCCGGATAGTCCACGCGCGACCGCGATCGCGGCCACCAGAGGCCGTCGGGCGCGAGATCCAGGTTGCCGGCGAGGGTGCGTGGATCGATCACAGCTGAGGGTATCATCGGGGGCGGTGCTGGCAACGCTCGTCATCCTCTGGCTGGGGCTCCTCCTCTCGTTGCCGCCTCGCCCCTCGCCGTGGCTCGTCTTCGCATCGGGACTGCCCGTGGTGGCCCTGGCGTCGTGGCGCTGGGCCCGGCGCCGGAACGTGCCATGGCCGGCGCTGGTCCGCGACACGAAGGACGTGCACGCGCTCGCTCTCGTGCTGCTCTACGCGCTTGGCGTGCAGATGGCCGACGCGCACGGCATCACCACCGACGGCGTCACCTACTTCACGCAGCTTCGCAGTGTCATCTTCGATCGCGACCTCGATATCGCGGCCGAGTACGCGTTCCTGGGCCAGCCGCCGCGCCCGAACCATGTCGTCCCGATCGGGCCCCTGCTCGTCTGGCTGCCGCTCTACCTGACGGTGACCATCGTCGACACCGCGGGCCGGTGGATGGGCCTCTGGGCCGCTCCCGCGGATCCGGTGGCGCTCGGCCTCGGATTGCCCTATGTGCGCGCCGTGCTCGTCTCGTCGTTCGCGATTGGCGCGGCGGGCCTGATGGCGCTGCTCCGCCACCTGCGGCGCCAGTTCCCGCGCGTGGTGGCCTTCCTCGCGGTGCTGCTCATCTTCGGCGCGACGCCGCTCTACTGGTACATGGTCTACGAGCCGTCGATGACGCACGCCGCGTCGTTCGGCTTCGTCGCGCTCTTCGTCGTCGCGGCGGCGCGGTGGGTGCCGCCGGGCGCCACGGTGCGGCAGAGCCTCGCCCTCGGTACGCTCCTCGGCCTGGCATTCCTCGCGCGGTCACAGGAGTCGCTGTTTGCGATCTACCCCGGCGTGGTCGCGTTGACTGCGGTTGGCGTGCTGCCTGGCGAGCGCCTGCGCCGCGCGACGCGGCTGGCCGTGTGGGCCTTCCTCGGGGCGCTGCCGTGGATCCTGCTGCAGCTGGCGCACAGCTACATCCTCTTCACGCGCTACGAGTACGACCTGCTGGGGCAGGGCGGCTACTTCAACCCGCTGCGGTCGCGCTGGATGGACACGCTGCTCTCGTCGTGGCACGGCTTCCTCTCGTGGACACCGGTCGCCTACGTCGCGGTCGTGGGCACCTTCGCATACCTCAGGCGCGAGTGGCGCTGGGCGCTGTCGGCGCTCGTCATCCTCTTCATCACCGCGTGGGTGAACGGCGCGACGCAGGACTGGGCGGGCGGGTGGTCGTTCGGCGGGCGCCGCTTCTCGAGCGCGCTGGTGATGCTGGCGCCGGGCCTGGCCGTGGTCATCGGGCTCGTGCTGCGACGGCCGCTGTTGGCCCTGGCGCCGCTGGTCGTCGCGGCGCTGTGGTGGAACCACCTGCTGATGGTCCAGTACACCGCGGGGATGCTCCCCAAGGACGAGCCCGTGAGCTTCGGGCGTATCGTCCGGCAGCAGGCGGATCTGCACACGCGATCGCCCTACTTCTATCCCTTCGCCTTCCCGGCCAACGCGTGGTTCGCCTGGCGCGAGGGCCTCCCGGTGGACAAATACGACGTGCTGTCGCCGGAGGCGCCGCAACCCGAGTTCGGCCTGACGTTCGATCGCGCGGCCGAGAGGTTCCTGCTCGAGGGCTGGGGCTCCGCGGCCGCAGACGACTGGGGCGCTGCGTGGTGGATTGATGGCACCCCCGCCGTGCTGGCCGTGCCGTTGGCGCCGACCGGAGGTGCCGTGACCATCACCGTGCGATCGCGGACGCGCTTCGAGGAGCCGGTGATGCAGGCCTCGATGGCGCTCGACGTGAACGGGGAGGAAGTCGGCCGCTTCCTGCCAGGCGTGCCGGAGCCCGGAACGGCCGTGATACAGATCCCTGCCGACACCGCTCGACGCCTGTTCCGCCGCGGGTTCAACCGGATTGGGTTCCGCAGCCTGGGTGTCACGCGGGTGGACCCGAACGACACGCGGCCACCGGGGCCGCTGGCTCGAAGGCAGGGGCGGCAGGTGTGGCCGGTTGCGGTGTACAACCTGCACCTAAGGTGAGGGTGTCCATTGATGATTGATGATTGACGATTGAGCGATTCATCGGGTGATTGGCGATTGGGGCATTGGGGCAATCGATTGCGGGAGGTCAACATGCTCGTTCGAGCCGCGGCGTTCGGCGTCCTGTTCACGCTCGTTGCTTCCGCTGTCGCCCCGTTGTCCGCGCAGACGGCGTACCGCCTGAAAGGCGCCACGCGGAACGGCGCCACGCCGGTGGCGGCCACGGTCACGGCGGAGGCGACAGTCGGCTTCCGCGGCGAGCAGTTCACGGGACAGAAGACCTTCTCGGTGCAGGCCGATGAGAAGGGCGAATGGAATCTGCTGGGCCTGACCGCCGGCGTCTGGGTGTTCGTCGCGAGCGCGCCGGACCGGCTGCCCGCCGTGGCCGTGCTGCCCATCAAGTTCTCGCAGCGCCAGATGCAGAGCGCGCAGGGCGGCCAGTTGAACTGGGCGCTGCCGCTCGACCTGCTGCCGGCGGACGAGCATCCCCTCATCAAGGCCGCCGCGCCTCTGGTGGTCGAGGGCCGGGCACTCGAAGCGGTGCAGTCGCTCTCGGCAGCGCTCCTGCCCGACGCGAAGCCCGCCACGCAGTGTGCCGCCGGCCAGATGGCGCTGGCCATCAAGCAGACGGGCCTCGCGCAACAGCTCTTCCAGTCGGTCCAGAAGGCGGAGCCGAAGAGTGCGTGCGCCGCGGTCGGGCTCGCCTCGGTGGCGCTGCTCCTGAACGACTGGGACGCCGCATCCAAGATGTTCTGGGCCGCGCGCGACCTGGCGCCGCGCGACCAGCGTCCCGCGCTCGCCGCCGCCATTACCGAGCTGCAGCAAATCGCGCGCGTACAGTGAGGCGCGGACGCCAATGCCCATTGATGATTGGTGATTGCCGATCGGGTGATTCATCGGACGATCTGCCGATTGTCAGATTGCGCAATGAATTGGCGCATTGACGCAATGTCCCATTGCGGCAATCTGATTGTCGCAATCCGCAATCGCTCAATCACCCAATGAATCGCTCAATCATCAATCGTCAATCGCCAATGGACAGGCGGCGCCCGGTCACCACAGCCACGCGGCCCCACGCACGCCACTCGAATCGCCGTGGCGGGCCTTCACAAGCCGCGTATGTACCTCGTCCGAGAACACGTGCGGCTGCCAGCGCGCGGGTACGCCGGTATAGAGCGCCTCGACGTTCGACAGCCCGCCGCCCAGGACGATGACCTCGGGATCCAGGAGGTTGATGACGGTCGCGAGCGCGCGCGCCATGCGCTCCATGTAGCGTTCGAGCGCCGCCGACGCATCGGCGTCGCCGGCGGCGGCCGCCGCGGCGGCAATCTGGTCGGCCTCGAGCGAACGCCCCGTCGCCGCGGTGAAATCGCGCGCGAGCCCCGGCCCGGAGAGAAACGTCTCGATGCACCCGTGGCGCCCGCAGTAGCACCGCGGACCCGGCCGCTCCTCGTCTCGCGGCCACGGCAACGGGTTGTGGCCCCACTCGCCGGCGATGCGGTGCGCGCCCTCCACGAGCCGCCCATCCACCACGACGCCGCCGCCGACACCGGTGCCGATGATGACGCCGAAGACGACCGCGGCGCCCGCGCCGGCGCCGTCGGTGGCTTCCGAGAGCGCAAAGCAGTTGGCGTCGTTCGCCATGCGCACGGGGCGCTGGAGGCGGGCGGCCAGGTCGTGATCGAACGCGCGGCCGATGAGCCAGGTGGAGTTGGCGTTCTTCACCAGCCCCGTCGCTGGCGAGATGGCGCCTGGGATGCCGACGCCGACGGATGCGGGGCCCCCATGCGCCTGTTCCAGCTGCCGCACCAGATCTGCTATCGCGTCGAGCGTGCCGTCGTAGTCGCGACGCGGCGTGGGTACGCGCACGCGGCCGAGTTCGCGACCGTCCTTCGCGAGGGCGACCGCCTCGATCTTCGTCCCGCCGAGATCCACGCCGATCTTCATCGGCGGGCGGCCTTCTTCGGGGCCCGGGTGGGACGTGCCGTCGTCGTCTTCCTCTTCGCGTTCACCGTCGTGGCGCGCGGGGCGCCCTCTGGCCGTTTCGCGGCCTTTGGCTTCACCGTGCCGGTCTGCCCGAACAGCACGCCGAGGCGCAGGCCCCGCGCGGACACGTCGATGAGCTGCGTGAGGCGGCGTTCGCGCGTGTCGTCGCGTTTCGCGCTCACCACCCACCAGATGGCCAGGCGGCGATATCCCGGCGGCTGATCCTCGAAGAACCCCCAGGCAGCCCGACTGGCGCGGAAGCGGCGCTCGAGCTCCGGCGGGAATGCCTCCGGGCGCTGCTCGAAGGAGTAGATGCCCGACCGGGCATCGTCGCGCTTGGCATACGCGTCGAGTCCGGCCTGGTGCATCTCGCCCCGCGCGATGAGCGCCTCGACCTTCGCGATGTTCACGCGGCTCCAGACGCTGCGGGCCTTGCGCGGGGTGAAGCGGTTGACGTAGCTCTCCTCGTCCAGGGCCTTGCGGATGCCGTCGATCCAGCCGAAACAGAGGGCGACGTCCACGGCGGTCGGGTAGTCCAGGCCCGTCCGGCCGCTGCGCTTCTTGTAGAAGCCCACCCAGAGCTCGATGTGGCGGTCGTGGTTGGTTTCCAGCCAGCGGCGGAACTGGCCGGCATCGGGGAAGAACTTCACGGAACTGCCGGGCATGGCACGGGTCCCTCGGTCCGGTCGGCGGACCTCAAAGCATTGAGGACAGGTGAGTTAACCGGCCAGCGAGATGACAACTCCTGACAATCCGTTTCCTGCATGGCCGTATACTCGCCCGAGAAATTATGCGCCCAATGTCCAGATACACGGTCGCCGTGTTGGGAGTCGTATCGGCTGGCCTCACCTTGCTGGCGGCCGACGGCCCTCGCCAGGGGGCCAGCCCGGCCGTTGCGCAGTCGCCGCCGGCCGCGGCGGCACCGGCGCCTCGCGCCGCCAGGCCCGACGCCGCCAGGCCGGCGATGATGACGGCGCACGCCACCGCCGGCCTTCCCGTGGCCGAGCAGAACGCCCTCGTCAAGCAGTACTGCGCCACCTGTCACAACGATCGGGCCAAGGCTGGTGGGCTCACCCTGGCGTCGTTTGACGCCGCCGCCGCCGCCGCCGAGCACCCCGACGTCGCCGAGAAGGTCATCCGCAAGCTGCGCGCCGGCATGATGCCGCCGGCGGGCGCCCGCCGCCCCGAGGGGACGGTGCTGTCCGACCTGGCGACGGCGCTCGAAGCGCGGATTGACCGGGCCGCCGCCCTCAACCCCAACCCGGGGCGCCGCCCGTTCCAGCGGCTCAACCGCGTCGAGTACACCTACGCCATCCGCGACCTGCTGGATCTGGACGTGGACGTCGAGGCCTTCCTGCCGCCCGACACCATCAGCGACGGGTTCGACAACGTCGCCGACGCGCAGGGCTTCTCGCCGACGGTGCTCGAAGGCTACCTGCGGGCGGCCAGCGCCATCAGCACGCTGGCGGTCGGCGACGCCACCGCGGCGCCCACCGAGGCCACCTTCAAGGTGCCGCGCACGGCGAACCAGATGCGCCAGGTGGAGGGTGCGCCGTTCGGCACGCGCGGCGGCATCGCGGTCACGCACATCTTCCCCGCGGACGGCGAGTACACGTTCCGGATGATGCTCCACTCCATCCCGACGGGGCAGCTCTTCGGCAGCAGCTTCCCGGGCGAGAAGATCGAGGTGTCCGTCAACGGCGCGCGGGTGGCGCTGCTCGACATCCCCACATCGATGAGCGAGGCCGATCCCAACGGGATGAACCTCGTCACGCCGCGGATTTACGTGAAGGCGGGCCCGCAGCGCGTGGCCGCCGCGTTCATCGCGCGTTTCGACGCGCCGGTGGACGACCTGATCGCGCCCATCGAACACACGATGGCCGACAGCCAGATCGGCAGCGGCTTCGGCATCACGGCGCTGCCGCACCTCCGCGAGTTCGCCATCACGGGGCCGATCAAGGTCACGGGCGTCTCCGACTCGCCGAGCCGGCGCCGGATTTTCGCGTGCCGCCCGACCGCGCCCGCCGAGGAAGCGGCATGCGCCACCAGCATCGTCAGGCGGCTGGCCTCGCTGGCCTACCGCGCCCCGGCCTCGGCCGAGGACGTGCGGAAGCTGATGATGTTCTACGAGCAGGGCCGCCAGCACGGCGACTTCGAGGAGGGCGTCCGCATGGCGCTGCAGGCGCTGCTGGCCAGCCCGAAGTTCCTGTTCCGGCTGGAGGAAGTGCCTGCGACGGTCCGCCCGGGCCAGAACTACCGCATCACCGAGTACGACCTGGCCTCGCGATTGTCGTTCTTCCTCTGGGGCTCGGGCCCGGACGAGGAACTGCTGAAGCTGGCCGGCCGCGGGATGCTGCGACAGCCCGGGGTCATCGAGAAGCAGGTGGCGCGGATGCTCCGGGACCCGCGGTCCGAGGCGCTGGCCACGCGTTTTGCCTCGCAGTGGCTGCGGCTGCAGGACCTGGTGCGGCTCATCCCCGACTACCTGCAGTACCCGCAGTACGACCGCACGCTGGCCGACGCGCTCAAGCGCGAGACGGAGCTCTTCTTCGACGCCATCGTGCGCGACGACCGGCCGGTGCTGGAGCTGCTGACGGCCGACTACACCTTCGTGAACGAGCGGGTCGCCAAGCACTACGGCGTGCCGAACGTCGTCGGGCCGGAGTTCCGCCGGGTGACGCTGGCCGATCCGAACCGGCGCGGCCTGCTGGGGCACGGCAGCATCCTCGCGCTCACATCGGTGGCCGACCGCACCTCACCCGTGCAGCGCGGCAAGTGGATCATGGAGGTGCTGCTCGGCTCGCCGCCGCCGGCGCCGCCGCCCAACGTGCCGTCGCTGGACGATTCGGTGTCCGCGGCGCAGGGCGCCAGGGTCCTGTCGGTGCGCGAGCGCATGGAGGAGCACCGGAAGAACCCCGCGTGCAACTCGTGTCACCGCGTCATCGACCCGCTGGGCCTGGCGCTCGAGAACTTCGATGTCACCGGCGCGTGGCGCATTCGTGACGGCGACGCGACGATCGACTCGAACGGCGACCTGTACGACGGTACGAAGATGCAGGGCCCGAAGGGCCTGCGCGAGGCCATCCTGAAGCACAAGGACGTGTTCCTCCTGAGCTTCACCGAGAGCCTCATGACCTACGGCCTGGGCCGGCGCGTCGAGCACTTCGACATGCCCACGGTTCGTGCCATCGTCCGAGACGCTGAAGAGGACGACTACCGGATCTCGGCATTCGTGCTGGGGCTGGTGAAGAGCCCCGCGTTCCAGATGGGCCGCGCGGAAGCGGCGGAGACGACGGAAGAGAGATAGAGACGAGGTTCTCGGGTTCTCGGGTTCGAACCCCAAGCCCCAAGCCCCAAGCCCCAAGACCTCAAGACCAAGACCCGGGACCGACCGAATCAGAGGAGCCGACATGTTCATCACGCAGAAGCACATCTCCCGCCGCGCGGCCCTGAAGGGCGTGGGTGTCACCGTGGCGCTGCCGCTCCTGGAGGCCATGGTGCCGGCCGGGACGGCATTCGCGCGGTCGCGCTCCAACGGGAAGGTGCGGCTGGCGGCCATCGAGATGGTGCACGGCTCGGCGGGCGCCACGGCGATTGGCGCCCAGAAGCATCTCTGGTCGCCCGAGAAGACCGGGTCGGCGTTCGACCTGAGCCCGAGCAGCCTCGCGCCGCTCGAGCCCTGGCGCGAGTACCTGACCATCATCAGCAACACCGACGTGCGGAACGCCGAGGCGTTCACGCCGCCCGAGATCGGCGGCGACCACTTCCGCTCGAGCGCGGTGTTCCTCACCCAGGCGCACCCGAAGCAGACGCAGGGCTCCGACGTCTACGTCGCCGCGTCGCTGGACCAGCTCTACGCGCAGAAGTACGGGCAGGACACGCCGATTCCGTCGATGCAGCTCTGCATCGAGAACGTGGACCAGGCCGGCGGCTGCGCCTACGGCTATGCCTGCGTCTACACCGACACGGTGAGCTGGGCGTCGGCCGCCGAGCCGCTGCCGATGGTGCGCGACCCGCGCGCCGCGTTCGACATGCTCTTCGGCGTGGGCGCCACGCCCGAGCAGCGCGCCGCGCGCCGGCGGGCCGACAAGAGCATCCTCGACTGGGTGACGCAGGAGGTGGCGCAGCTCAAGAAGAGCCTCGGGCCGGTGGACCGCGCCCGCCTGGCCGACTACCTGGACGACGTGCGCGAGATCGAGCGGCGCATCCAGCGGGTGGAGGCCGCCAACGCGAGCGGCGAGCCGCGCGAGCTGCCGATGGCGCCGATGGGCGTGCCCGACGCGTTCGACGAGCACGTCAAGCTGATGTTCGACCTGCAGGCCGTGGCCTTCGCCTCGGACATCACGCGCGTGTTCTCGTTCAAGATGGGCCGCGACGGATCGAGCCGCGTCTACCCCGGCAGCGGCGTGAAGACGGGCTTCCACCCGGCGTCGCACCACCAGGACCGCGAGGATCGCATCCTCGAGTTCGAGAAGATCAACCGGTACCACATCAGCCTGCTCCCGTACTTCCTCGAGAAGCTCAAGAACACGCCGGACGGCGACGGGACGCTGCTCGACAACACGATGGTCATCTACGGGTCGCCCATGGGCAACTCGAACGTGCACAACCACAAGCGCTGCCCGCTGTTCCTGGCCGGGCACGCCGGCGGGGCGCTCAAGGGCAACCTGCACATCAAGGCCGCCGACGGGACGCCCATGGCCAACCCGATGCTGTCGATGCTCCACATCCTCGGGCTCGAGGACATCAAGAGCTTCGGCGACTCGACCGGCTCGATGGACCTGAACGCCGTCGGGGCCTCGACGACGACGGCGTCGTCCATTGCCGATTGAAGATTTGGCGATTGGCGATTCATTGGGCGATTGGCGATTGGGGTATTTGCGCATTCCTTGATTGGCGCATTGGGGCATTGGGGCATTGGGGCATTGGGGGCATTGGGGATCGATGCCGCCAGGCGCTGATGCCGTGAGAGGGAGACGCTGATGGCACGTCGGATGATATGGGCGGTCGGCCTGGCGGTGGCCCTGGGGGCGGCAATGGTGAGCGCTCAGGCGACGACGGTCCTCGAGGCCGCCCGCCATGGCGACAAGGATGCGGTCCGCGCGCTCCTCAAGCAGGGCGTGGACGTGAACGCGGCCGAGGGCGACGGCATGACCGCCCTGCACTGGGCGGCGCGGGCGGGCGATGCGGAGCTGGTGCAGATGCTGCTCTATGGCGGCGCCAACGTGAAGGCCGCCACCCGCCTGGGCGCCTACACGCCGTTGATGATGGCCGCGCAGGCGGGACACTCCGCCGTGGTCGCGGCGCTCATCGCGGGCGGCTCGGACGTGAAGGCCGCGTCCACCACGGGCACCACGCCGCTGATGTTCGCGGCGCAGTCCGGCGATCCGCGCACCGTGACGATCCTCATCGAGGGCGGGTCGGACGTCAACGCGCGCGAGACCGCGATGGAGCAGACGCCGCTGATGTTCGCGGCGGCCTACAACCGCGTGGATGTCGTGAAGCTGCTCATCGCGCGGGGCGCCGACGTCAAGGCCACCTCGAAGGTCGTGGACCTCACGAAGCTGAGCAGCCCCGAGGAGGAGTTCTTCCGCCGGCGGGCGGCGCAGCAGGCACAGGCCAGCGGGCCGCGGCCGCCGGACGTGCCCGGCCTCACCCGGCAGTTCCGCTACAACGAGCTCGTGGGCACCTCCGGCGGCTTCTCGCCCCTGCACTTCGCCGTGCGCCAGGGCCACGCCGGGGTGGTGAAGGCGCTGGTCGAGGCTGGAGCGGACGTCAACCAGGTGAATCCGGGCGACAAGTCCACGGCTCTCGTCGTGGCCGTTATCAACGGGCACTTCGACATCGGCAAGTACCTGCTGGACCACGGGGCCGACCCGAACCTGGCGAGCGACAACGGCGTCGCGCCGCTCTACGCCACGCTCAATGTCCAGTGGGCGCCGAAGGCGCTCTACCCGCAGCCGCGGGCGTACCTGCAGCAGCAGATCACCTATCTCGACTTCATGAAGATCCTGCTCGAGAAGGGCGCCAACCCGAACCACCGGCTCAAGCGGAAGGTGTGGTACTCGGGCTACAACTTCGACCTCGCCGGCGTGGACGAGATTGGCGCCACGCCGTTCTGGCGCGCCGCCTATGGCGGCGACGTCGAGGCGATGAAGCTGCTCGTGGCCCACGGCGCGGACCCGACGATTCCCACCATCAAGCCGGCCGGCCGGCCGCGCACGGGCGATGGCGACCGCTTCAACATCCAGGACGTGTCCGGCATCCCGCCGGTGCCGGTAGGCGGCCCCGCGGTCACCCCGCTCCAGGCGGCCGCCGGCGTCGGCTACGCCGAGGGCTTTGCCGCCAACTCGCACCGCTATGCCCCGAGCGGCCTTCTGGCCGCGGTGAAGTACCTCGTGGAGGAAACCGGAGCGGACGTCAACGCCGCCGACCACGAGGGCAACACCGCGCTGCACCACGCGGCGGCGCGCGGCGACGTGGAGATGATCAAGTACCTGGTCTCGAAGGGCGCCGACGTGAAGCGCGTGAACCGCGAAGGCCAGACGACGGCCGACATGGCCAACGGCCCGGTGCAGCGGACGCAGCCGTTCCCGGAGGCCCTGAAGCTGCTCGAGAGCCTCGGCGCGAAGAACAACCACAAGTGCGTGTCCTGTTGACGTGAACACGGATCACGGGGACTCGAAGGATGACGCGGAGGGGGATCCGCAGATTCCGCAGATAGGCTCGGGGGAGTTGGCGAACCGCGACGCCGGCCAGCGCTGGATGTCGTCCGTCGTACCCACCCTCGCGTCATCCGCGTCGTCTGCGCGTCCCATCCCGCTGCGTCGTCCTTTCTGCCCGTGACGAGCGGAGTGCGATGAAGCGACGAGCGGTTGGCACAGCGGGCGTCGTCGGCATAGTGGTGTGGCTGGGGCTGGCTCCCGAGGCCCAGGTGCGGCCGGGCGGGCCTCCTGCCGCCGCGCCCCGGCCCATTGCGGCGCATGCGCCATCGTCCGCCCCGGCGCTGGCCCCTGCGGAGCAGACGCAGATGGTCAAGCAGTACTGCGCCACCTGCCACAGCGATCGCGGCAAGGCCGGCGGCCTCTCCCTGGCGTCGTTCGACGCAACCAATCTCCTCGAACACGCGCCGGTCGTCGAGAAGATGATCCGGAAGCTGCGCGCCGGCATGATGCCCCCGGCGAACGCGAAGCGGCCGGAACCGGCGGCCATCCAGGCGCTGGCGGCTGCCTTCGAAACCACCATCGACCGCGCGGCGGCCGCCAGCCCGAACCCGGGTTCGCGGCCGTCGCAGCGGCTGAACCGCGCGGAGTACCAGCGCGCCGTCCGCGACCTGCTGGGCATCGAGGTGGACATCACCGCGTTCCTGCCCGCCGACACCATCAGCGACGGCTTCGACAACGTGGCCGACTCGCAGGTCATCTCGACGACGCTCATGGAGGGCTACCTCCGGGCGGCGAGCCAGATCAGCCGCCTGGCCGTGGGCGACCCCAATGCGTCCCCGAGCACCACCACCTGGAAGGTGCCGCGCACGGCGTCGCAGATGCGGCACGTCGAGGGGGCGCCGCTCGGCACGCGCGGCGGGCTGTCGGTGACCCACGTGTTCCCGGCGGACGGGGCATATGTCTTCAAGATCCTGCTGCACTCGGGCCCGACCGGGGACCTGTTCGGCGGCCCCTACGCGGGCGAGCAGATCGACCTCTCCATCAACGGCGAGCGCGTCGCGCTCATCGACATCAACCCGCGGATGAACGAGCAGGACCCGAACGGGCTGAACATCTTCTCGAAGCCCATCCGCGTGAAGGCCGGCCCGCAGCGCGTCTCGGCCGCGTTCATCGCGCGCTTCGACGGCCCGGTGGACGACCTGATGATGCCGGTCGAGCACACGCTCGCCGACACCAACATCGGCGAGGTCTTCGGGACGACGGCGCTGCCGCACATCCGCGACTTCGCCGTGACGGGCCCCATGACGGTGACCGGCGTGTCCGACACGCTGAGCCGGCGGATGATCTTCACGTGCCGCCCCACCGCCGCCACCGAGGAGCGACCGTGCGCCGAGCAGATCGTGCGGCGCCTGGCGACGCAGGCCTATCGCAGCCCCGTCGGCGCGGAGGACTTGCGCGCCCTGATGCGCTTCTACGACCAGGGGCGCGAGAGGACCGACTTCGAGGGTGGCGTGCGACTGGCCGTGCAGGCCATTCTCGCCAGCCCGCGGTTCCTCTTCCGGATGGAGCAGGTCCCGGCGACCGTGCGCGCGGGGCAGACCTACCGCGTGGCCGACCTGGACCTCGCATCACGCCTCTCCTTCTTCCTCTGGGGCGCGTTGCCCGACGCGGAGCTCACGAAGGTCGCCTCCTCCGGTCAGTTGCGCAACCCCGCCGTCTTCGACCGGCAGGTGCGCCGGATGCTGGCCGACAGGCGCTCCGAGGCGCTCTCCACCCGGTTTGCCAGCCAGTGGCTGCGCCTTCAGGACGCGAAGCTGGTGCGCCCCGACCACCACTTCTACTCGTACTGGGACACGACGCTCACCGAGGCGATGGTGCGCGAGACCGAGCTCTTCTTCGACAGTCTCGTGCGCGCCGACCGGCCCATCACGGACCTGCTGACGGCGGACTACACGTTCGTGAACGAGCGCCTGGCGAAGCACTACGGCATCCCCAACGTGCTCGGCGAGGAGTTCCGCCGGGTCACCCTAACCGACCCGAAGCGCCGTGGCATCCTGGGGCAGGGGAGCGTGCTGCTGCTCACCTCGATTGCCGACCGCACCTCGCCGGTGCTCCGCGGCAAGTGGGTGATGGAGGTGCTGCTGGCCTCGCCGCCGCCACCGCCGCCGCCCAACGTGCCGGCACTGGACGACTCGGTGAAGTCCACCGTGGGCGGCAAGATGCTCTCGACGCGCGAGCGCATGGAGGAGCACCGGAAGAACCCCGCCTGCAACTCGTGCCACCGCGTCATCGATCCGCTTGGCCTCGCCCTCGAGAACTTCGACGCCACCGGCGCCTGGCGCATCAAGGACAACGGGGTCGCCATCGACTCGGTGGGCGACCTGTACGACGGCACGAGGATGGAAGGTCCGATCGGGCTGCGGCAGGCGCTGCTCGAGCACGCAGACCTCGTCAAGCTGAGCTTCACCGAGAGCCTGATGACCTACGCGCTGGGCCGCCGCGTCGAGCACTTCGACATGCCCACGGTGCGGGCCATCGTGGCCGACGCGGGGAAGAACGGGGATCGCATCTCTTCGTTTATCCTTGGCGTGGTCAGGAGCGCCGCCTTCCAGATGGCGAAGGCCGAAGCGGCGGAGACGACGGTCGAGAGATAGTGTCTGGGGTCGGGAACCGGGAGTCGGGAGTCGGACAAGGGGACACGCGAATGTTCATCACCAGGAAGCACATCTCCCGCCGCACGATGCTGCGCGGGATGGGCGTGACGATGGCGCTGCCGCTGCTCGAGGCCATGGTGCCGGCGCGGACGGCGCTGGCGAAGACGGCGGCCGGCAAGGTGCGCCTCTCGGCCATCGAGATGGTGCACGGCTCGGCCGGCGCCACGGTGGTCGGCGCGCAGAAGCACCTGTGGTCCCCGGCGGCGACGGGGCGGAACTTCGACCTGTCGCCGAGCAGCCTCGCGCCGCTCGAGCCGTTCCGCGAGCACCTGACGATCATCAGCAACACCGACGTCCGGAACGCCGAGGCCTTCGAGCTGCCCGAGATTGGCGGGGATCACTTCCGTTCGAGCGCGGTCTTCCTGACCCAGAGCCACCCGCGGCAGACGCAGGGCTCGGACGTGCGGGCCGGCACGTCGCTGGACCAGTACTACGCGCAGCGCTACGGGCAGGAGACGCCCATCCCCTCGATGCAGCTCTGCATCGAGCCCGTGGACCAGGCCGGCGGGTGCTCCTATGGCTATTCGTGCGTGTACACCGACAGCATCAGCTGGTCGGCGCCGAACACGCCGATGCCGATGATCCGCGACCCGCGCGTCGCGTTCGACCAGCTCTTCGGCGTCGGCGCCACGCCCGGTGAGCGCCGCGAGCGCCGCGCCGAGGACAAGAGCATCCTGGACCTGATGACCGAGCAGCTCGGCCGGTTGCGCAGCGAGCTGGGCGCCGCGGATCGCGTGCGACTGAACCGGTACCTCGAGGACGTGCGCGAGATCGAGCGGCGCATCCAGAAGGTGGAGGCGTACAACGCCAGCGGCGAGGCGCGCGAGCTGCCGGGCGCGCCCATCGGGGTGCCCGACTCGTTCGACGAGCACGTCCGGCTGATGTTCGACCTGCAGGTGCTGGCCTTCGCCTCGGACACGACGCGCGTCTTCTCGTTCAAGATGGGCCGCGACGCCTCGAGCCGCGTCTACCCGGAGAGCGGCGTGAGCACCGGCTTCCACCCCGCGTCGCACCACCAGGACCGGGAGGACCGGATCCTCGAGTTCGAGAAGATCAACCGCTACCACATCGGACTGCTGCCGTACTTCTTCAAGAAGCTGAAGGAGACGCCAGACGGCGATCGGAGCCTGCTGGAGAACACGCTGGTGCTCTACGGATCGCCAATGGGGAACTCCAACATTCACAACCACAAGAAGTGCCCGCTCTTCCTCGTGGGGCATGCCGGCGGCGCGCTGAAGGGCGGGCTGCACATCAAGGCGGCGGATGCCACGCCCATGGCGAACCCCATGCTGAGCGTGCTGCACACGCTCGGGCTGCAGGATATGAAGAGCTTTGGCGACAGCACCGCGCCGATGGACCTGAACGCGGCGCCTGAGTCGACTGTCGCCGGGTAGCTGTCCATTGATGATTGCCGATTGCCGATTGAGCGATTCATTGCGCGATTGGTGATTGGGGTATTGGGGCATTGGTGATTGGCGCATTGGGGCATTGGCGCATTGGGGCATCGGGAGAGCCTGCATGATGAGGCCGGCGACGAGGATTGTGTGGGGATTGCTGGTGGCGCTCGCGCTGGGCGCGGCGCCGATGGCGCAGGGCAGCCGGTCGCCTGTCGCTGACGCCGCGCAGGGCGGTGACCGTGAGACGGTCCGGGCGCTGCTGAAGGAGGGCGCCGACGTCAACGCCGCGCAGGGGGACGGGACCACCGCGCTGCACTGGGCGGCGATGAAGGGCGATGCCGAGATGGTGCAGATGCTCGTCACCGCCGGCGGGAACCTGCGCGCGACGACCAGGCTCGGCAGCTACAACCCGCTCTACCTCG
>JBFWQE010000052.1:0-33074 GCA_050249615.1 Vicinamibacterales bacterium
ATAGACCTCTTCCAACGATCGCGTCCGGGACAGGTCCACGCCGGGCCCGCCGCCGGCGGCGTGCAGGTGGTTGTCCATCAGGCCGGGAGTGACGGCTCGCCCGCCGAGATCGATCTGCCGGGTGGACGCGACGGCACGTGCCCGAATGTCCGCGTTGGTACCGACCGCGAGGATACGATCGCCAGCGATGGCAATTGCTTCCGCGACGGAGAAGTCGCGATCCACCGTGATGATGCGGCCACTGTGCAGGATGAGATCCGGGGCAGGCGCCGTGGGCGCGACTCCGCCGGGCGCGCACGCGACGGCAAGGGCCCAGCCGAGCGTGACAAGGCCAACGAATCGCAAGGTCACGAGCGAATCGTAGCGCACGCCGCGGCGATTCCGGCTACGAGGTGCGCCTCAGGATTCGCCACGTCAGCCCCAGGAGCACGACGAGTGCCACGCCGAGCGATCCCCAGAGCACGAGCGCCGGCGGTGCCTCGCGGATGAGGTCGGTCACCCCTCGCTCATAGGCGGGGTTGGCGGCGGGTCCCAGCGGATCCGGAACCGCTACCGGCACCGCGGACCAGGCCAGCACCTCACGCGCGAGCGTGCCCAGTTCGTAGGACGGAGGCGTGGCCTCGTCGTTTCCGAGCAGCAGCCGGTACGCGCCGGGCCCCGCCTTGAAGGTCACGCGGGGGACGGGCGCCACGGCCTGCGCCTGACGCAGCG
This sequence comes from Vicinamibacterales bacterium, assembly GCA_050249615.1. Lineage (GTDB taxonomy): Bacteria > Acidobacteriota > Vicinamibacteria > Vicinamibacterales > UBA2999 > VFZN01. The sequence goes on from JBFWQE010000052.1 coordinate 712, forward strand.
TCAGCGGCGCATTGTCGCCATCGTCGATCTCGAGCGTCAGTTCACCGGCCGCGATGTCGAGGGGAATCTCGACCCACGCCTCATCGGCCGCGCCTTCGCGGGCCGACGCGGCAACGACCGCCGTGGCCACGCGTGCGACGCCGAGCGGGGCCGAGGGACGTCGTACCAGCACGACGGCGTTGCGCCGGAAGAACGGTTCGGCGAAGCGCAGGCGCAGGGACGCGAAGCGAACGGCTCGGCCGTCCCCGATGGTGCGCGGCGCCGCCAGTTGGTAGGCGGATGTCTGCGCGCGGTCCTGCCGTGGTCGCGCAGTCTCGATGGCCAGCTCGACCCGCGCCACATCCGCGTCGTGTTCCAGCACGTAGGGGACCTGGCGATTGGCCTCGTCCACGATGCGCAGATCGCCGAGGTCGCGCCGGAGCTGGGCCAGGTCCGGCGGTGACACCACCATCGTGTAGATGTCCTCGGGACCGGTGATGGCCACAGGCCTGGCAAAGCGCCATGCCCGTGCGTCGACGGCCGCGCCCCTGGCGGCGACGAAGGCCAGTGGGGCCGGTTGCCTGAAACGCGGGTTCTCCGCCTCCGGGCCCAGCGAGGCGAGCGGATAGGTGGGCAAAACGGCCAGGGCCGTACGAAGCTGCTCGAGGTCGTAGACCGCGGGGCGCGTGACGCTGTTGCCGTAGTACAGCGTCAGCGCGTGGGCGGTCGTCGAGGCGACCAGCAGCGTCCGCGGGCCCGACAGGCGGACACGAGGGTTCTCCAGGGGCGGGTTGTCGCCGTCGGCGATCTCCACGACCAACGCGCCGCCCGATGCGCGGGTCACGCCGATCTCGAGCCCGTCCGGGTCTGCCGTTTCGTCCGGAAGGCGGAGCCGGTACACGAGGCCCGACCCGATGGCGCGCTCCTCGTCGCCTCGGCGCTCGAACACGGTGACGCCCCTGGCGAATCCCGGGTCGTCGGCATCGATGGCGAGGCGTCGCACTGGATGCCCGTCCGCCACCGGCACGCGATAGCGGGTGCGGCCGTCCCCCGAGCCGATCCGCTCGAGCCGCACCTCGGCGCTCCAGGTGGCGCCGGGGAGGTCGTCGGCCTGCACGGCAGTCACGCCACGAAGGCTGATGGGACGCGACCGCGTGTCGTCGGCGACGAGGCGCACGAAGCGAGCCTGGCGCGCGCCCACGTCGAGGGTCGTGTCGTGAACGTTCTGCGCCTGCCAGATCCGATCGAACGCGAGAAAGTCCGTGCCCGCGACCTCCCACGCCGCCCCGTCCACCGACGTTTCCACGGCCAGGCGCTTGCTGAACGCCGTGCTCGGGATGTCCAGCTCGAGGCGATTGAACGACACGATCTCGCCCAGGTCCACCGTCCACGCCGAGTCGCGCCGGCGCTCCTGCCGCGCCTCGTCCAGCCGGCCCGTCCAGCGCCGCTCGGCCCGGCGCGCGTTGTCCTCGTGCACGATGAAGGGGGCTTCGCGCCCATCAGCGTCCACCAGTCGGAGGTCGCGCAGGTCGGGCTGGCTTCGTGCCTGCACCTCGGGCGGGACCGGCACCGCGAGAAGCCGTCCCCCGGCTTCAGCCGGCACCGTCACCGTTCGCCGGAACCGCCACGCGGATCGCTGCTCGTCGTTCGGCCCCGGCTCCTGCGCGGCGACGATGACGCCGGGAAGCAGCGCGAGCACGAGCCAGGCTGCACGCGTCATGCCTGCGCCTCCACGCGGCGCACGAAGCGCTGGTAGAGGAGCGACACCACGATCAACGAGACGCCGAGCGCCAGGAACGACACGATGCGGTACAGCCCCGTCAGTTGCCCCAGGTCGTAGAGGAATACCTTGGCCACCGTCAGCAGCAGAAAGCCCATCGAGACGATGCGGAGGCCGCGGCTGGCGCGCCAGAGGCCGAGCCCGAGGAGCGTCAGGGCGTACAGGCCCCAGGCGAAGGACCGCGTGAGATCCCGCGCCAGGTGCCGCGACAGATCGAGCTCCACGTAGCGCCCGATCGAATAGTAGTCGGCGATCTCGAGGTTGATGAGCCAGAAGACCAGGAGCAGGCCGATGAAGGCCACCAGGGGAGCGGGGTGCTCACGGTCCTTGATCATGTAGTCGTACGCCGGCGAGTCGCCGCGCCCCTGTTCGGCCCGGCGCAGGACGAACGCGCCCGCCAGGCAGGAGAGTGCCGGCACGCCATAGGTGTAGAGCAGCCAGTTGACGATCGGCCCTCCGCGCGGCTCGTACCGCAGCACCTCGGGGTTGGCGAGCAGCCGCGTCGCCACGGCCAGGAAGAGGCCGAGCCCGAAGTATTTCAGGCCCGGATGCGGCAGCATCCCGAACAGCCACCACACCGCGACGGCCTCGAGCGCCCACCCGATGGTGATCCACTGCCGATCGAGCTGCAGGGGCACGGCCGTGGCGATGAACCCGAGCGCGATGGCCGCGAAGAGCGCGAGGTAGTTCAGGCGACGCCGTGCGCCGGCTTCCTCGGACGAGGCCTCGAAGTGGCGGCCGATGCCGTAGAGGGCGGCCACGCTGATGGCGGCCATCGACACCGGGACCACCCCGACCCACGCCTTGCCCCAGAGGCGCACCCAGCTGTCGTAGAACAGCAGGAACGACGCGGGGCCCATCAGCGCCGACGCGAGCCACGGCGCGGGCCGTGTCTTCCACGACGGCGCCAGCCACCGAGTGGCCACGAACGGCAGGCCCAGGAAGGCGAGGTACGCGGTCAGGTACGCCGCGACGCTCGTGCCCGCCGTCGAGGGCATGAAATGCCGATCGTGCCAGGCCGCACTGAAGACCAGAGAGGCGGCCGCCGCCACCGGCACCACCCCAGGCCACCCGGCCTGCAGCGCGGTGCCCAGCGCCAACGCCACGTCCACCGCCACGAGCGCGAAGTAGGCCACGGGCGCGGGCGCGATGTCCGCACCCACGTGATCCAGGGCACCGAGATACGCAACGGTCGCGGCCGCCATCACGGCGGCGTGATCGGTGCGCCACCAGGCGCGTGGCCCCGGTGCGCCCGCCCGGATCGCGCGCCACGCGGCCACCACCGCCACGAGGACCGCGAACAGGTGAGGGATGGTCAGGTGATCGACGAAGGTGCCAGGCGCGGCCACCCGCGTCACCCAGTGGCTGCACGACAGGGCGATGAGCACCACGCTCGCGCCGAACACGCCGGGCCACAGCCCGCCGCGCGTGCGCTCGATCGCGCCCGCGAAGCAGCCAGCCGTGAGCAGGAGGAACGTCCAGGTGGGCAGGTGGCCGCCCTCCGTGGTGAGCCAGGTGAAGGACAGCAGCCCCAGCAAGGTCGCGGCGCCCGCGAAGAGCGCGGCCGGCTCGCCGGGTTGCAGCCACTGCGCATCCCGGCCTGGCGCCAGGCGCGGCAGCAGGTTGAAGCCGGCCGCCAGCGCCAGCATCGACCCCGAGAGCCCCCACGCGCCGGCGGCGAGCGACGCGTGCGTGCCGCCCAGGACGTACATCGCCAGCCCCGTCGCCGCGGCCGGCACACCCACCAGCACGGGCTGGCGCCATCCCAGCGCCGCCAGGACGAGCCCCAGGTCGACGATGGCGATGAAGCCGGTGACGCCGGCCCACTGCGCGGCGAGCCGCGGGTCGGCCGCCAGCAGCACGCCGAAGCCGAGTGGCACCAGGCTGCCGGCGAGGCCCGCCTGGTGGGCCAGCGGCGGTCCAGTCTCGCGCGTGCGGACGGCATGCCACACGAAGACCGCACCGTGCGCGGCAAAGGCTGTGGCGCCCACGGCCAGTTTCTCCGGCGACATGTAGCTGGCGAACCAGGCCAGTTCCAGCAGCGCCGTGCCCACGAGCGCCACGGCCGTGACGGCCGTCCATCGTTGGCGCTCGGCGACGTGGAGGAATCCCGCCGTCAGGAGCAGCAGATACGAGAAGAACGCGACCGGACGGTCCACGCCGGTCGAGAGCAGCATGGGCGTCGCGACACCGCCGACGAGACCGATGAGGGCCGTGAACAGCGCGGCATATCGGACGGAAATCACCGCGGCCACCACGGTCACGACCGACATCCCTGCGAACGCCACGGGCAGCGGGACGAGCTGGTACAGGGCGTGGCCCGCGTAGAACGCGACGTAGAGGATGACGACCCCCGCGCCCGACACCGCGTTGGCCGTTGTCTGGTAGCCCTGGCGCAGCTTGACCTCTGCCCAGGCCAGCGCCGCGGTGCCCGCCAGCAGCAGCAGCGCCAGGCGAATGACGGGTGTGAAGAAGCCCTGGTCGATGCTCCATTTCGCGAAGAACAGGGCAGCAATCACGAGGGTGATCCCGCCCAGCCACGCGGCGCCGCGGATGCCGAGCATGCTCTCCCAGTCGAAAGCCGGCGCGGGTGCCGGCGCGGGCCCGGGCGGGCCGGGCGGTCCTGGTGGATCGGCCGGGGGAGGCTGAGGGCCGGCCGCGCGTGGTTGCGGCGGCGACGGCGGCAGGACGGGCGGCGACGAGATGCGCGGCGCCGGCCGCACGACCGGCGGCACGGGCGGCGGCGTTGCCGTGCGCGTCGTTGGCGCGGCAGGGCCCGGCGAGGTCACGGCCGGCGGAGGGGGAGTTGGCGATGGCTGGGCCTCCGCGTCCCGAACCGACCCGGTCGCGCCAGACGCCTGCGCCGGCGGTGGCCCGGAAAGCGTCCGCACCTGGCGCTCGAGCGCCTCCACCGTGCGCGCGAGCGCGTCCAGCCGCGCCTGCATGGCGCGCGCGCGCACGAAGCCAATGATTGACAGCACCGGCGCGACGACGACCGCCATGCCCAGCAGGCTGGCGATGAGCAGGAGCAGGCTGGTCAGTAGGGTCCCCCGTTTGTCTTTCGGCCGCCGCACGCGGGTCCGGTAGCACGCGACTGCCCGGGCTGGCGCGCTGGGGCGTGCTGCTTGTCCCTTTCCCCTTGTCCCTTTCTCTGCTCTTCCTTCCGGGCTGCAGGGTTAGAAGGATCACCGGGCGACGAATGTCACCTGCCGGGCGGAAACCACGGCGGTGGCCCCGTCCGCACCCCTCCGCACCTGCCCGCACCTATCTGCACCAGCTCGCACCCGGCCCGAGTGATAAGCTGCCGGCGATGGCCGGTTCGACCGTCTCGCGTCCGCTTCTCGCCGTCCTCTCGTGCCTGCTCCTGGCGGCTTGTCCGGAACGGCCCACCCCCAAGCCCTCGGCCGAAGCGCCCGATACCATCTTCACCGGCGACTTCATCACTCTCGATGCCTCGCGCCCTCGCGTCCAGGCGCTGGCCGTGAGGAACGGCCGCATTGTCGCCGCTGGCGCGCGCGACGAGGTTCAGGCGCTGGCGGGCGCCGGCACGCGCACGGTTGCCATTGTGGGAGTCGCGGTGCCGGGCTGGGCCGATGCGCACGTGCACGACGCCGACACGCGCGGGCAGATCATCCCCGGCGAGCCGATCAACCTGCGCGGGATGACGAAGTCCCGGATCCTGGAGAGCGTCGCCGCCCTCGCGCGAGCCGCGAAGCCCGACGAGACCATCGTCGGCGAAGGATGGGACGAAGGCTTCTTCGACCCGCCCGTGTTCCCAACAGCCGCTGACCTCGACGCGGTGAGCGGCGATCACCCGGTCGTGCTCTCGCGGATCGACGGGCATTCCAGCTGGGTGAACTCGCTCGTCCTGGAGCGATCGCACATCACGCGCGCCACAGAGGACCCGGCAGGCGGGCGCGTCCTCAGGAACGCCGTGGGCGATCCCACCGGCATCCTCGTGGACCGCGCGCAGGCCCTGATCGTGCGCGCGGAAACCGACGGCAAGGGGGACGCGGGTGACGCCGCGGACCGGGCGCGCGCCACACTGCAGCAGTACGCGCGGCTGGGGTACACGAGCATCCACCCGGCCGGCGTGAGCCTCGGGACGATCGCGGCCTACAAGCAGCTGCTCGCGGGCGGCCTCCCGGTCCGCGTGTATGCGATGGCCCGCGGCGACGAGGCGGTGCGTCACTATCTCGCACGGGGACCGGAGCCCGACCTCGGCGACGGGCAGCTCGCCGTCCGCAGCTTCAAGTTCCTGATCGACGGCGCGCTCGGCTCGCGTGGCGCGCTGCTCGCGGCGCCCTACGCGGACGCCCCTCGTGAGCACGGGCTCTCGATGATGACCGACGCTGAACTCGAAGGCATCGTCAGGGACGCGCGCGCGAAGGGCTTCCAGCTGAACGTGCACGCGATTGGCGACCGGGCCGTGTCGCGCGTCCTCGACGCCTTCGAGCGCGGTGGCGTGACGCCCGCGGACCGTTTCCGCATCGAGCACGCCTCCATGGTGGCGCCGGCCGACATCCCGCGCTTCGCGCGGCTCGGCGTGATTGCCTCGATGCAGCCCGTGTTCCTCGGCGAGTACTCGCGCTGGGCCGAGGATCGGCTGGGGCCCGCGCGCATGCGATCGGTACTTCCCGTGCGCGATCTCCTGGCGGCCGGGGCCGTCGTCGCGTGCGGCACCGACTACGGCGCGTCCGATTCGGGTGACCCCATCAGGACCTTGTCGGCGCTGGTGGCGGGTCGGAGCGCCGATGGCACGCCCGGCGGGGCCTGGTATATGCCGCAGCGCGTGGACGTGGATGCCGCGCTGCGGTGCATGAGCACTGCGCCCGCGTTCGCCGCGTTCCAGGAGCACGACCTCGGCGCGCTCACCGTCGGCCGCTACGCAGACTTCACGGTCCTGTCCGCGGATCCCTACAAGGTGCTCCCCGATGAGCTGCAGAACGTCGCGGTCCGGATGACCGTGATGGCCGGACGCGTGACCCACGATGACGGTGGCCGCGCCCTTGCACGGAATCAAGCCGGCAGGGCCCCTGCTGGTGCGAGAGGCGAGTACACTCTCAGGGTCAATCCGTAGCGCGCTCGACCTCTTTCCCCAGGGGGGTGGTGAGACGACGGCTCGTGCAGGCCGCCGTGATGCTGAGGGGCGTGCTTCTGCCCACCGCGGTGTTCGGCCAGGGCACGCCGGGTACGCCGCGAGCGCCGAGTGCGCTTGGCGGGATGGCAGTCCAGTCGTGAAGCCGGATCCTGGCGTGGCGAAGCTGGTGGCCAACACCTTCGCGGGAATGGTTGGCGCCAGGTTCGACACGGCGTATGCGAGCGTGGCGGTGAGGGACCACGAGGCCTCGGGCGCGCTCTTCGAGGGCGAGTTTCGCGGCGGCAGCGATGCTGAGCTGAAGGCCTGGGCGGCGAGGACGCTGCCGACCCTGCGCGAGCACCTGAGGCTTGCACAAGAGCAGCAGGCCAGCCTGACTGCCGCCCCGAATCGCTGACCCTCCCGCGCGGGGCGCGCGCCTACCGGGCGGTGCGCGCGAAATCGATGAAGCCGCGCTCCACATCGACACCAACGAGCTCGACGCGGACGCGATCGCCGACATCGAGATCCCGTGACCCGCGCACTACCTTGCCCTCGACCGCGGGATGCGTGATGCGGGCCCACGTCCCCTTGGCCGACGCGCCGGTGACGATGGCGTCGAACTGATCGCCGATGCGCGATTCCAGCAGCAACGCGGCCGCGGACTTCTGCACCTGCCGCTCCACCTTGGTCGCGCGGTCCTCCTGCTCCGTGCAGTGCTTCGCGAGCGCGCCGAGCTCCTCGTGGCTGTACGGCACGGCCTGGCCCGACAGCGCCGCCTTCAGCAGCCGCTGGGTGATGAGATCCGGAAACCGCCGGTTCGGCGCGGTGGAGTGGGTGTAGTCCTTCACGGCAAGCCCGAAGTGCCCGTCGGCCTGGCGTCCCGGCAGATCGAGGGCGTACTCGCCCCGCCCCAGCAGCTTGACGATCGAGAGCGAGAGGTCCGGGAAGCGGTCCGGGTCGGCCTGCCGGCGAGCCGCCAGGAACTGGTCGAGTGCCCGCGCGCTGGGCGCCGGGGGGAGCTGCCCGCCCTCCGCCTCCGCCAGTGTCACGATGCGTTCCCAGCGGTCGGGCGAGTGCAGAACGCGGCGCAGCGACGGGAAGCCCTTCCGATCGAGGTACCGCGCCGTGACGCCGTTGGCCGCGATCATGAAGTCCTCGATCAGCTCCCTGGCCCGATTCTTCCTGTCCGCCTCCAGGCCGGTCAGCTCCTCGCCGTCGAACACGGGACGGGCCTCGATCGTCTCGAGCGCGAGCGCGCCCTGCTGGTGCCGGAGCCGCTTCAGCGCCTGCGCCACGCGATCCTGGATGCGCAGCTGCTCGTCGAGGCCGGCGACGGCCGAGAGTGCCGCCGGCGCGGGCGCGGCGCCGTCGAGCCATCCCGCGACGCCGTTGTAGGCGAGCTTCGCGTGGTTGCGCACGACGGCCCGATAGACGTCGCCCTCGTGGACGGTCCCGTCACCGCCAACCTCCATCGCGATGACGACCGCCATGCGTTCCTGGCCCTCGCGAAGCGATGTCAGATCGGTGGACAGCCTCTCGGGCAGCATGGGGAAGACCTCGGCCGCGGTGTAGACCGAAGTCGTGTTGGCCCGGGCGTGGTCGTCGATCGCGGACCCCTTCGGGACGAGGGCATCCACGTCGGCGATCGCCACGAGGACCTGCACGGCGTCCCCGCCGAGCGGGACAGCCACCGTCAGCTGGTCGAGATCGCGGGAGTCGTCGTTGTCGATGGACGTCCACAACAGGTCACGCAGGTCGCGGCCGGACTCGCCCGCGTGAGTCGCGGCACCACCGATGGCGCGCGTCTCGGCGAGAGCCGCGGCCGGGAACTCCGGCCGCAGTCCGCGCTCGCGCATCGCGCGGCGCGCGATGTCGCGAAGCCGAGTCCTGCCGTGATCGGGCCGCCGGTTCATTCGGGGATGATACTCACCACGACGACTCATCTGCGCAATCCGCGGTCGGCCCTGAAGCCTCATCTGTGCATCTGCGGCCCGTCTTGACGCCTCAGCCTGCGCATGAGACGGCTGCCCGCGCTCACGGTGATGATCCCGCCGAGTATACTGCGCGGCATGATGCACCAGTCGAAGGCCCGTGTGGTGTCGTGGGGAAGCGGTGCCGTACTCGGTCTGGCTCTCCTCGGTGTCGCAGCCGCCTCTGCTGACAGTCTCACCGCCCAGTCATCGTCGCCCTCGCCGGGGACGGCCGCCGTCCGTGAAGTGGTGGACGACTACGTCGGGCTGTACCGAAAGGACACGCTTGCCGAGTGGCGGGCGCTCTTCCTCCCCAGCTTCACGTCGACCTCGACGAACCAGGACGGGACCATCACCGTCCGCTCGCTGGACGAGTTCTACGACTCGCAGGCCAGGGGCTTCGCGCGTGCCAAGGAGATGTCGGAAACGCTGGAGAACGTCGCCATCCAGCGGTCGGGCCGCCTGGCCACCGCCTGGGCCGATTTCGTGTTCCACCAGGACGGCACATCGCGGAGAGGGCGCCTGGCGCTCACGCTCGTCGAGTCGGGGGGCGCCTGGCGGATTGCCAGCCTGCTCTTCTCCTACTGAGCAGGCGTATCATCGCGACGAGGAGGTGCGGCATGAGTCCCCGAATCGTCGTGACAATGGCGCTGGCGTGGAGCATGGCCCTCACGGGCGCGTCTGCGGGCCAGCAGCCGGACCAGCACGACCATGGTGCCCCGCCCGCCCGCCTGGGCACGGTCCACTTCGCCACTTCGTGCGCCCCGGCCGTGCAGCAGGAGTTCGACCGTGGCGTGGCGTTGCTCCATTCGTTCTGGTTCTCCGCGGCCATCGAATCCTTCAACGCCGTCCTGAAGAAGGACCCGAGGTGCGCGATGGCCCACTGGGGGATCGCGATGAGCTGGTGGAGCAACCCGTTCGGCGGCTTCCGCTCGCCCCAGGCCTTGACGGCCGGTCTCGCGGCCGTGGACGCCGCGAAGGCCAGCGGCGCGGGCACGGATCGCGAGAAGGCCTACATCGCCGCGGTCGAGCACCTCTTCCGAGACGCGGCGACGGTGGACCAGCGGACGAGGATCCTGGCCTACGAGAAGGCCATGGAAGCCCTCTCCGCGAAGCATCCCGACGACGTGGAGGCGCGGATCCTCTACGCGCTGGCCCTGGATCAGTCGGCGCTGCCCACCGACAAGACCTACAGGAACCAGCTGAAGGCGGCAGCGATCCTGGAAGAGGAATTCAGGCGCCAGCCGGAGCACCCCGGCCTGGCGCACTACATCATCCACAGCTTCGATGTGCCGGCCCTGGCGCCTCGCGCGCTGGACGCAGCCCGGCGATACGCGAAGATCGCCCCCGACGCCGCGCACGCGCTCCACATGCCGTCCCACACGTTCACGCGCGTGGGCTCGTGGGAGGAGTCGATCGAGACCAACCTCGCCTCGGCCGCCGCCGCGCGCAAGGACAACGCCGCGGCGGAGGAGCTGCACGCGCTCGATTACCAGGCCTACGCCTACCTGCAGACGGCCCAGGACGCGGCCGCGCGAAAGACACTCGAGCACATCGACGCGATCGGCAGCCGGATCGACGCCGCGGGCGCCGGCAATGCCGCGCCGCCCACGGCCGGCTACTACGCCTGGGCCGCCATCCCGGCCCGTTTCGCGCTGGAGCGAGCGGCCTGGGCCGAGGCGGCGGCCCTCACGCCGCGGCAGACGCGGTTCGGGTGGCCCGACGCCGTCACGCACTTCGCCCGGGCGCTGGGCGCCGCCCGCAGCGGCAACCCCGCGGCCGCACGACAGGACATCGATCGGCTGGCGGCCATCCACCAGGCGCTGCTGGCGGCGAAGGATGACTACTGGGCCGGGCAGGTGGAGATAGAGCGCCGCGGAGCGCTTGCCTGGGCGACGCTCGCAGAGGGCCAGCAGGCCGAGGCGCTGCGGCTGATGCGCGACGCGGCCGACATGGAGGACGCCACCGAGAAGGCGGCCGTGACGCCGGGGCCCATCAAGCCGGCCCGCGAGCTGCTGGGCGAGATGCTGCTGCAGCTTGGCCGGCCAGCGGAGGCCCTGGACGCGTTCGAGGCGACGCTGCAGAAGGAGCCGAACCGCTTCCGCGCGACGTGGGGCGCGGCGCGGGCGGCGGAGGCGGCGGGCCAGGGCGAGAAGGCGTCGGCGCACTATGCCAGCCTGCTGCGGATCGCGGCGCGTGCGGACCAGCCTGGCAGGAAAGAGCTCGCCGAGGCGCGGGAGAAGTCGGTGCGGTAGCGGGTTTCAACGCATCGCGGCGGCGCGCGCGTGTGAAAGGGGTGCGGGCGCCTGCTCGACGGCGAGCGCTGTCCTGGTCGCCACGTCGCGCTCACGCCGCCGAATGGCCCTGAAGCGCTCGAAGGCCTGGCGCTCGTCCTCCAGGCCGAGCAGGGTCCGAAGCGTCGTGCCCGCGAAGGTGTGCCGGAGCATCGCGCGCCCGTGCCGCAGCACGAACCCGGGGCTGTGACGCAGGGCCGCGGGCATGTGCCGCACCTTCATCCAGCGCTCGGCGCGCCAGCGCAGGAACTCGATGTCGTCTGCCGGCACGTGGTCGGTGCGGACCACCGCAGTTGTGCCGTCGTAGTGCGAGACGTCTTCGTCGACGATCAGGCCGCGCCGGCGGAACTCCTCCGTCATCGGTGTGCCCGGGTACGGTGTCGGGTGCTGGATGTAGGGCCAGTCCACGTACCGGCGCGCGAAGGCCAGGTTGGCCTCGATCGACGCAGGCGTGTCCCCGGGATTGCCGACGATCAGGCCGCCCACGACGTAGAGGCCATGACGGTGCAGGTGCTCGATGGCGGTCACCGAGGCGTTGCCGACGGTGCGGCCACTTCTCCGGCGTGCGTTCTTGGCGGCGGCCTTGAGGAACCGCAGGTCGTCTGCCAGGACGTTCTCGATGCCGAGGAACACGTAGCGGAAACCGGCGCGCCGCATCAGGGGCGCGAGCGTCGCGCCGTGCTCGGCGAGCGGCGAGGTCATCGCCTGCACCGCGTAATCCATGTCGTGCAGGCCGTGGGCGACGATGGCCTCGCACAGGCGCTCGAAACGCCGCACGTCGAGCGTGATGTTGTCGTCCACCAGGAAGATGGCCCGGGCCCCGTGGCGCCGGGCGTCGGCGAGGTCCTCCAGCACGCGCTCGATCGGGTAGGGGTGGAAGTTGCGACCGCGCATCTCGATGATCGAGCAGAAGCTGCAGTCGAACGTGCAGCCGCGCGAGGTCTCGACGACGTCCACTGGGCGGCCGAGCAGGGTGTAGCCGTTCAGCACCCGGGAGCGGCGGTTGGGCAGGGCCAGCGGCTCGGTGGCCAGGCGTGCCACCGCGCGGCCAGGATTGTGCACCAGCGTCCCCGCGCGCCGGAACGAGAGCCCGGGTATTGCGGCGAGGTCGCCGCCCGCCTCGATCGTGCGCAGCAGGGTCCTGAACGTGTGCTCCCCTTCTCCGCGCACCAGCGAATCGATGGCTGCCACGGGTTCGTACGCGTCCGGAGCCAGGGTCGGATCGTACCCACCCGCGACGATGTGCGCCGTGGGCGCAAGGCGCCGGACGAGCGCGGCGATGGCGAACGCCGTGGCGCGCTGGAAAGTCATCACCGACAGCCCGACGACCTCGGGCGGCTGCTCGCGGATCAGGCGCTCGATGGTCGGGCCGACCCGGCCCTGCGCCAGCACGAGGTCGGCGATGGCGACGTCGTGATGCGGATCCACGTTGCCGGCGAGCGACGCGAGCGCGCCGTTCGGCATGCGGATGGCGACCGGTGCCATGTGCTCGAAGGAGTCGGGCATCGACAGGAGCAGCACTCGCATCTCGGCACCTCCCGTGCTCGCCGCCGTCGTTCTCGGCCATCGGAACGCCGACCGCGCGCGTGTCGTGTCGAAGGAATCTACCCCTGCGGGCCTGGGGGCCTGGGAGCGGGGCGATCCTCCGGGCGCGCCCTGGGCCTGCCGCCGGACGGCGCCGGCCGCGCGGACGGCTCGTCCCACCACGGCCGGGGCGCCGGCGTCCACGAGCGCCACCAGAACGGAATCGTCGGCGCGACCAGGACCGCACCGGCGTCCCGGACGCGGGCCTCGGCCTCCCGCGCGCGCGCCTCCGCCGCGATGGCGCGGGCCTCGGCGTCGCGCGCGCGCCGCTCCGCGTCCAGGCGCGACCACTCCGCCTGTTCGACGGCGGCGCGATACGCGAGGATGCTGTCGCGATCGGCGGGCCGCATCCACTCGCCCTCGAAGCGCACGTACCCGCGGGCGGTGTAGCTCTCCTCCTCGGTCACCCACCGGCCGTCGAGCTGCACGCGGCCCAGCCCCCGGTTGGCTTCGGCATGGGCGGGATCGACGGCCACGACGCGCCCATAGGCGGCGCGCGCCTGCGCGGCCAGGCCCTGGCTGGAGGCCCACCGTGCGAGCTGCAGCCAGCCATCGCGATCATTTGCGCCGAGCTTCTCGGCGCGGTCGTAGTAGTCGTCGAGGACCGACCGCCGCTCTTCGATGCGGTCCACCGCGGTCATGGGGAACGTGACCGTGCCCGCGCCCACGTCCACGACGATGGACGTGTCGGTGCGCGACAGGATGCGCCCCGAGACCTTGCCGCCCCCTTTCAGGAACACCTCGTCCGCGCGGGCGAGGGAGGGCAGCAGAGCCATGGCGCAGGCCAGGATGAGGCAACGGCGCATGTGGGGCCCCGGATGACTCGATGCTACGCCCGCGACCCGTGGCGATCAAGGTGAGTCCGCCCGCACCCGTTCGCACCCGCCCGCACCCGTTCGCACCTGCCCGCACCCGTTCGCACCTGCCCGCACCCGTTCGCACCTGCCCGCACCTAGATGGCGTCCGAGATGGACGTGAAGCGGAACGCCCCCAGCCTGAGCGCGGGCACCATGAACGGCGCCAGCCGCTCGGGCGCGCCGATGGCCTCCACGTTCCACGGCGCCAGCATCGCCAGCACGCTCTGGTTGAAGCGGAGGTTGCGGACGGGGTGGCGCACTTGGCCGTTCTCGACCCACCAGAGGCCGTCGCGCGTGAGGCCGGTGAGCACGAGCGTGCGCGGATCCACGAGCCGCACGTACCAGAATCGCGAGATGAGCAGGCCGCGCGTCATGCCCGCGACCATGGCGTCCAGCGACACCGGCGCCTCGCTGCTCTCCATGATGTAGTTCACGGGGCCGGGCGTGGGCGGGCGCTTCTTCTCCTGCGCCCAGTAGCGCGAGTACTCGAGGTTCTCGAGCACGCCGGCCTTCACCAGCGACAGCCGTGACGCCGGGATCCCCTCGCGCGTGGCGGGCACCGCCGGCAGCTCGGCGTGCATCGGATCGCTGTAGACGCTGATCCGCTTGTCGAAGAGCGCCTCGCCGACGCGCGTCTGTCCGCCCTTCGCGGAGAAGGCGCTCCGGCCTTCTTCCGCCATGCGCGCGTCGAAGCTGTTCGTCAGGAACCCCAGCAGGTCCGACACGGCCTGCGGCTCGAGAATCACGGGATACGAGCCAGGCTCGATGGGCTTCGGCTCCCGCGAGCGCACGGCCTTGTCCACGGCGCGACCCGCGATGCGGGCGGCATCCAGGCGCGCGACGTCGAAGTGGTCCCCCGCGAAGTAACCCGAGCCGGTGCCGTCGGCGCTGCGAGCGGTCATGCTGAAGCCGGCCTCGGACGAGCGGAAGTAGCGGCGATTGCCGTTCGCGGTCGCCGTGGCGGCCGCCGATGCGGTGGCCGTGTGGAAGCCCGCGCCGGTGACTTGTGCCGCGCGGCAGGCGGTGAGCGCCGCGTCGAGTGCCGTCGCGCGCACGCCGGGATCGACGTCCGCCGTGGCGGCGGCAAACCCGCGGGACTCGGGGTACTCGAGCGGCCCGAGCGTGGGCACGTACTCGCGGTGCACCGGCGAGACGCGGGCGATCTGAACCGCCTCGTCCGCCAGACGCTTCAGCGCATCGCGGCCCGGATCGCTCCCCGTGGCCGAACCGCGCCGCCGGCCGACCCAGGCCGTCGCCGTGATTCCCAGGTTCTCGGCCCGGCCGCTGGTCGTGATGCGGTTGTCGGCGAAGCGCGCGTGCGCCTGGACGGAACTGTCCAGCGAGACCGCGGCGTCCTCGGCGCCGGCCGCCTTCGCGTGCGCGAGCACCGACTCGCAGATGGTGAGGGCTTCGTCGCGTGTCAGCATCACACCGCCGCCGTGTTGAGGACCGTCACGTTGCGGAACCGCGCCGGCGGGCACCCGTGGCTGACGGCGTTGACCTGCCCGGGCTCGCCCTTGCCGTCGGCCGACGT
This sequence comes from Vicinamibacterales bacterium, assembly GCA_050249615.1. Lineage (GTDB taxonomy): Bacteria > Acidobacteriota > Vicinamibacteria > Vicinamibacterales > UBA2999 > VFZN01. The sequence continues at coordinate 15,790 of JBFWQE010000052.1, forward strand.
GCCCCACAAACGGTAGGTGGCCGGGCCGCCAAGGCCGTCGCAGGAGGCCCAGAAGTCCGGCGTCCGCGACTGATACGCGGCGTCCCTCACCATCGCGCCCAGCTTCCCGTCCCGGATCTCGCGGATGACGGCGCCGCCGAACTGGAAATTGTAGCGCTGCTGGTCGATCGAGGAGCTCCCGCGCCCGACGATGTAGAGCCCGCGCGTGATGCCGCCGAAGAGATCGTCGAGCGTGACCTCGGTGGGCGCCGGCTCGAGCGACACGTTCGGCATGCGGGGGAACGGCACGCTGGACCAGTCGTCCGCGTGCAGGCACCCGTGCGAGCGCTGCTGTCCGACCAGCGGGGCCAGCTCGCGCGTGGTCTGCCAGTCCACGAACATCCCGTCCCGCACCAGGTGCCACCGCTCCGACTTCACCCCCTCATCGTCGAACCCCGTGGTGGCGAGGCCGCCGGGCTGGGTCCGATCGCCAACGAGGTTGACGATCTTCGACCCGAAGCGGAGCTTCCCGGTGTCTGAGGGCTCGAGGAAGCTCGTCCCCGCCATGTTCGCCTCCCAGCCGAGCGCGCGGTCCAGCTCCGTCGAGTGGCCGACGGACTCGTGGATGGCGAGGAACAGCTGCGTGGGATCCACGACGATGTCGTAGCGGCCCGGGGCCACGGGCTTCGACTTCAGCTTCTCGACCACTTCGTGGCCGGCCCGCTCCGCGTCGGCGAGCCACGGGTAGTCCTCGACGTACTCGTAGCCGACGAGCTGCGCGCGATCCACGACGGGGCGGGTCTGGAAGTCGCCGGAGGCACGATCCGCGGCGGTCGTGCTGAATTGCGGGTAGGTGCGCACCAGCCGCTGCGTGATCCGCGATCCCTCGGTGGAGGCGAAGTACTTCTGCTCGTCCACGAAGAGGATTTGCGAGCTGACGAAGCTCACGCCCGGCACGGCCAGCGCGGCCTCGTTCAGCTTCATCAGGAACTGGATCTTCGCGTCCAGCGGGACCTCGAAGGGGTCGCGCCTGAAGGCGCTCGTCCACGTGGTCACGGCCTTCTCGGCGCCCGCGAGCACCACCTTGCGCGTGGCCAGGCGCGCGTTCGCGCGGGCGATGGCCACGGCCTGGTCCGCGGCCTCGCGTGCGGCGGCCGGCTCCACGCGGTGGGTGGCCGCAAAGCCCCACGCGCCGTCCACCAGCACGCGCAGGCCGAGGCCGTAGCTGGTGGACCGCGAGACGTTCTGCACCTGCCGCTCCCGCGTGGCGATGGATTCGCGGCGGTAGCGGTTGACGCGGATGTCCGCATACGACGCGCCGAGCGCGGTGGCGCGCGCCAGCGCCACGTCCGCAGCCTCCGCGCGCCGCGCGTCCTCGGCCGGGCCCTGCTGGAAGATTTCTGCCCAGGCTGGCACGCGCGAGCTGGCGAGCAGCGCGCCGGAGGTTGCCAGGAACTGGCGACGCGACACGGGTGGAAACGGCATCGCGCGGGATTATACCGATGCCGCCCACCCTCCGAGGTGACCTGAGGTGGAATTGGCCCCCCCGACCGGCCTCACGCCTCTACGGGCACGACGCGGCTTCGTCCAGCCGTTCGCGGAGCCGCGCCCGAGTGTCGCGATCGAGCTGAAGGGGCGCCGACGGCTGGAGCAAGCGGTGCGCGCCCTCGAAGGTCGCCTGCATCACGCCGCTCTTCGCGTGCGCCGGCGAGCCAAGGACGAAATGCCCCAGCTCGTGCGCGGCGGCGTACCCGAGGGCGTAGGGCACCAGCCGGGCCGTGTCGCCGAGCGTCAGGTTCAGCACCCTCGTCGAGGTCCCGAATCGGGCCGCCTGGTCGCGGCGGACCCAGTCGATGGCGGCATCGATTGAGAGCCGAATCATCCGTCGAGGCACGCCGTCCGCGAACAGCACCTCGCCCAACGCGCCGCTGTCATTCGAGGTCGCACTGGCGATCCGGAGGCCCGGGATGGCCGCTATCCATGCGTCAATGCCGTTCCACGCATCAGGCGGCACGGCGCCTTCCACCCACTCGACGCGCATGCCTTCGCGTCGCCACACCTGATCGACGATCTGCTTGATGACCGGTGCCGCGTCCCGCACCGGGCTGGACGTCACGGTCAGCCGGATGTGCATCAGGGACCGGGGGAGCGTCGAACATTCGTCGGCATGGGCCGGGGAGGCGAGGAGCACGGCGAAGGCGAGGAGGACGCAGGGGTAGCGGCTCATCGTGCACTGGGGGCTGGGGGCCGGCAAGGACGCCAACGCGCCCACCGCCTCGGACGAACACCCGGGCTTGGACATAGAGCCTCCTCAGCCATGTCCGAGGATCTCCGGCGGGCCTCGACGCCCTTTCCAGTCAAGACGACGGTGTGTCCGTTCCCGTTCGCTCATCCGTGGTTCACGGCACCAGGGCGCGAGGGGCGCTCCTCGACCCTCCGGAGGTGGTACAAGGGAGGCCTGCCGACGTTGAACAGGTTCGCAGGAGCGTGGCCCGTGGACAAAGCCGTACAGACTCAGCTCGCCAATATCGAGAAGCGCACCGGAAAATCGCTCGAGGAACTCGGGAAGATCATCAAGGGCAGCGGCCTCACCAGGCATGGCGAGATTCGCGACATGCTGAAGCGCGACCTCGGCATGGGCCATGGAGACGCCAACACGCTCGTGCATGTCGTCCTGCAGTCCGATGGCGCCTCCGCCGCCGCGGCAGCGGGCAAGTCCACGGACGAGGTCCTGGACGAGATCTACACGGGTCCGAAGGCCGCGCTCAGGCCCGTTCACGACGCGTTCATGGCACGCGTGCGCGCGTTCGGCGACTTCGAGGTCGCCCCGAAGAAGGGCTACGTCAGCCTCCGGCGCAGGAAGCAGTTCGCGATGATCGGCCCGGCCACGAACACGCGGGTCGAGGTGGGCATCAACCTGAAGGACGCGCCCGCGTCCGCCGCGAGCTCATCGAGGCTCGAGGCGCAGAAGCCAGGCGGCATGTGTCAGTACAAGGTGAAGGTGACCGCCGCGGCCGAGGTGGACGACGAGCTCGTGTCGTGGGTGCGGCAGGCCTACGACGGGGCCGCATAGAAGAGTCCCAATCCGTTCGACGGCGCTGCCGGTGGTGCAGAATCCGACGTGGCGTGGGAACGGCGCACGCTTCCCACGTCCTTCTGCCGCCGGTCCGGCGGGGACTGTTCCGCCGTTCAGGAACTGGTGCCCTCCGGCAGACATGAGGCGGCCCGGCTCGGACCACACACGGGTGTCGGGATGCGCGTTGGCCCGCCCTTCCGGATGGTCACCTCTTCAGGGACGAGGTGGTGGATCTTGTAGGCGCACGGGTCTGCCGGACCGCCGATGGCGCCGGATTGCAGGCACGGGGGGGGCCGAGCGGGGCGGTGGGTAGCACGCCGAAATCGACCGCGGCATCGGCGGGGATTGTCGGGTGCGGGCTGTTGCCGGTGGGCTGCGCGAGGGCGGCGGAAGGCAGCCAGGCGCCGAGCGCGCAGGCCGCGAGCACGAGTGGGAGTGGGCGTTGCATGGAACGCTCCTTCGTGACCGTTGGGACCCCGCTGGCGCAGAGCAGGATGGTTATGGGCGCATTCTACGCCCGGAGGGCCGCGCTGCCAACCTCGGGACCTCCGGGGAGGCAGCAGGCGTCGCGCCGGAGTCAGCGATCGGTGAGCGCAAGCACGGCGTAGGCCGTGGCCGCGTGGTGCATGAAGCGGGCGGGATCGGACTTCGGGTCGCGGTTCTTGTTGAGCGACGTTGCGCTCCACCGCCCCGACGACTCCTGGTGGGACCGCAGCCACGCGAGCCCTTTCGCGCGCGCAGCCTGGTGAGCCGCGTCGGTGGACGACTTCAGCGCGAGCACCGCGAGCGCGGTCGCGTAGCCGTCGGACGCGGTGTCGAGCGGTGTCTCGTCCACGCGGGCGAAGCGGCCGAACCTCGACAGGCTCCAGCCGCCGTCGGCCTCCTGCAGCGCGGCCACGTCCGCCGCGGTCCGCGCGCGCTGTGCCGGGGTCACCAGGCCTTCCATCTGCCGCGCCGCCGCGATCATCGTCAGGCGGTTGAAGAGTATCTGTTCGTCGAAGCTCGAGCCGACGAACCGGCCGAGTCGCGCGAGACCGGCCTGTGCCTCCGCGCTGTGTGCGTAGCCGCCGGGAGCGGCGCCCAGCGCGGCGACGGCCATGGCCGCACCGAAATAGGGAGACTCCGGCGCCTCCCACGGCGCGTACGCGAAGTTGAGCCAGGCCCAGGCGCCATCGAGCGGGCCGGTCTTCATCTGCTGCGCCCACATGTGCGCGAAGGCCTGCCGCGTGTCGTCCGCGAGCGCGCCGGTGCGCGCGTCGCGCGTGGCGAGCACCAGCGCGTTCAGCACCGCCTCGGTGCCGCGCGACTCGCTGGTCTTCGGGAGCCCGCGCGTCTGATCCGGATACCAGGGTTCGACCTCGCGCCACAGCCGCACGCGCGTGGCGACGTTCTCGAACAGCCGGTGTGACGCGGCAGAGGGCCCGGTTTCGCCCAGCGCCTCGGCCAGTGCCGGCCGCGCCAGCACGTAGGGCGTGGCGGTGTGGCACGACACACAGAAGGTGCCGTGGTCGCGGGTCGCGTTGGGCCAGGATGCCCACCACGCGAGCTCGTCGTCCAGGTAGGTCGCCGCCGCCTTCGCGTTCCATCCGGACGGGGCCTCCCCGGCCGCACGAGCGAAGGTCAGGCCCAGGAGCCAGGTGCAGGCCACGGCGCCGAGGACGAGGGAGGCTCTGCGCATGGGGCATTCTACCCGCGCACTCCGCCCGGAGGGACGCGGCGCGCATTGCGGTGCCCCCTTATGGCAGGCATAACATATGGTATATGTATGGCATGACCAAGACGACGGTCTACCTGCCCGCGGACCTGAAGCGGTCGCTCGCCCGCGTGGCGCGGGAGCGCGGTTGCAGCGAGGCGGAGCTGCTGCGCGAGGCCGTCGCACGGATCACCGCGGAGGTCGGGGCGCCCGCGCCCAGGCTGCCGTTGTTCCGGGCTACCGGCCCGTCGATCGCGGAAGACGTGGATCGAGCGCTCGAGGGATTCGGCCTCCGATGATCGTGCTCGACACGGGCGGGCTCTACGCGGCGCTCGATGCCAACGAGGCGCTGCACGGCCGTGCCGTCGCCGCGCTCGTCGGTGCGACGCCTCCGCGGCTCATCTCACCCTTCGTCCTCGCGGAGCTGGATTACCTGGTGGCCACGCGGGTGGGGCACCAGGCGCAGCTGTCGTTTCTCGACGAGGTGACGCGGGGAGCGTACCAGCTGGAGCCGTTCGCCTCCGACGATGTGGCCCACGCCCGGCGGGTGATGGAGCGGTACGCCGACCTGCGCATCGGGCTGGCGGACGCGTCGGTGGTGGTGCTCGCGCAGCGGCACCGGACGCTGGACCTGCTCTGTACGGACGAGCGCCATTTCCGCGCACTGCGCGGCACCGGCGGCAGGCCGTTCCGGCTGCTGCCGATTGACGCGTAAGCTGCGCCCCGACGCATCGGGCGGGCGATCCCCAGTCATTCGGGGACGCCGGAGAGTCTCGTCCGGCGAGATGTTCGCCGCGATGCTTGCCCCCCGGAGCGGTGTTAAGAGTTCAGCGCTGCCGCAGCCACTGGCGCGGGGAGCTGGTTACTCCCGGAACCAGCGCGTCGGATGGCCGACAGTGCTCCATCACGCCCGAGTGGTGGTGCGGTGTGCCACTCCCGCAATCTGGAGGGTAGGCGAATGCGCGCATTGTCAGTGGGTCTGACAGCGGCTCTGCTGTCGCCCCTTGCCGCGGTCGGCCAACCGCGAGCCATCGTTGTGGGCCAGGACACCGCGATCGAGATATCCCTCGACACAGGAGCGACCCGGACGATACCAACTCCCCCAGCGCCCATGACCGACTTCTACGGGCGCGTCGCCATCGACGGGGGACGGTACCTCGTCGAGGCGAGCGCCCTCTTCGGTGGGACCTTCGTCGTCCGGGCATGGTCCCCGTTGACGGGTGAAATCATGACGTCGGCGCCCTTCGCGCTGGCGGGCACAAGTCTCCCCCAGGTCGTCGGTGATGCGAATCGAGCGCGAGCGTTCCTGTGGAACGGCGACGCCATCAGCGTGGTCACCACGAGCGGCATCGAGGAGATCATCGATGGGGTGTCGCCCCTTCCGCCAGATCCCTATGGGCGCGATCGCCTGATGGCGTTCTCACCGCTGCCCGAGACGCTGTTTGTCGTTCGCCAGGGGGCCACTCCGGAGCTCGCCCAGTTTCACGCGGATGGGACGTTCATCCGGGCCACAGCGCTGCCCGACCTCCCAATCAGTCTGGCCGCCACCTCGGATGGGGCGATGGTCTTTGTCGTCTCCCAAGGCCCGGCGCCGGGGGAGCCATGGACCCTGACCAAGTACGACGGGGCCACCGGCGCACCAACCGCGTCGACCAGCCTGCTCCTGGCGCCCCTCCTGCTCTTCACGGGCCCCAAGCCAATCGTGCTGGACGAAGCTCGTGGTCACGCGGGAGTACCTGGGCTCGGGGGTTCCGGCCAGCCCCGCGATCGTGTCTGCAATCGACCTGGAGAGCGGTCTGGTGATTGCCGATCTGACACTGACAGACGCCGGCCAGAACTCATTGGCCGTCTTGACGCCCCCCTTGGCGCCGGAACTTCAGAGTCCCACAGTGGTCGGCCAATCGGTAACCCTGACCTGGTCGGCGATGCGCCAGGCCACCGCTTACAGCCTCGAGGCAAGCATCGGGCCCGGGACGCCGTTCTTCACGGTGTTCACCGGCCCGCACACATCGGTGACCGTTCCCAATGTCCCCCCCGGCTCGTACTCGCTCCGGGTGCGAGCCGTCAATGCGATCGGCGCCAGCGAACCGTCGACACCGATCGTCGTGACCGTACCCGATTGAAGCGCGTCGCCGGCGTTCGGCCGCGGGCTGTCTCGGCAACCTGCTAGTCGCCCCGGTCGCGCCAGCCGGCGGCCCAGTTCTGGGCCTGCAGCTGATCGCACCAGCGCAGCGCGCCGGTCCAGTCGCCGAACTCGCGGGCGCCCATCGGGCGGCCGTTGACGAACCAGACGACGGAGGCGCCGTCGCGGCGCGGGTCGATGAGGGCGTAGGAGGACTGCCCGTCGCCGCGGCTCATGCGCCACATGACGGTCGGCTCGTATCCCGGTTGGGTGGGGGAGTGGGACATGTCTCCCGCCGTGGCAAGGGTGATGCCACCGCGCGAAGCCGCCCGCTTCCCTCTGGGCAGCGCGCGGCGCTGCTCGTGGAAGGTCCTCCGAGGGAAGACTAAGGTGGGGGGCCGGAATGTCTTCGCCAGGGGGCGCGACCTGATAGACTTCCCCATTCCACGGTCCGAGCGAACCCGAGTCGGCCGCGACCAGAGGTGAAATCGATGCGTGTACGAATGCTATCCGTCTGTGCGGTCGCCCTCGCGGCCGTGCTCGTGTCCGCCGCGTCCAGTTGGGCCCAGAACCCCGGCGCCACCCGTTTCGGCGTCTGGGACAACTCGACCAACCCGAACAACGTGATGACCTACGAGCCCTACGAGGCCGACGGCATGAAGATCACGGTGAGCAACCCCAGCGATCCGAAGGCCACCTGGAGCTACGTGACGAAGTTCGACGGTGTGTTCCGGCCGGTGACGGGCCAGCAGAACGCCGAGACGGCCGTCGAGATCATCGATGCCAAGAGCACCCGCATCCTCAACAAGCGGGACGGCGTGGTGTACCAGGTGGTGATCAACACGTTGTCGGCGGACAACAACACGATCAACAACGAGTACATCCGCATGGACAAGGCCGGCAAGATCACGGGCGTCACGCACGTGACCTACATCCGCCGCAAGAAATAGTCCCCGGCTCAATCCACGATGGCCTGGTAGGTGAGGTTGCGCGACAGCACCTGCGCGTCGCCCACCGCCGGGCCACGATGCTGGATCATGCCGACGAACGCCAGGTCCATCGCGGGGTCGATCCAGAACCAGGTGCCGGCCGCCCCGGACCAGTAGTAGCTGCCGTTCGGCGTCGAGACCGCCGCCTTCCCCGCATCCATCACCACCGAGAAGTCGAGGCCGAAGCCCTGCCCGGGGCGATAGGTGGCCAGCGCTTCGTCCGACAGGTGATTGGTGCGCATCATCTCCACCGTCCGCGGGGCCAGCAGGCGCGCGCCGCCGAACGTGCCGCCGTCGAGCAGCATCTGACAGAAGCGCAGGTAGTCCTCCGCCGTCGAATAGAGGCCGCCGCCGCCGGAAGGGCCGACGGGGGGCGTCGTCGGATCGGGCATCAGGACGAGCTGCTGCTGCCTGGCCGCCTCGATCGTTCCGCTCGCTGTCTCCTCGTGCACCTGTGCCAGGCGACTCAGCTTCTCGGCCGGGACGTAGAAGCCGGTGTCCTTCATCCCCAGCGGATCGAAGATGCGCTCCTTCAGGAAGACGTCGAAGGGACGGCCCGAAAGCTTTTCGACCAGGTAGCCCTGCACGTCCACCGCGATGCTGTAGGACCAGCGCGTGCCGGGCTGCGCGAGGAGCGGCACCTTCGCGATGCGTCCCATCATCTCGTGGAGCGGAATCGTGGGCGTGAGGATCTCGAGCTGGCGGAACTGCCGATCGACCGGGTGCGCCTCCGACAACCCGTAGCCCAGGCCCGCCGAGTGCGTCATCAGCTCCCGCATCGTCATCTGGTGGCGTGGTGCCTCGAGCGTCGGCGAGCCTTTCGCGGCCTCGCCGCCGTGCACCTGCAAGCCGCGGAACTCGGGGATGAACTTCGACACCGGATCGTCCATCCGCCACAGGCCCTCCTCGTACAGCATCATCATCGCGACGCCGGTGATCGGCTTGCTCATGGAGTAGATGCGGAAGATGGCGTCCTTCTCCATGGCGTCCGGCTTGCGGATGTCCTTCCGGCCGTGGGCATCGAAGCTCACCACCCGTCCGTGGCGCGCGACCAGCGTCACGACGCCGGCCAGGCGGCCATCGGCCACGAGATCGCGCATGCGGCTTGAGAGGCGCGCAAGGCGCTCGGTGGCGAAGCCGGCACTCGAGGGATCGACCGGCGCGAGGGTGCGTCCGGCTGCCGGCGCCGCGGTGGCGGTGCTGGTGGCCCGGCTCAATGCGCCGGGCATCAGGGTGCCTGCGACGAACCCGAGGGCGAGGACGACGACGAGGGTGAGCCACGCCAGTGGGCGGGCGGGTCGAGTAAGCGGCACGGGGACCTCCTCGGCGGGTTGAGGAGGTGATACTACCCGCGAGCGGGCGGAGGGTGGAAGGGTCGGCCCGTCCGGCACACGGGGCGCTCGCGCGGATTGCGCGAGCTAATTCGGTTACACCGTTACACCCAAGATGGTCTACCATGGTGCAATCATGGCGCTCAACCTGAAGAACGCTGACGTCGAGCGGCTGGCGGCTGAAGTCGCGCGGCTGACCGGTGAATCGAAGACGGAGGCGATCCGCCGCGCGCTCGAGGAACGGCGGCAGCGCCTGAAGGGGCCGCCCACGGCGCGCCGCCGCGCCCGGGTGCTCGCCTTCCTCCGGACCGAGGTGTGGCCGACGATTCCCACGGAGCAGCGCGGCCGCCGTCTCACGCGCGAGGAGGAAGACGAGATCCTCGGGTACGGACCGGAGGGCGCATGACGCTCGATTCGTCCGCTCTCGTGGCCATCCTCTTCGCCGAGCCGGGCTACCTGGACCTGGTGGACGCCATCCTCCAGGCGGACGTCGTCCGCGTCGGCGCCCCCACGCTCGTGGAGACGGGGATGGTACTGGCGGGCCGCCGTGGCTCGCCCACCGGCCGTGAACTCGAGGGCCTCGTGCGCGAGCTCGGCATCACCATCGTTCCCTTCGGGGAGCCGGAGTGGCAGCGGGCGCTGGACGCGTCCAACCGCTACGGCCGCGGCCGTCACCCCGCCGCGCTGAACTTCGGCGACTGCCTGGCGTACGCCACGGCCGCAACGGCCGGAGACACGCTGCTCTTCGTGGGAGGCGACTTCCGCAAGACCGACGCCCGCCCAGCACTCTGACGATGCCCCGCCGAGGGCGGCCCCGTCCCACGCGCGGCGTCCGGCCGCCGCACGCGGGTCTGCGTGCTGCCGCGCGACGCGGGGTGTGTCAGGGGTTGCGTTTCGACGCGTGGACGGCCGCGATCCAGCGATCGATCCGCTGCTCCAGCATGGTGAGCGGCATCGAGCCGCCGCCGAGCACCGTGTCGTGAAACGCGCGGATGTCGAACCGCTCGCCCAACGCGGCCTCGGCCTTGCGCCGCAGCTCCTGGATCTTCAGCATGCCGATCTTGTAGGCCGTGGCCTGGCCGGGTGTGACCATGTAGCGCCGCACCTCGGAGCGCGCCTGCGCCTCGGTGGTCGCCGAGTTGGCGAGGAAGTACTGCACGGCCTGCTCTTCCGACCAGCCCTTCGCGTGCAGGCCCGTGTCGACGACGAGGCGAATGGCCCGCCACATCTCCGAGCCGAGCCGACCGAAGCGCGAGTAGGGATCCTGGTAGGTGCCAGGCATCTCGCGCGCAAGCCACTCCGCATAGAGCCCCCATCCCTCCCCATAAGGCGTGAAGAACGCCTGACGCCGGAACGTCGGGATGGCCGTCAGCTCCTGCGCGATGGCCACCTGCATGTGGTGGCCCGGCAGGCCCTCGTGATACGCGATGACCTCCAGCTCCGCCTTCGGCATCGCCTTCATGTCCGACAGGTGCGCGTAATACACGCCCGGTCTTGATCCGTCCGGGGTACTCGGGAAGTAGTGTTGCGCAGCGCCCGGCTGCTCGCGGAACGGCTCCACGCGCTTGACGACGAGATCCGCCTTCGGGAGGATGCCGAAGTACTTCGGCAGGACCGCCTTGATCCGATCGATGGCGGCCGTCGCGTCCTTGATGTACGCTGCGCGGCCCTCGTCCGTGTCCGGGTAGTAATAGCGGGCGTCGTCCTTCTTGTCGCGCAGCTCGGCGAAGAAGGCCTGCAGGTCCCCCGTGAACCCCACCTCCGCGCGAATGGTGTCCATCTCGCTGCGCAGTCGAGCGACCTCGTCCAGCCCGATCTGGTGGATGTCGTCGGCCGTGAGCGTCGTCGTGGTCTGGTTGGCGAGCCGCTCCCGGTAGTACGCCGCCCCGTCGGGAAGTGACCCGACGCCGGAGGTCTTCTCGGGGGCGTTGAGGCGGTCTTCCTTCTGCCAGGCGATGAGATCCTGGTACGCCCCTCGGAACGGGCCGGTCAGCGCCGCGCGCGCTTCCTCCACCAGGGCCTTGCCTTTCGCCTCGTCCAGCGCGCCCTTCTTCTGCAGGTCGGCGACCTTGGCCTTCACGTCGGCCCATACCGCGCTGTCCGTGCCGCTCTCGTCGAACGGCGCGCCGGTGATGATCTTCGTGGACTCGTCGATGACGAAGTCGAACGCGAAGCGGGGCGGCCGCACGCCGGAGACGACGTTGCGCTTCGAGATCTCGATGAGCTGCCGCACGGCCCGGCCCGACTCGCGGATGCGCGCCACGTACGCCCCCATGTCCGATGCGTCGTCGACGCGGTGGAAGGCGACGAGCAGCTGCGGGAAGAAGGCGTGGATGGCCGACATCTGGTCGAAGACGTAGGCGTTGGCGCGGAAGGGCAGGGCCGCCTCGGCCTGCTGGAGCTGGTAGATCCACAGGTCGTACGACGTCTGTGCCTCGGGAGAGAGCTTCGCGTAGTCGAACGACTGCTTCATCTCGGCGACCGACGCGCGCTGCCACGCCAGCTGCTTGTCCTGTGCCGCGAGGGACATGTCGTCGATGGCGGCGGACTTCCGGCCGAGGAAGGTCTGCTGGATGGGGCTGAAGGCGAGCTGTTCCTCGTATTTCTTCTCGAACCAGGCGTTGATGCGCGCGGTGTCGTCGGATGGGGCGGCGGGCTGCTGCGCCGGGAGTCCCTGATGCGCCAGGAGGACGACGGTGGCGGCGACCGCAAGGGGCAGTCGTGACATGAGGGGATTGTACCGATACGCTGCTACCGTACCCGAAAGTTCGAGAAGAACCCTTCGGTGCCGGGGCCGATCCAGAGCGCCACGCCGCCGCCCTCGGCGCCCAGCTTCAGGTCGTTCACCACGAGCGCCGGCTGGGGCGCGTCGTGCACGTACAGCCGTGCCGTCAGGCCGTCCACCTCGATCCGCATCCGCGTCCACGCGCCAGACTCGAGATCCACGTAGGACTCGTACCGCTCGGGCGATTCCTTCCGCAGCCGATCGAACCCGAAATCGGGGTGCGCCGCGTACTGCGTCGAGTGGTTCCGCCGCACCTGGTCGCTGGCGCGGCCGTTGTCGGGACGGAGGTAGAGGTACTCGTACCGGCCCCCGCCCTCGCGTACTCGGAAGGCGATCCCGATGAACCCGCGATCGTCGGGCACGGCGTGCGGGCCGCGGCGTCCGGCGACATCCACCTCGATGGTGCCGTCCCGGAAGGTCAGGCCCTTCACGAGGGCCAGGCCGCCTTCGCGGTTGGCGTTCGATTCAGTGAGGCGGATGGCGGCGCGCCCCTGGTGGGACGCCGCCTCGATTCGAACGCCGACCGCCTCGAGGTCGGCAATCGCCGGCCCTGCCTGGGCGAAGGCTGTCAGCAGCGTGGCGGCGAGCGCCAGGACGGTCACCGGTCCGGTAGTCATGATGTAGCTCAGCAGGGCTCCAGTGTCGACAGCCCCTGTCTCCGCGTCAAGGGCATCAGGCGCTTTCGCGGTGACGAACGGCGTGGCAACCATCACGACCACCCGCCCAGAGCAGGAGCAGGGCGGTCATGCTTGACGTGGCCGCCGCCACGGTCAGTCATGAACATGAGCGGAACTGTATCCACTCGGCTGCCGACCGCCCGTGACACGCGGCTCGAATGGCAGACGAGGGCTCGGGTCGCGTCGCGGAAGCGCCCGGATCCGATGGGTGGGCGTTGACAGGGTTGACGTGGCTGGAGTACCTGCGCAGCCAGAAGGTGCGGCGGTGAGGAGCGACGCTCACGCACTCCATGAACGCCCGTGAGGGTTGATGTATGCGGCGGCGGGCCACGTCATCCCAGCCGCAGCTCCTCCCCGTCAGCGGGAATCAGCACCGGCGTCTTCAGCCCGACCTTCTCCAGGCCGGTGCGCAGGGCACTGCGGGTCAGCACGCAGTGGTTGATCGCCTCCATGTGGACGGCAATCACGCGCGCCCCGGGAGCGGCGCGGCACACCTGGGCCACATCGTCCACGTCCATGGTGATCACGCCGCCCTCCAGGAACTGCGCGGCCCCGGCGTTGACCACGATGATGTCTGGCTCGTGGGATTCGATGGCGGCGGCCACTTCGGGGCACCAGACCGTGTCGCCGGCGATGTAGAGCGTCGGCCGGCCGCTGGCGCGCAGGACGAAGCCGGAGACCGGCGCGAGGCGCTCCGCCACCGCCCCTCGGCCGTGCTGGCCGCCGGTGCGCGAAATCGTGATGTCCTTCCACGGCACCGAATCGACCACGGGCTGCGCGGCGGTGTATCCCCAGTCGGTGAACTTCCCGGCGTCGGGCGGCTGTATCAAGAGGGCGGCGTCCTTCGGCACGAGCTTCGTCGCCGCTGCATCCCAGTGATCCGAGTGGGTGTGCGTGACCAGGAACGCCTCGACGCCGTCCAGCACGCGCGCGGCAGGCACCGGAAGCGGGACCAGCGGGTTCGGATGCGGATTCGGTGAGCGGGCGATGGGCGGCATCACCCCCGGGTCGCCGAGCATCGGATCGACGAGGAGGGTCCGGCCGCCGTAGTGGATGGTCAGGGTCGCGTGCCGAATCAGGCGCACGCGGACGGTGGGGTCGGGCTGCGCGGCGCGGAGCGGGCGGCTGCGATGCGTGAGCGCCAGGCCGAGGCCGGCGGTGGCGGTGGAGTGGAGAAACGATCGTCGGTTCATGGGAGGACCCGCATCGCGCCGATTATCGCGTATTGGCCCGAGGACGGGAATGCGGGCAACTGCGATAAGTTCATGCCGTGGGCTATCGACTAGGCGCCCGACACCTTCCTCGAGACCGCGTCACGCCGTCACCCGCGTCACGTCCATGATGGCCGTCCTCAGCTGGTACATCGTGGTGCAGGCGCTGGGTGTCACTGCATATGTCCTGACGGGCCCATGCTTCCACCGGCTGCCCGACTCCGGCTACGGCGTGTCCAAAAGCCTTGGGGTCCTGACGCTTGGTCTGCTGCTGTGGCTGGGGACGGCGCTGGGCCTGCTGCGGAACGAGCCGGGCGGGGCTCTTCTCGTGATGGGCGGCCTCGTCGCGACGGCAGCGGTCGTGGGCCCGCGCCGCCCGCTGCCGGACCTGCGGGTGCTGGCCGCATCGGAACTGATCTTCGCCGCCGCGTTCGGAGGTTGGTGCCTGGTGCGGTCGCTCACTCCGGCCGTCACCCATACCGAGCAGCCGATGGACCTGATGCTGCTCACCGCCGTCTCGACCAACCCGACGTTCCCCCCGGCCGACTCCTGGCTTGCGGGCTATCCCGTCAGCTACTACTACTTCGGCTACTGGCTGATGAGCGCTCTCGGCTTCCTGACCGGCCAACCGCCCGAGGTGTCCTACAACGTCGGACAGGCGTGCTGGTTCGCGCTGCTGGCGCTCGGATGCTTCAGCCTGGGCGTCAACCTGACCGCCTCGACCGGAGGCGGTCGCGATTGCTCGTGGGCGTCGATCGCGGCAGGCGCGATCACGGCGGTCGTCGTGGCCTTCAGTGCCAACCTCCACGTGCCCCTCGAGTGGGTTGCCGCGTCGGCCACTGGCCCGCGATCCCCGTTGGCCGAGACGGCCTGGTGGTGGTGGCCGAGCAGCCGCGTGCTGCAGGACATCACGCCGACGGGCCAGCCGATCGAGATCATCACCGAGTTCCCGTTCTTCAGCTATCTGCTCGGCGACAACCACCCCCACCTGCTGTCCATGCCGTTTGTCGTCCTCTCGATGGCGTGCGCTCTCGGGCTGCTGCTCCAGCGAAGTGCGCCGGACGCCGGCAGCGCCGCTCCCCTGGCGCCCGCGGGTCGACCGGCGCTCAGACCGAACGTCAGTCTCGGCCTGTCGATGGTCGTCGTCGGGGCGCTCGTCGGGCTCAACACCTGGGACCTGCCGGCCGCCTTGTGCGTGCTGGTCCTTGCGGCGTCGTGGCCCGCCTCAGGCGAACACGCGGTATGGCGCGCGCTGGGCCGCGCAGCCTGGATCTCGATCGCCGCCGTCACGATCACGCTGCTGGTCTACTTTCCCTACCTTGTCACGGCCCAGTCGCAGGTGAAGGGCCTGTTACCCAACCTGTGGCATCCGACGCCGATCGGGCAGTTCATGACGATGTTCGGCACGCTCCTGCCGGGTGTCGTGGTGCTCGCGGGCCTGGCCTGGCGCGAGCAACGCCCGCGGTTCGGCACGCTGGCACGAGCGGTGGCGGGCACGCTCGTGGCCGGGGGCGCCTGGCTGTTTGCGTCGGCGGTCTGGGCCGCCCAGAGCGACGCCGGACGTGCGTGGATGGCTGGCGTCGCCCCCGGCGTCGAACGCCCGCTCGCGATGGTGCTCTCTCGCTGGGTGACCGGGTGGCCCGTCCTCGTGCTCGGCGCCGTCGCCATCGGTGTGCTGGCCGCGCTGATCCGTGCTCGATTGGTGCGCGGTCATCCTGGCGCCGATGTCCTCACGTTCGCCCTGTTGCTCGCCTCGGTCGGTCTTGGGCTGGCGCTCGCGCCCGAACTGGTGTACCTGCACGACGCCTTCGCCAATCGGATGAACACGGTCTTCAAGTTCTACTACCAGGCATGGCTCTACCTCGCGACGGCCGGAACATCGGGCATCGTCATCGCCTGGCGTCGCGGCGGCGCTGGTCGCGTCGGGGCACTGGCCGCGCTCATGGTTGTCGCCAGCGGTCTGATCTATCCCGTTGCCGCGCTGCGATCCGCGATCCAGGAACGGCCAGCCGGCGCCCCCACGCTCGACGCCCTCGCCCTCCTGCGCCAGCAGGTACCCGATGAGTGGGCCGCCATCGACTGGGTGCGGGAGAACACGCCGCGCAGGGCCGTCATCGCCCAGGCGCCAGGGATCAGCTACCGCGCGGATTACAGCCTGCTGAGCACGGCCACGGGGCGCCCGACGCTGCTGGGGTGGCAAGGCCACGAACGGCAATGGCGCGGCGATGCCTTCCAGACGATGGCCGCCGGACGGCTCGAAGCGCTGGAGCGGATCTACAATCCGCCTTCGCCCGATGCCCTGCGCGACACACTTGACGCCTGGCACGTCGATCTCGTGCATGTCGGCCCCCTGGAGCGGGGACGCTACGCGATGACGGCGGGCCACGAAGCCCTGATCGCCCGCGTCATGGTTCTGGTGTTCGAGCACGGCGCCGTGCGACTCTACCGTCGCCGTGACTGACGCCTCGACGCTGCGCTCCGGACCGAAGGCGCCGCCCGCGAACCTCGGGTGGGAGCACGCGCCGTACGCCGTGTGCGGCCTGGCGGCACTGCTGGTGAGGCTGCCGGCTCTCGACCGATGGCCCCTGAGTCCTGTCGAGGCGGCCTCGGCGTGGGCCGCATGGGGCCTCGCCGAGGGACGCGCGTCGGGGATCCCGCTTCTCGACCCGCCTCCGGCGAGCGCTGCGCTCTTCGGCCTGCAGGCCGCGCTCTTCTGGCTCGTTGGCGCCGGCGACCAGGTGGCCCGGCTGGCCCCCGCCCTGGCGGGAGCGGCGGTGGTCGCGGTCGCCTGGCTGCTGCGGCGGTCGTTGGGGCGCACGACGTCGATCTCGCTGGCGGTGCTGCTCGCGGGCGATCCGCTGTCGGTCGGATACTCTCGTCTCGGCGATGGCGCCGTCTTCGTGTCGACAGCCTGCTGGGTCGTCTTCGCGGGGCTCATCGTGCTGGCCGACACCCCGACACCACGCGCGCGCGCGGCGTTGGTCGATGGCATGTCTCTCGCCGCGGGGTTCGCCCTCGCATCCGGTCCGCTCGTCTGGGACCTCGCTCCGCCGCTCGTCGTTGCGATGCTGGTCCTGCGCCCGCAGCTGCCCACACCCCTCGCGCGTCGTCCTGCCGTCCTCGCGGGAGCGACCGCCCTGATGGTCGCGACCTCGGGACTGACCCAGTGGGAGGGACCGCCTCTCGTGTCGGCCAGCGTTGGCGCCTGGCTGCACCAGTGGACCACGCCCGGGGGCATCCCACCGGGGGAGCTGTGGGTGTCGCTGCTGCGGTACGAAATGCTGCCGCTGACACTCGGCATTGGCGGCCTGCTCGTGGCACGGTTGCGCCGCTGGTCTCCGGTCCTGGCGGGGTGGCTGGCGTGGGGGTGCCTGCTCACGCTGCGGCCTGGGCGCACGCCAGCAGCGTGGCTCGTGATCGCC
>JBFWQE010000053.1:0-33051 GCA_050249615.1 Vicinamibacterales bacterium
GGTGTCGTTCGTGCCGGTTACCCTCCTCGGGCTCTGGTACGCGGCTCGCGAGGGGCTCGACCTGCAGGGGCTGAAGCAGATGACCAAGCGGGCGGAGTCCGCCGAGGTGGAAGCATGAAGTGTCCCTATTGTGGCCACCTGGGCGACAAGGTGGTCGACTCACGCGAGAGCCGCGAAGGCGACGTGATTCGCCGCCGCCGGCAGTGCCTGAACGAGGAGTGCCACCGCCGCTTCACCAGCTACGAGCGGATCGACGAGATCCCGTACATGGTGGTGAAGAAGGACGGGACCCGCGAACGCTTCGAGCGGCAGAAACTCATCGGCGGCCTCCTGAAGGCGTGCGAGAAGCGGCCCGTGAGCGTGGCGGCCATCGAGGACGTGGCCGACCGGGTCGAGGCCATGCTGCAGGAGCGCGCCGAGAAGGAGATCTCGACGCAGGAGGTCGGCGCCTTCGTCATGGAGGAGCTGAAGAAGCTCGACAAGGTGGCCTACGTCCGATTCGCGTCCGTCTACCGGCACTTCCGCGACATCGGGGAGTTCATGTCGGAGTTGAAGGACCTGCTCAACTCGAAGGAGTAGCGGGAGGGCTGTGGCTGCGACGCGACCGTCTGGGGTGGTTCGGGCGGTGACGCCGCCGGCTGCCGGCGACGCGGCGAGCCGCCGTCCGTTCCGTGACAACCCGCGCCTCATCCTCGCGGGGATCGTCATGTTGCTGGCGGCCCTGGTCGGGCTGCTCGTGGTGGAGGAGCGCACGTCGGCGCTGGCGCCCGACTTCCTGGCCGAGGTCGTGCTGTACGCGCTCTCGGCGACCAACCTCACCATGTTGCTCGCGCTGGTGTTCCTGCTGGCGCGCAACGTCATCAAGTCGGTCGTCGAAGGGCGCCGGGGCCTGCCCTTCGCGCGCTTCCGGTCGAAGCTCGTGCTGGCGATGCTCGGCATGACGGTCATCCCGGCCGTGCTCGTCCTGCTGGTCGGCAGCCGGGTAGTGCTCACCGCGGTGGATCGGTGGTTCAACACGCCGGTGGACGAGATCCTGGCCTCGGCCAACAGCATCGCGGCCGACTACTACCAGGACCGGCAGCGGATGGTGGCGGAGCAGGCCGCGCGCATCGCGACGGGGCTGGCCGCCACCGACCTCGCGTCGGCCGACGTGGCCGCGGTGCGGCGTGCGGTCACGCCCGAGGTGAGCGGCCCCCGCGCGGCGCTCGTGCAGGTCTATCGCGTGGAAACCGGCGCCAGTGGCCTGGCTGTGATGCCCGTGGTGGACGTGGCAGCCCCGTCCATTCCACAGGGCTGGGCCCGCGCGTCGGCCGATCGCCTGGCCAGCCAGGCCGCCACCGGCGCCGAGCCCACGCCGTGGATGCTCGAGCCGCTCGCTGCCGGCGGCGAACTGCTGCGGGTGGCACACCCGGTGAGGCGCGGCAGCACGCTGACCGGCGTGGTGGTGGCGTCCGAATACCTGGCCGGCAGCCTGGCCGAGCGCTCGCGGCGGATGACGCAGGCCTACGAGGACTACACGCAGCTGCGCGTGCTCCGGCAGCCGCTGGCGGGCGTGTACATCTCGTTCTTCGTGATGGTCACCCTGTTCATCCTCGTGGGGTCGACCTGGCTCGGGCTCTACCTGGCGAAGCGCATCACGCGCCCCGTCCAGGCGCTGTCGGAGGCGGCCAGGGAGATCGGCGCCGGCCACTACGATCACCGCATCGAGCACCACGGCGCGGACGAGTTCGCAGGAATGGTCGACGCGTTCAACGCGATGGCGGCCGAAGTGGCGTCCAGCCGGCGGCGCCTCGAGCGCGCGAGCCTCGACCTGGCGCGCAAGCACCAGGAAGGCGAGAGCCGCCGGCGTTACATCGAGGCCGTCGTCGAGCGCATCGCCACGGGCGTCGTGTCGATCGATCGGCTCGGCCGCATCGGGACCATCAACTCGGCGGCGGCGCGCCTGCTGGAACTCGACGCGGGCGCCGTCGGCCGGCCCGCCGTCGACGTCTTCGCCCGTGCCGACCTCGCGCCGGTGAACGACTTGATCGGCCAGTCGGCGCGGGCGCGGACCGACTCGCTGGCGCAGGAGATCACCCTCGTGCGCGACGGTCGAGAACGGCACCTCGCGGCCGTGGCCACGCGCGTGCCCGGGGCCGAGGGCGGCTACGACGGCACCGTGCTGGTGGTCGACGACGTGACGCCGCTCATCCGCGCGCAGAAGGTGGCGGCCTGGCGCGAGGTGGCGCGGCGGCTCGCGCACGAGATCAAGAACCCGCTGACGCCCATCCAGCTGTCCGCCGAGCGGCTGCGGCGGAAGCTCACGGGCCTCGAGCCTCCGCTGCAGGATCTCGTCCAGGAGTGCACGACGACGATCATCGGCGAGGTGGAGTCGCTGAAGGGCCTGGTGGACGAGTTCTCGCAGTTTGCGCGCATGCCGGCGCCGCGTGCCGTGCCAACCAGCCTGTCGGCGCTGGTCACCGAGACGCTGGCGCTCTACGACGGTCTGTTCACGTCGGTGCGGTTCGAGCGCCGCTTCGATCCGGCCGTGACGGACGTGCGCGTGGATCCCGAGCAGATCAAGCGTGTCCTGGTGAACCTGATCGACAACGCCATCGAGGCGATGGACCGTCGAGGCAACATCCTCGTCGAGACCGCGCGCGACCAGCCGAACGGCTTCGTCCGCATCGTCGTGGCCGACGACGGGCCGGGCATCCCGGACGGCGAGCGAGAGAAGCTGTTCCTGCCGTACTACTCCACCAAGGGGCGGGGCAGCGGCCTCGGCCTCGCCATCGTGCGGCGCATCGTCGCCGAGCACGGCGGCTCGGTGGACGTGGCCGACAACGTGCCACGGGGCACGCGGTTTACGATAGAGCTGCCGTGTTGAGACGATCCGGGAAGGCCTTTCGAGGGAGCGGTGACGACTCCCGTCCGCGTCTTCGTGTGTTCCCTCGTCCTTCGGGTCCTTCGTGCTGCGGGTTCGGTCTGGTGAGGAGCGGATGGCAGCCATCCTGGTCGTAGACGACGAGCCGGGCGTGCGCTCGTCGGTGGCCGGCGTGCTGCGCGACGAGGGCTTCGAGGTGGACGCGGCCAGCACGGGCGAGGAGTGCCTCGCGCGCGTGGCCGAGCGGGCCTACGACGTCATCCTGCTCGACATCTGGCTGCCCGGCATCGACGGGCTCACCACGCTGCAGCGGCTCGGCGAGCGGCAGGTGGATGCCCAGGTGGTCATCATCTCCGGCCACGGCAACATCGAATCCGCCGTTCGCGCCATCAAGATGGGCGCCTTCGACTTCGTCGAGAAGCCGCTGTCGCTGGAGAAGACGGTCCTCGTCGTCCGCAACGCCATGCGCCAGCGGGATCTCGAAACCGAGAACCGGGTGCTCCGTGCGCGTGTGGACCGCCAGTACACCATGGTGGGCGAGAGCCCCGCGATGGCGAGGCTGCGCGAGCAGGTGGCCATGGCGGCGCCCACCAACGGGCGCGTGTTGATCCTCGGCGAGAACGGCACCGGCAAGGAGCTCGTGGCGCGGACCATTCACCAGCTGAGCCGGCGCCGCCTCGGGCCGTTCGTGGAAGTCAACTGCGCGGCGATCCCGGAGGAGCTGATCGAAACCGAGCTGTTCGGCCACGTGAAAGGCGCCTTCACCGGCTCGGTGGCCGACAAGCCCGGCCGCTTCGAGCAGGCCAACGGCGGCACCATCTTCCTCGACGAGATCGGCGACATGAGCCTGAAGACGCAGGCCAAGGTACTGCGAGTGCTGCAGGAGCAGGTGATGGAACGAGTCGGGGGGACGCAGCGCATCAAGGTGGACGTGCGCGTGCTGGCGGCGACCAACAAGGACCTCGTGGCCGAGATCCGGGCCGGCCGCTTTCGCGAGGACCTGTTCTTCCGGCTGAACGTCATCCCGATTTTCGTGCCGCCTCTGCGCGACCGGCCTGACGACATCCCGCTGCTGGCCGAGCACTTCATGGCCGTCGTGGCCGCAGAGTACGGCCGGCGCCCGAAGCGGCTGGTGCCCGAGGCGATGGCGCGCCTGCAGCAGTATCACTGGCCCGGCAACGTGCGCGAGCTGCGCAACACCATCGAGCGGCTCATCATCATGGTGGAGGGCGACACCATCACCGCCCAGGACCTGGCCTTCCTCGGCCGCGATGCGGGGACTCCCGTCGAGCCGGCCGTGCCCGCAACCGGCCGGCTCGCCGAGGCGCGCGACCAGTTCGAGAAGGA
Organism: Vicinamibacterales bacterium; assembly: GCA_050249615.1. Lineage (GTDB taxonomy): Bacteria > Acidobacteriota > Vicinamibacteria > Vicinamibacterales > UBA2999 > VFZN01. The sequence goes on from JBFWQE010000053.1 coordinate 4,211, forward strand.
CTACATCCTCCGCGCCCTGGCCGCCGCGCAGGGCAACATGTCGAAGACGGCCGAGATGCTGGGCGTCGAGCGTTCGAACCTCTACAAGAAGATGAAGGCGTTCGGCATCGCCCCGCGCAGGGAAGAGGGATAGGCACCTGGCACAGGGGTTCGAACCTCTCGTGCATTGAACCTCCGTGCTTTGGACCCCGTGCCTATTCCTCCCGCAGCTTGTTCTCCAGCACCTGGTCGACGGTGAAGCCTTCCAGTTGCAGGTAGTACTCGGCAGCCTGCAGGAGTGCGGCCTGCGGAACCAGGCCCACGACCTCGCTCTCGAGCACGCTGACGCCATAACGCGCGGCCTCCCGTTTCACGAGGTCGAACACCCGGAAGATCGGGGTCCTCTCGTAGTTCGTGAGGTTCATCGACACCTGGACGATGCCGCGATCGTCGAGGGGGATGCCCATCGCCTTCACGAACCGGAGCCCGCCGCTGCTCATGCGGACGGCCGTGGCGATCTTCTTGGCCACGTCCAGCCGGTCGGTGGCGAGGTTGATGTTGTAGGCGATGAGCGGCATGCGCGCGCCGATGACGCTGGCGCCGGCGGTCGGATGGGGGGCCGCGGGACCGAAGTCGGGCGCCCAGCCTGGCTGTGCCATCTTGTCCGCCAGCCCCTCGAACTCCCCGCGGCGGATGTCCTCGAGGCTGCGGCGGTGCGGCGCGGTCGCCGCCTCCTCGTACAGGTACACGGGTATCGACTGGCGGGTCGCCACGTCCTCGGCGACCGCACGAGCCAGCGCCACGCAGTCCGCCATTGTCGCCCCTTCGATGGGGATGAAGGGCACGACGTCCACGGCCCCGAGCCTCGGATGCGCGCCCCGGTGCTCGCGGAGGTCGATGGCGTCCACGGCCCGCGCGAAGAGCACGGGGATGCCGATCCGCAGAGCATCGGCATTGCCCGCCAGGGTCAGCACGCTGCGGTTGTGGGTGGCGTCCGACTGGACGTCCAGCACGCGGAGACCCGGTATGGCCCGCAGTGTCTCGGCAATGCCCTCGATGACTTCGGGCCGGGCACCTTCACTGATGTTGGGAACGCACTCGATGATGGCCATGTCCCCTGCTTCTTACCACACGGCGGAGGCTACGGCCGCGCTTGTGGAACCGCGCGTTGGGACAAGCAGAGCGGCGAGAACGACCTTGGCGCCACGGCGGTCGATGCCTCGACCGTCTCGCCCGGGCTGTCGGGCAGCGATGACATCGCCGGTGATCGGAGAGCCTGCTGCACGGCCGTTACGGCCGCTACGACGTCGGGGTGATCGCACCCGTGCGCACCTGATCGCACCCGCCGCACCTGATCGCACCCGCCGCACCTGATCGAACCCGCCCGCACCCGTCCTAAGTGCTATACTGTGCAGCACTTTAGCCATGGCCGATCCGCTGTCGTCCCCCCCGCCCCAGACGGGCGCCCCCGGCGCCGTCGGCGAGGACGCTCGCATCGAGCACCTGCTCGTCACCGGACTGGATCACTACTTCGCCGGCGAGTTCGAAACGGCCATCAACCTCTGGACGCGGGTACTCTTCCTCGATCGGAACCACGACCGGGCTCGCGCGTACATCGAGCGTGCCCGCAGCGCGCAGGCCGAGCGGCAGCGCCAGACGGAGGCGCTGGTCCACCAGGGCCTGGACGCGTTCGATCGCGGCGACGTGGACGAGGCGCGCGTGCTGCTCAGGGACGCGCTGGACAGGGGCGCGCCGCACGACCTCGCGCTCGGCGTGCTCGGCCGCATCGATCGTCTCGACGTGGCCACGGCACCCAGGTCCGGCGCGCGGCACGACGCGCATCTGCGCCGTCCGGCGTCGCGGGGCGCGGACCCTGTGCGGCCCGGCTCTGTGGGCAACCCGGTTCGATTCTGGCTGCTGACGGTCATGGCCGTGGCGACCACCGGCATGGTCGGCTGGTGGGCCTGGACCAGCGACACCGTGCCCTTGGTGTGGCCGTCTCCGGCGGCCGCGCCGGTCGTCGCGTTTCCGGAGTCCGAGGACGCCTTGCCGACGCCATCGGCGGCGGAGACCTACCTCCGGCGAGGCGAGGACCTCTTCGCAAGCGGGCGCCTGCGTGACGCGCTCGACGAGCTCAATCGGGTGCCCTCCGGCAGCCCTCTCCGGGCCCGGGCCGATGACATGCGCGCGCGGATTCAGCGTGAACTGCTCGCGCTGGCGGGAACAGAGGCGCCCACTCCGGCTCCGGCCGATGCAGGACCGCCACGCGAATGAGGTGTCCCAAGTGCGGCTACCTCGGCTTCGAGGCGACCGATCGCTGCCGGAACTGCGGCTACGACTTCTCCCTTGCCTCGCCGCTCCCGACGGGTGAGCTTCCGCTGCGGCCCCCCTCCGCGGAAGGCCCCCTCGAGGATCTCGATCTCGGCGGTGCGGGCCCCGAGACGCCGACGGGGATGGACACCGAGGCCTCGGGATTCGGAAGGCGCGTGCCCCGCCAGCCGGTTTCCGCGTCGGCCCTTTCCGCTGCCAGCGCCCTGCCCGCGCCCGCCGCCGTGACCCTGCGTGATGCCACGCCGGACGGCAGCGACACCGCCGAGGACTTGCCGCTGTTCGCGCCGCGCCCGGCAGGGACCCCGCTGGCCGTGCGCCGGCCAGGTGCCGAGGTGCCGAGAGCCCGCCGCACGACCCGACCGGTGCGCGTCGAGGCACCGGTCCTCCCGCTCGTCGCCGAGGCCCCGGCCGAGGCGGAAGCGCCTCCCGCGGCCACCGGGCGAGGCGCCCGGACGACGGCCCCCGAGGCCGCCGGTGTCGCCGCCCGGCTCGCCGCGGCGCTCGTGGACACCAGCCTCCTCGTCGGCATCGACGCCGCGGTGTTCTGGCTCACGCTGAGAATCGCAGGCCTCGAACCCACGCCGGAGGGAGCCGGCTCGATCCGGCTGGCGCCGATGGCGGCCTTCTTCACGGTGCTCGCGTTCCTCTACCTCGTCGGATTCACGGTGGGCGGCGGCCAGACGATCGGCAAGATGCTCACCGGCATCCGCGTCACGGGCGACGACGGGCACAGCGTCGACCTCACGGGCGCGGTGGTGCGCGCCCTCGGATGTCTCGTCTCCGCGCTGACGCTCGGCGTGCTCTACATCCCCGCGTTGGTCGTCGCCGATCGCAGGGCGATCCACGACCGCATGGCGGGCACGCGGGTGGTGAGCGGGTGAACGGGCTGGCGCTGGCGGTCTCGACCTTCGGTTACGTCGGCTTCTTCCCGGTCGCGCCTGGCACGGCGGGGTCCGCCGCCGCGCTGGTCCTGTACGCCCTCGTGCGGTGGGTGGGGGCGCCGGCCTTCGAGCTGGGAGCCCTCCTCATCGTGTTCGCCTCGGGGGTCTGGGCGGCGGGGCGCACTGAATCCCTCCTCGGCGGCAAGGATCCGGGTCCCGTGGTCATCGACGAGGTGCTGGGCATGCTCCTCACGCTGGCGTTCCTGCCCCTGTCGCTGACGGGTACCCTGGTCGGCTTCGTCCTGTTTCGCGCCTTCGATGTCGTCAAGCCGTACCCCGCGCGCCGGCTCGAGGATGCACCAGGCGGCTGGGGCGTGATGCTGGACGACGCGATGGCGGGCGCGTACGGCCATCTCGCGATGCGCCTGCTGGTGTGGCTGCTGCCCGGATGGATGGTCGCATGACGGCGCCGTCGAAAGCCGTGATCCTGGCGGTCGGGAGTGAAATGCTGTCGCCGAGCCGGCAGGACACGAACTCGCTGTACATCACCGACGTGCTGAACCAGCTCGGCATCGACGTGGCCTACAAGTCGGTCGTGGCCGACAACCTGGCGGAGCTCCAGGCGCAGATCGCGCACGCCTTGTCCAGGCACCGCGTGCTCATCCTCACCGGGGGACTCGGTCCCACCGACGACGATCTGTCGCGCGAGGCGGTGGCGGAACAGCTGGGCCTGCCGCTGCGGGAGGACGCGGGCCTCGTCGAGGTGATCCGCGCGCGCTTCGCGACGCGCGGCATCCCGATGCCCGAGGTGAACCGCCGCCAGGCGCAGGTGCCGGAGGGCGCCACGGTGCTGCACAACCCTCGCGGCAGCGCACCGGGCCTGTTGATCGATCGGGAGGGCGCCGTGATCGCGCTGCTGCCGGGCCCGCCGCGCGAGATGCAGCCGATGATGAACGGCCCGGTGCGCGATCGGCTGGCCGCGTTTGCGGGTGGCGTCCGGCTGATGCGACGCATCCTCCGCGTCGCGGGCCGATCGGAATCGCGCGTCGAGGAGTTGACGCAGCCGGCCTACTCGGCCTGGCTGAGGCAGGCGCCGCGCATCGAGACGACGATCCTGGCGACGCCCGGCTTCATCGAGCTGCACCTGAGCACGCAGGTCACGCGCGAAGAGGAAGGGGCCGCCGCGCTTGCAGCGGCGGTCGGCCAGATCGAGGGCCGTCTCGGGCCGGACGTCGTGAGCGTGGACGGCCGCACCGTCGAGCACGTGGTGGGCGACATGCTTCGCGCGCGCGGGTGGCGCATGGCCCTGGCCGAGTCGTGCACCGGCGGACTGGCGACGTCGCGCCTGACCGACGTGCCCGGCAGCTCCGATTACATCGACCGCGGCTTCGTGGTCTACAGCAATCGGGCAAAGACGGAACTGCTCGGCGTGCCGGACGCGCTCATCGCCGAGCACGGCGCGGTGAGCGAGCCCGTGGCACGGGCCATGGCGGACGGGGCGCTCGCGCGCGCGACGGCGGACGTGGCCGTGGCCATCACGGGGATCGCGGGGCCGGGTGGCGGCACCGAGGCCAAACCGGTCGGCACCGTCTGGATGGCGGTGGCGCTCGCCTCTCCACGCGAGACGCGCACGCTCCAGTGCCGCTTCCTGGGCAGTCGTGAGCTGATCAAGACCTTCGCCGCGGTCACGGCCCTCGATCTGGTGCGCCGGCGGCTGCTGGAGGCGGCCTGGGACATCGACTGGGCCAGGCGCTAGCCCATGCGGCTCTTCGTCGCGGTGACGGTCGGCGACGAGGTCCGGTCCGCGGTGACCGCGGCACGGCAGACCATCGAACATCAGTTGTCGGGCCTCGGCGGGCAGCCCCCGCGCCTCGTCTGGGTGGCCCCCTCTGCGCTGCACGTGACGCTGCAGTTCCTGGGCGAGGTCCCGAACGATCGCGCGCCGGCCATTGTGGAAGCCGTCCAGGAGCCCTTTGCGCTGGCGCCGTTCCAGGTCGCGTGGGTGGGGCTCGGGGCCTTCCCCTCACCGCGCCGGCCACGTGCGATCTGGGTAGGCGTCAGTCGGGGCGCGGCAGAACTGGGCCTGCTCGAGGCCGAGCTCGCCCGCCGGCTTGGCACCCTGCTTCCGGGGGAGCGGCCAGACGCTGCGGCACCGTTTCATCCGCATCTCACGATTGCGCGCGTGAAGACCGAGCGCCCGGGGGTCGATTGGCCCTCCGTGCTCGACGCCGCGAAGTTCGAGGAGGTGCGATCGCGCGTGGACCACGTGGCGCTGCTGCGGAGCCGTGGCCTGCCCGGCGGCGCGGGCTACGAGGAGATTGGGCGGGGCCATCTCGAAGGATGACGGTTCGACGGTAAGATCAGGGAACCGTGATTGCTGCCCTTGTCGGCTACATCGTGGGCTCGCTCCCGCTGGGTTTCCTCATCACCCGCGGCCGCCGGGGCATCGATTTGCGACGCGTCGGCAGCGGCAACGTCGGGGCGGCCAACGTCTACCGCAGCGCCGGCCGCTCGCTGGGCGTGCTGGTGATGCTCGTGGACGTCGCCAAGGGGGCCGGCGGCGTGCTGCTCGCGCGCCTCGTGGAAGGCGGGTCTGGCGAGGGGATCGCCCTGGCCGGTCTGGGCGCAGTGGTGGGCCATGTCTATCCGGTCTGGCTGCGGTTCGTGGGCGGCAAGGGTGTGGCCGTGGCCTGCGGGGTGTTCGCCCTGCTCGCCCCGCTGGCCACCGTCATCGCGGCGTCGGTCTTCGTCCTGACCACGTGGATGACGCGTTACGTCTCACTCGGCTCGGTGCTGGCCATGCTGGCGCTGCCCGCGGTGGAATGGACGCGCGAGGGCCCAGAGCCGGTGACGCTGGCAGCGACGGCGGTGTCGGCCCTGGTGCTGTTTCGGCACCGGGGGAACCTGGCCCGAATCCTTCATGGCACCGAGCGGCGGCTCGGGCAGCGTGCTGCGGTGAACTCCTAGCGGGCGGCCGGGCCGCCGCGGCGGGCTGCACAGGTATCTGACCTCGATGGAACAAGTGACGGTCATCGGCTCGGGGAGTTGGGGCACTGCGCTTGCGGTCCACCTCGGCCACGTCGGGCACGGTGTCACGCTCTGGGCGCGCGATGCGGCACTGGCGGCTGAAATGGCCACGCGGCGCGCCAACCCCGTGTACTTGCCGGACATCACGTTCCCGCCGGCTCTCCGGAGCACGGCCAGCCTGGAGGAGGCGCTGGTCGGAGCCGGCGTCGTGGTGGTCGCCGTGCCCTCGCACGGTGTGCGGGCGGTGGCGCGGCAGATGGCGCCGCGGCTCGAGCCAGGCGCGCTGGTCGTCTCCGCGACCAAGGGCATCGAGGAAGGCTCGCTCCTGCGCATGTCCGAGGTCCTGTCGGCGGAACTGCCGGCGGCCGGGGAAGTGGCGGTCGTGTCGGGCCCCAGCTTCGCAATCGAACTGGCGCGCGGGCTGCCGACGGCGGTGGTGGTCGCATCCACCTCGCCTCGGTCCGTCGAGCGGGTGCAGGCGGAATTCCGCTCGCCGTCGCTGCGGCTCTACGGCACCCCGGACGTGACCGGGGTCGAGATCGGCGGGGCGCTCAAGAACACGATTGCCATTGCGGCGGGCGTCGTCGAGGGACTGGGACAGGGACACAACGCGCTCGCGGCGCTCATCACGCGCGGCCTCGCTGAGGTCACCCGGCTGGCGGTGGCCATGGGGGGCCAGCGCGAGACGCTCTCCGGCCTGGCGGGCCTCGGCGACCTGGTGCTCACGTGCACCGGGAGCCTCAGCCGCAATCGCCACGTCGGGGCGGAACTGGCGCGCGGGCGGCTGCTCGGCGACGTGCTCGCGAGCACGAAGATGGTGGCCGAGGGCGTGCGGACCACGGATGCGGCGCTGGCGCTCGGGGCGCGGCACGGCGTGGAACTGCCGATTGCCGAGCAGGTCTCCGAGGTGTTGTCCGGGCGCAAGGATCCGCCGACTGCTCTTCGCGAGCTGATGGGACGCCGGCAGAAGGCCGAGCACGGCTAGATCGGGACGTCATTCCATGGGTTTGTTCGACAAGCTGAAGCAGGGACTCACGCGGACGGCGCAGCAGATTGCCGATCGCTTCGACGAGCTGGTGAAAGGCAGCGATGCACCGGAGCAGCGGGCGCGCGCCCTCGAGCCGGACACGCTCGACGGGCTCGAGGAAGTGCTGCTGATGGCGGATGTCGGCGTGGCCGCGTCGAGGAGCATCGTGGACGCCGTCGCACGGCGCCAGCGCCACGGCGAGTCGCTCCGCCAGCTGGTGCGGGACGAGATCCTGCGCGTGCTGAGGGCCGCCGAGAGCGCGGGCGCCCAGCCGACGCCCGCGAGCGGCCCGCGTGTCGTGCTGGTCGTCGGGGTGAACGGGACGGGCAAGACGACGACCGTCGGGAAGCTTGCGAACCAGATGAAGCAGGAAGGGCTGGCGCCGCTCATCTGTGCGGCGGACACGTTCCGGGCGGCGGCCGTCGACCAGCTGCAGGTCTGGGCCGATCGCGCCGGCGTGGACATCGTGCGCGCGCGCGAGGGCTCCGATCCCGCGGCCGTGGTCTTCGACGCGATGACCGCGGGAAAGACGCGGGGCCGCGACGTAATCCTGGTCGACACCGCCGGCCGCCTGCACACGCGACAGAATCTGATGCAGGAGCTCGAGAAGATCCGCCGCGTGGCCAGCCGGGAGATTCCCGGCGCGCCGCACGAGACGCTCCTCGTGCTGGACGCGACCGTCGGGCAGAACGCGCTCGCGCAGGCGCGCGAGTTCATGGCCGTGGCGGGCGTCACCGGCATCGTCCTCACCAAGCTCGATGGCACCGCCAAGGGCGGGATGGCCGTCGCGATCGCGCATGACCTCGGCCTGCCGATCCGCTATGTCGGCGTCGGCGAAGGCATCGACGACCTGCTCCCGTTCCACCCGGAGGAGTACGTCGACGCGCTCTTCCAGGAGAAATGGTGACCGACGAGGACCTGATGCGGCGTGCGTTGTTCCACGCCGCGCGCGCGTCGGGCGCCACGACGCCCAACCCGCTGGTGGGAGCGGTCGTCGTGTCGTCCGACGGCGTCATCGTCGGGCAGGGGAGGCACCCGCGCGCGGGGGATCCCCATGCCGAGGTCCTCGCGCTGGACGAAGCCGGGGGCCGCGCCCGGGGCGGGACGCTGTTCGTCACGCTCGAGCCGTGCTGCCATCACGGACGCACGCCTCCCTGTACCGCGCGCATCATCGAGAGCGGTGTCACCCGGGTGGTCGTCGCCATGGTGGACCCGAATCCCGTGGTTCACGGCAGGGGCATCGCCGAGCTTCGGGCAGCCGGGGTGCACGTCGAGGTGGGCCTGCTCGAGGCCGAGGCACGCCGGCTGAATCGCCCGTTCGTGACGGTCCAGACGATGGGACGTCCCGAGGTGATCATCAAGGCGGCGACCAGCGCCGACGGCCGCATCGCCGCACGCCCGGGCGAGCGGACCGCAATCAGCTCGCCCGAGTCGGCCCGCCGCACGCAGCACTTGAGGGCGATGGCCGACGCCGTGGCGGTGGGCTCGGGGACGGTGCTGGCCGACGACCCTCTGCTGACCGCTCGTGACATGGTGCGCTCGCGGCCGCTGGCGCGGGTGGTGTTCGATCGCCGGCTGCGCACGCCGCCCGGTGCCCGCCTCTTTTCGACGCTGGGCGAGGGCCCCGTCATAATACTGACCACGGACGCCACCATCGCGCACGAGCCGGCGCGGGCGCGCGCGCTGAAGGAGGCCGGTGCCACCCTCTCCGGCGGGGGCGACGACATCGAGCGCGCGATTCGCGCGCTCGTCGCGTTCGAGATCTCGTCCGTCCTGGTCGAGGGCGGGGCGATGGTGCACCGCGCGCTGCTCGACGCGGACCTGGTGGACACGGCGCACATCGTCGTGGCGCGGGAACGGCTGGGCGCCGGCGGGGTGCTCCTCTTCGGCACGGGGGAGATCGGGATCGGCGGGCTGGCGCCACGCAGCATCGAGCGCGTGGGGCCCGACACCTGGATGGAGTTCGATGTTCACGGGGATCGTTGAAGGCACGGGGACCGTGGCGGACGTCAGGGCGGTGTCCGGCGGGCTGCGGATGCGCATCGAGACCGCCCTGGCGCCGCTCCTGCTCCCGGGCGCCAGCCTCGCGGTCAACGGGGTGTGCCTCACCGTCGTCGTCTCGGACGGCGCCCATGTCGTCGCCGACATCGGCCCCGAGACGGTGCGGGTGACCACGCTCGGGGGGCTGCGGCGCGGCCAGCGCGTGAACCTCGAACGGCCGCTGCGCGCGGACGGCCGCCTGGACGGGCACTTCGTGCTTGGCCACGTCGACGGCGTAGGCGTGGTCACCGACGTGCGCGGCGAGGCCGACTCGCACTGGCTGACCGTCCAGTTCCCGGCCGCGCTCGCGCCCTATTTCATCCGCAAGGGGTCGGTGGCCGTGGACGGGGTGAGCCTGACCGTGGCGGGCCTGGGCGAACGGGAGTTCGACATCCAGGTGATTCCGTACACCTGGCAGCACACGACGCTCCGCGACCTGCGCCCGGCCGACAAAGTGAACCTCGAGTGCGACATGATAGGGAAGTACGTCGTGCGGGTGCTCGAGGCGCAGAAGTCATGACACAAAGACGAGCGGAGACGTCCCGGATGCGGATCGCGCGGGACGCCAGCCGGCGCGGTCCCTTCGCGCCTCTCGAGGAGGCCATCGCCGCCTTCAGGCGGGGCGCGATGCTCATCGTCGTGGACGATGAGGATCGGGAGAACGAAGGCGACCTGACCATCGCGGCCGAGAAGGTGACGCCCGAGGCCATCAACTTCATGATGACCTACGGGCGCGGGCTGATCTGCATGCCCATGACGGGTGCCCGTCTCGACGAGCTCCAGATTCCGCTGCAGGTGCCCGCGCAGCAGAACTCCACGCAGTTCGAGACCGCCTTCTGCGTCGGCATCGAGGCGCGCAAGGGCACGACGACCGGGATCTCGGCGGCGGACCGGGCGCGGACGGTCGCCGTGGCCATCGCGCCGCGCACGCGGCCCGAGGACCTCGCGCGGCCCGGCCACGTGTTTCCCCTGAGGGCGCGCGACGGCGGCGTGCTGGTGCGCGCCGGCCAGACCGAGGCGGCGGTGGACCTGGCGCGCATCGCCGGACTGTATCCCGCGGGCGTGATTTGCGAGATTGCCAGCCGTGACGGCAGCATGGCCCGCGTGCCGGAGCTCGCCAAGTTCGCGAAGCGGCACAAGCTGCTGATGATCACGGTGGCGGACCTGATCCGCTACCGCATGCGTACCGAGGGGCTGGTGCAGAAGGTGGCCGAGGCCGACCTGCCGACCGAGCACGGCCCCTTCCGCATCCACGGCTTCGAGAGCGTCATCGACGGGCAGACGCACGTGGCGCTGGTGTGCGGCGACATCGGAGATGGTGAGAACGTCCTCGTGCGCGTGCACTCCAAGTGCCTGACCGGGGACGTCTTCCACTCGGCACGCTGCGACTGCGGCCCGCAGCTGCACGCGGCCATGGGCCGCATCGCCCAGGAAGGCCGGGGCGTCCTCCTGTACCTGAACCAGGAGGGCCGCGGGATCGGCCTCGCCAACAAGCTTCGCGCCTACGCCCTCCAGGACCAGGGCTTCGATACCGTCGAGGCCAACGAGCGCCTGGGTTTCAAGGCCGACCAGCGGGACTACGGGATTGGGGCCCAGATCCTGCGGAGCCTGGGCGTCCGGACGATGCGGCTGCTGACGAACAATCCGCGCAAGTTCGTGGGCCTCCAGGGGTACGGCCTCGCGGTGGTCTCCACACTGCCCCTGGAGATTCCGGCGTCCGAGACGACCCGCCGCTACCTGAAGGTGAAGAAGGACAAGCTGGGGCACCGGCTGAAGTCGGTTTGACGGATGGCCTGAAACTCAACTAGGATAAGGGTTTGCGCCTGATGGGAAACCCGTGTTCGATCAACTGAGTCAGCGGCTGCAGGACGTCTTCCAGTCCATCCGCGGGGAGACGCGCCTCACGGAAGGGACGGTCGAGAGCGCGCTCCGGGAAATCCGGATGGCGCTGCTCGAGGCCGACGTCAACTTCAAGGTCGTCAAGGCCTTCGTGGATCGCGTGCGCGATCGCGCGATGGACCAGGCGGTCCTGAAGAGCCTCACGCCGAGCCAGCAGGTCGTCAAGATCGTCCGCGACGAGCTGCTCGCGCTCTTCGGCGACGCGAAGGGCGGGCTGGTGGAAACGGCCGCGCGGCCGCGCGTCGTCCTGATGCTGGGACTGCAGGGCTCCGGCAAGACGACCACCACGGGCAAGCTCGCGAAGTGGCTCGCCAAGCAGGGCCGACACCCGATCGTGGTGTCCACCGACGTGCGGCGCCCGGCGGCCATCCAGCAGCTCTCGGTCGTGGCGGAGAAGGCGGGCGTGCGCGTGCACGATCCCGCGGGCCAGATGGATCCGGTCGCGCGCGCGAAGGGCGCCCTGGCCGAAGCCCGCGCGGTGGGCAACGACGTCGTCATCGTGGACACCGCGGGCCGCCTGCACATCGACGACGAGCTGATGCAGGAGCTCGTGGCGATCAAGCAGGCCGTGGATCCGAGCGACCTGCTGTACGTCGCCGACGCGATGACGGGACAGGACGCCATCAAGAGCGCCGGCGAGTTCAACCGGCAGATCGGCGTCACCGGCGTCGTGCTCAGCAAGGCCGACGGCGACGCGCGGGGCGGCGCGGCGCTCTCGGTCGTCTCGGTCGTGGGGGTGCCCATCGCGTTCGTGGGCAGCGGCGAGCGGCTGGAGGATCTCGAGCCGTTCTACGCCGATCGCTTCGTGTCGCGCCTGCTGGGCATGGGCGACGTGCTGTCGCTCATCGAGAAGGCCGAGGAAGCCGTCGACGCGACCGAGGCCGGTCGCCTCGAGGAGAAGATCCGGAAGGGCGGCTTCACGCTCGAGGACTTCCGGGATCAGCTGCGCACGCTGAAGAAGATGGGGCCGCTCGAGAACATCCTCGGGATGCTGCCCGGCATGGGCGCCATGAAGCAGCTCGCCGAGCAGAAGCCCGACGAGCGGCAGCTGCGGCGCGTCGAGGCGATCATCAACTCGATGACGCCCGAGGAGCGCAAGTACGTCGAGCTGCTGGACGGCAGCCGCCGCAAGCGCGTCGCGCGAGGCAGCGGGACGGCGGTCGAAGACGTGAATCGGCTGCTCAAGCAGTTCAGCGAGATGCAGCGGATGCTGAAGATGGTGGGCCAGATGACCGGCGAGCCCATCGCGGCACCGCCACGGAAGAAGAAGAAGAGTCCCTTCAGCCTCATGAAGTAACGGGAGCAACGAGACATGCTGAGTATTCGGATGCGTCGGACGGGGTCGAAGAAGCGGCCGTACTATCGCGTGGTGGTCACCGAAGGGCGCACCCCGCGCGAGGGGAGTTTTCTCGAGGTGATCGGGTTCTACAACCCGCGGATGAAGCCGGCCGTGGTCGAGATCGACAAGGCCCGGGTGGAGCACTGGATCTCGAAGGGCGCCCGCCCGTCGGACTCGGTGCGCACGCTGCTGGCGCGCCACCTGACGAAGGACCGTGGAGTGGTGGCCGAGCCGGTCACCGCGGCGCCGGTGGCGCCGCCGGCGTAGGGGCCGCGGTCGTGGCGGCGGACTTGAAGGGTCTCGTCGAAGCCGTGGCGCGGGCGCTGGCCGACGAACCGGACGCGGTGCGCGTCCGCGAGACCGAGCGGCGCGGCCAGACAGTCTACGAGCTGGAGCTGGCGCCGGGCGATCTCGGGCGCGTCATCGGCCGGCAGGGGCGGACCGCGGCGGCCATCAGGATGCTGCTGGCGGCGGCGGCCGAGGCCGAGGGCAAGCGGGTCGCGCTCGATATCAGGGACTAGGGGTCGTGCCGGGAACCGGGGGCCGGGAACCGGGAACCGACTGGGACGATCTCGTCCTCGTCGGGATCGTGGCGCGGACGCACGGCAACAAGGGGCAGGTGATCGTGAACCCCTACACCGACTTCATCGAGGATCGGTTCCGTGTGGGTGCGCGATTCGAGACCCGGCTGGCGGACGGCACCCGGACGACCTCCGAGGTCACCGCGGCGCGGGTTCACCAGGGGCGGCCGGTGATCGGGCTGGCCGGCGTGGCCTCGATTGGCGAGGCCGAGCGGTATGCCGGCGCGGAACTGCGGATCGACGCCGCCGAGCAGCAGGCGCTGCCCGAGGGGCACTACTACCACCACCAGCTGATTGGCTGCGAGGTGGTGACGGCCGACGGTGAGCCGGTGGGGCGCGTCGTGGCCGTGGAAGGCGAGGGCCAGAGCCGGCTGGTCGTGGACGGTGCGAGGCGGCGGCACGAGATTCCTCTGGCCGACGACATCTGCACCGTCGACGTGGCGGCGCGGCGCATCACGGTGCGGCCTCCGGAGGGCCTGCTGGACCTGTAGGCGAGGAATGCGGTTCGACATCGTCACGATCTTCCCGGGGATGGTCGAGGCCGGCCTCGCGGAGGGCGTCGTGGGCCGCGCGCGGTCGCGCGGCGTGCTGGATATCGCGGTGCACAACCTCCGCGATTTCACGACCGACCGGCACCACGTCGTGGACGATGTGCCGTTCGGCGGCGGGCCCGGCATGGTGATGAAGCCGGAGCCGTTCTTCGCAGCGATGGAAGCCATCGTCGCCGGGCGCGGCCAGCCGGGCGCGGTGGTGCTGCTGACGCCGGCGGGCAGACGTTTCACGCAGGCCGAGGCACGGCGCCTGGCGGGTCTGGGCCATGTGGTGGCGCTCTGCGGGCGCTACGAGGGTGTGGACGAGCGCGTCCGCGAGCGCTGGGCCACCGACGAGGTGTCGATCGGGGATTACGTGTTGTCGGGCGGCGAACTGCCGGCGCTGGTGCTGGTGGACGCGGTGGCGCGGCTGGTGCCGGGGGTCGTCGGCGACGATCAGTCGGTCGAGGCCGATTCGTTCGGACGCGGGTTGCTGGACTACCCGCACTACACGCGCCCCGCGGTCTTCGCGGGGATGGCGGTGCCCGAGGTGCTGACCTCGGGGCACCACGGCGAGATACGCCGCTGGCGCCGGCAGCAGGCGCTGAGGCGTACGCTCGAGCGGCGGCCCGACCTGCTGGAGACGGCCGAGCTCGACGACGAGGAACGGGGCTGGTTGCGCGAGTGGACGGCCACGCGCGCGCGCCCGGAGTAGAGGCGACGGTAGTAGAAGGGAGTCAGACGTCATGACCGCGATGGAGATGGTGGAGAAGGCGCAGCTGGTCGAGCGGCCGCGAATGAGGCCGGGCGACACGGTGCGCGTGCACGTGCGCGTGAGGGAAGGCGACAAAGAGCGCATCCAGGTGTTCGAGGGCGTGATCATCAACCTCCGCCGCGGCGGCATCCGCTCGACGTTCACCGTGCGCAAGGTGTCGTTCGGGCAGGGCGTGGAGCGCATCTTCCCGATGCACTCGCCGACCATTCAGAAGGTGGACGTCGTGCGCTCGGCCAAGGTCCGCCGCGCCAAGCTGTACTTCCTGCGCGAGCTGAAGGGCAAGGCCGCCCGCATGAAGGAAGTCAAGAAGAGCTAGGGTGTCCCGGACCGTCGCGCGGCGGACAATCGAGAACGTCCTCCGGCGATACGGGTTCGTCCACATCGCCGGAGTGGACGAGGTGGGCCGCGGGTGCCTGGCGGGCCCGGTCATGGCCGGGGCCGTGATCCTGCACCCCGGCCGCCACATTCCGGGCCTGGCCGATTCGAAGCTGCTCACTCCGGCGGCCCGCGCGCGTTTATTTGATGAAATTGCGCGCAATGCTGTCGCCTGGGCGGTGGCCTCGGTCGATCCCCCGGAGATTGATCGTATTAACATCCACCACGCCACGCTGCGCGCCATGCAGCAGGCCGTCCTGGCGCTCTCCCCCTTGCCGGACGCGGTGCTGGTGGACGCCTTCCGCATCCCGGACCTCCCGATGGCCCAGCGCGGCGTCGTGGGCGGGGATCGGCGGGCGGCGGCCATCGCCGCAGCCTCCATCATGGCCAAGGTCACGCGGGACCGGCTGATGGAATCACTGCACACCACTGATCCTCGGTACGGGTTCGACCGACATAAGGGATATGCCACCGCTGACCACCTGGCGGCGGTGGCAAGGTTCGGCTATTCCGTGCAGCATCGGCGGTCGTTCCGGCCCCCGACGCTGTTTGATACGATTGCCTGAGGGCCACCACCGTGCCGCCGTTCGATCGTGAAGGGGCGCTCAAGAGCGCCGAGAAGGCGTTGAGGCAGGGCCGGATCGACGCGGCCATCGCCGAGTACGTCAAGGTCGTCGAAGCACAGCCCCGGGACTGGAACAGCGCCAACGCCCTCGGCGATCTCTACGTCCGCGCGGGCCACACCGAGAAGGGCATCGCGCAGTACCTGCGCATCGCCGACCACCTGGCCTCCGAGGGCTTCTACCCGAAGGCCGCCGCCCTCTACAAGAAGATCGTCAAGTTCAAGCCCGGCGAGGAGTCTGCGCTGCTGCAGCTGGCGGAGATCGCCGCGCGGCAGGGCCTGCTGGCCGATGCCAAGCAGTACTTCCAGCAGCTGGCCGATCGGCGCAAGGCCCGCGGCGATCAGCGCGGGGCGGCCGAGATGAGCATCCGGCTGGGCACGCTGGATCTCGAAGACCTCGACGCGCGGCGCGCGGCCGCCCGGGCCGCGGCGGACATCGGGGACTTCACGACGGCTCTCAACGAGTACCGCGACGTGGCCCAGCGCCTGTCCGATGCCGGGCGGGCCGACGAGCACATCAACGTGCTCGCGGAGGTGGCGGCGCTCGATCCGTCCGATACGGCCGCCGCGACAACGCTGGCCGAAGCCTTCGTCGGGCGCGGCGACCTCGCGCGCGCGCGGCCGTTCCTCACGCCGGAAACGGCCGGATCGAGCGCGGCCCTGTGGCTCGCCCTTGGCGAGTGCGCCCTCACCGAGGGGCGTCTGGACGAAGGCCGTGCCGCGGTGATGCGAGCGCTCACCCTGGATGCGACGTGCCGCGAGGCGGCGGTCGTGCTGGGATGCCGCCTGGCGGAAGGCTCTCCCGAGGCTGGTTACCACGTCATCGACGCCGTCGCCGACACGGCGCTGCAGGCCGGCGACTACGCGGCCGCCGCCGCGGCCCTCCATGAGTTCGTCACGCGCGTACGCTTCCACCTGGTCGCGCTGATGCGCCTCGTCGAGATCTGCGTGGACGGCCAGCTCGAGGCCACGATGTACGAAGCGCAGGCGCAGCTGGCCGACGCATACCTGGAAGTGGGACGGGGCCTCGAGGCGCGGATCATCAGCGAGGACCTCGTCGCGCGCGAGCCGTGGAACCGCGCCAACATCGAGCGGTTCCGCAAGTCGCTCGTGATGCTGGGTGAGGCCGATCCCGATGCCATCATCGCCGATCGCCTGAGCGGCGAGAGCCCGTTCATGGCCGCCGACTTCATCGACCTGAACGAGGGCACAGACTTCAAGCCGGGCGAGCCGGCACCCCAGAAGCCCGCGTCGCCCGATGCACCCGCGCCGGCAAAGGGCGGGGATCGCGCGGTGCGAGCCAGATCCGAGGGAACCCGGCAGGCCAGCGCCGCGGTGGCGGAGCAGTCCACCGCCGTCGAGCCGGCGGCCGAGGACTCAGCGGCCGAGCAGTACCGGCTCGCGCTGACCTACCAGGACATGGGGATGACGGAGGACGCGATGGCGGCCCTCGAGATCGCGGCCCGCTCGCCCCGCCAGCGCTTCGACGCGGCATCCATGCTGGGGCGGCTTCATCTCGAGCAGCAGCAGCCCGCCAAGGCAATCGAATGGTTCGAGCGCGCGGCCGAGGCGCCTGCGCCGACGGCGGACGCGGGCCGGGCGCTGCTCTACGATCTGGCGTCCACGCTCGAAGCGGCGGGTGAGAGCTCGCGGGCGCTCGCCGTGTTCGTCGAGCTCGAGGCCGAATCGGGCGGCTACCGGGACGTCGGGAACCGCATCGACTCGCTGTCGCGGGCGAAGTCCAGGGGTTGAGGTCTGTTCCGTCGGCTCCTCCTGATCGCCCTGCTCCTCGAGATCGGGCTGCTGCTTCTCGTCGTTCCCTGGTCCGTGTTCTGGGAGCGGAACTACTTTGGTGACCTCGTTCCCGCCGTCCACGCGGTCATCACGAACAACTACCTGCGCGGGGCGATTTCCGGCCTCGGGCTCGTGAACATCTGGTTCGCGCTGTCGGACCTGGCCGGCGTGGTCGGACGCCGGGGCGACAACGCGGCCGCGACGGGACCGGATGCCTGATGTCGGCGCGGCCTGGCCGCGGGTGGTGCTCGTGACGGACCGGTGCCGGCTGGGGCGTGCGGCCGGGGTGCGGGAAGACGCCTGGCCAGCCCTGATCGTCGAGCAGATACGGGGCGCGGTCGCGGGTGGAGTGGACCTCATCCAGGTGCGCGAGCCGGACATGGAGGCCGGCCCGCTGTCGCGCTTGCTGAGGACTGTCTTCGCCGCGATTCCCGGGAGCCGGGACCGCACCGTTGTGAGCGACCGGCTGGATGTCGCGCTGGCCGTCGGCGCGGCGGGCGTGCACCTGCCGGAGCGGGGACTCGGCGTCGAAGACGTGAGGCGGCTCGCCGGCGACGGGCGCGCATGGGTGACGGGCCGGTCGGTGCACTCCGCCGAGGGGGCCCGCCAGTCGAGGGGCGCGTCGTACCTGCTGGCGGGAACGGTGCAGGAGACGTCGTCGAAGCCCGAAGGATGGCGCCTCCTGGGATGGGACGGACTCCAGGCGGTGGCGATGGCGGCACGCGGCATCCCGGTCGTGGCGATTGGCGGCCTGACAGCCGCGGACGTGCCCCGGGTGATCGCGTGCGGAGCGACGGGCATTGCCGCCATCGGGTGGTTCATTCCCGATGACGGGCGGGAGGTGCGGGAATTCGTGCAGGAACGTGTCGCGGCCACGCAGATCGCGTTTGACAGGGCCGGGCACGTTCCCTAAACTCGGGGACACGTGCCGCGGCAGCGGCCGGCGTCCCCCCAAACAGACGGATACTCCGGTGGCGACCTTAGCGCAGCGTCCACTATGCGTGGCCGAGCGCCTCAGGGAGGCGCGCGAGGCCCGGGGCTTGTCGTATCGGCAGATCGCCGACGCGACGAAGCTGTCGACGCGCGTGGTCTCCGCACTCGAGAACGGGCGCGTGGACGTGCTGCCTCGGGGCATCTACCGCCGCTCGATCGTGCGCGCCGTGTCCAGCGAGGTGGGCCTCGATCCCGAACAGGTGCTGCGCGCCTTCCTCACCGAGTGCCCCGACGAGCTGCCGCTGCCCGGGCAGGCCACCGCGGCGCCCGAGCCCGCATCCCCGGCCCGTCCTCGGTGGCGTCGAGCGCTGGCGATGATTGGAGCCGTCGTGCCCCTGCTGGCGGGGGTGGCCTATTTCGGCAGCCGGCCCGCCGCCCCTGCCCCAGAGCCGCCGCCCGCGCTGTCCGCCTCGGGCAATGTGGAGGCCTGGCGCCCGGAGATCGTGCCGGCGGGGGGATTCACCGAGGCGCCTCCGCTCGGGGTCCGGCCCGTCAGCATGTTGATTACCGTGTCGGCTCCCTGCGAGCTCCGCGTTCACGCCGACGGCCGGGAGGTCATCGCGGGAAGGCTCGAGGCGGGGGAGCGCATCGAGGTGGCGTTTGCCGACACCGTCGAGCTGTGGGGCGACGACGCCGGCGTCGTCCAGTTCAGCATCAATGGCCGGGCGGGCCGACTCTTCGGCGGCCCCGGAGAGCCGCTGGCCGCGCGCATCGGGCGCGACGACTACGACATCTACCTCGCGAGACATTGATGGAAGCCGGCCTCAGGACACCCCTGCTGGATTTCTTCCGGCGGGGCGATGCCTCGCGGGACGTGCGCCTGCTGGCGGCCCAGGGCGCCATCGCGCCGCGCCCGCTGGAACAGCTCGCGCTGCTGATGCACCTTACGTCGGACGACGACGCCGAGGTTCGCGACACCGCGGAGCAGACCCTGCGTAAGATTCCCGCCGACGTCGTGGCCGGCCTGGCCGCCCGCGCCGACGCGCCCACCGATCTCCGCGAGTTCTTCAGCGCGCGCGGCATTCCGCCCGCGCCGGCTCCGCGGCAGGAGGGCGACGCGCCGCTCGTGGACGAGGACGACACCGACTACGGGAGCGACGAGGCCACGCCCGAGGCGAAGGCCGACACCGCCAGGCGCGTCAGCGACATGACCGTGCCCGAGAAGGTGAAGGCCGCGATGAAGGGGACGCGCGAGATGCGCGCCATCCTGATCCGGGACCCGAACCGGATGGTCGCCTCGGCGGTCCTCAGCTGCCCGAAGATCACCGAACAGGAAGTGGAAACCTACGCGCGGATGGCCAACGTGTCGGACGAGATCCTGCGGACCATCGGCCATACGCGCGCATGGATCAAGAACTACGCGATCACGCAGGCGCTGACGAAGAACCCGAAGACGCCGCTGGCCCTGTCGCTCACCTTGATCCACCGCCTGAACGACCGCGACCTCCGCGGCCTGTCGATCGACCGGAACGTGCCGGAGCCGTTGCGGATTGCCGCCCGGAAGAAGGTCGTGCTGGGCGCGAAGTGACGCTCCACTCCGAGCGCATCTGCGAGAGCCCGTCCATGAAGACGGCCACCCGCTCGCGCTCCTCCTCGGTGGGCAGCGCCTTCAGCAGCTCGATGGCGCGTGCGAGGTCCTTCTGGATGGTGGCTTTCGTCGCGCCGTAGTAGAGGCGCTTGATCTCGGCAGCAGGGTCCACGGGGGAGGAGTATATACGGGGGCCGGGAGCCACGCCCGTCGAGGTGCGGTCCTGGTCAGCGTGCGCGCTTGAGGGCCTTCCTGAACGCCTTCAGCGGCTGGGCATTGAGCACGTCCTCGCGCGTGGCCCAGGCGCGGCGCGCGACGAGCACGCCCCACCGCACGCCGTCCAGCTCCCCGGTCGAGTGCGCGTCGGACGAAATTACCAGCTTCACGCCGCGATCGCGCGCCAGGCGCGCGTGGCTGTCCGACAGGTCCAGCCGGTCCGGCAGGGCGTTGATCTCGAGAGCCACCCCGTTGGCCGCGGCCGCGTCCACCACCTTCTCGATGTTCACGCGCGACGCGGGACGGCGGAGCAGCAGGCGGTTGGTGGGGTGGCCGATGACATCGACGTGCGGGTGCTCGATGGCGCGGACGATCCGCGCCGTCATCTCGTCTTCGGACTGCGACAGGCTGGAGTGGACCGACGCAATGACGAGATCGAGCGCGGCGAGGCAGTCGTCCGCCAGGTCCATGCGGCCGTCGGCCAGGATGTCGCACTCGATGCCGGCCAGCAGGGTGAGCCCCCGGTGGCGCCCGTTGAGCGCGCGCACGCGCTCGGCGTGCGCCAGGGCGCGAGCCTCGTCCAGTCCGTTGGCCATCGCGAGCGCCCGGCTGTGGTCGGTGATGGCGATGTACGCCAGCCCGCGCGCGGCCGCCGCCGCGGCCATGGCTTCGAGCGTGTCGCGCCCGTCCGTGGCGGTGGTGTGCATGTGGATGTCGCCGCGCAGGTCGTCCGCCTCGATCAGCCGGGGGAGTCGCTTCTCGAGCGCGGCCTCGATCTCGCCCCGCTGCTCCCGAAGCTCGGGCGGAATCCAGGCCATGCCGAGCTTCCGGTAGATCTCCTCTTCTGTCTCGCCGGCAATCCGCTTCTCGCCCTTCACCTGGAACAGCCCGTATTCGTTCAGGCGCCACCCTCGCTCGAGCGCGCGGTCGCGCAGGACGATGTTGTGCGCCTTCGAACCGGTGAAGTACTGCATGGCGGCGCCGCGTTCGTGCGCGGCCACGGCGCGCAGGTCGGCCTGCAGCCCCCCGCGCAGCAGCACGGATGCCTTCGTCTCGCCGCGGCCCAGCACCCGCTCGACGAGCGGGTAGGTGGTGAAGAGCTCGAGGACCGACGCGTCGGCGCCCACTGCGAGGATGTCCACGTCGCCGCAGGTCTCGGCGCCGCGGCGGAGGCTCCCGACGGGGATGACGTCCAGCCCCGGCCGCTCGTGGCGCAGCCACTCGATGAGCGCGCTCACCGCCCTGGTGGCCTCCGCCAGCAGGTGGCGTCCTGAGTGCTGCTGGCGCTCGTCCAGCGCCTTCAGGATGAGCGCCTCCTTGCGCGCACCCATGCCCTTGAGGCCGCGGACGCGCCCGCCCCGCGCGGCGGCCTCGAGGTCGGCGAGGCTCTTCACGCCCAGCTCCCGATACAGCATCGCCACCGTCTTGGGGCCCACGCCCTGCAGGGCCAGCACCTCCAGGAGCGACGCCGGAAACTCCCTCAACAGGTCCTGGCGGACCGTGCAGTCGCCCGTGGTGGCGATCTCGACGATGCGCTGCGCGAGGTCCTTGCCGATGCCGGACCACTCGCGGAGCGCGGCGGCGTCCATGGTGGCGACGGCTTCCGCGGCATGGCCCACGATGTCGGCCGCGTTCCGGTACGCGCGGATCTTGAACGGGTTGTCGCCCTTGATCTCGAGCAGGTCCGCGATCTCGGTGAGCACGCGGGCGATGGCGGTGTTATCCCAGGCGGAGGCCATCGGTCTCGATCGTGAAGTCGAGCAGGCGGGCACCTCCGGCACCGAGCGCCTCCCTGACGGCGCTGGCTCGGTCCGGCGGCGCCATGACGACGAGGCACCCGCCGCCGCCCGCCCCGCAGACCTTCGCGGCCTGCCCGCCGGCGGCCGTCGCACGTGCGATCAGGGTGTCGATGGTCGCGGTGGTGACGCCCGGCGCGAGCCGCTTGCGGTTCTCCCACTCGATCGCCAGCTGCCTGGCCACCTCGTCCCAGTGCCCGGCGACGAGCGCGGCGCGCATTGCCACCGCGGTGTCGCGGATGCGCTCGAAGCAATCGAACACGTGCGAGTCGCCGTCGATGTGGCGCTTGGTGATCTCCCAGTTGTTGGTCCCGGAGTTCCGCGGCTCGCCGGTATAGCAGAGCACGAGCCGGCGCTGCAGCTCCTGCGGGTCCACGTCGAGGCCAACGCGGGTCACGGCGCCCGGGCCGAGTTCCACGGCAGCTACGCCGCCGTAGAGGGCAGGGCGGTAGTCCTGCAGGCCCGTCGGAACGTTGATCACCTGGGCCTCGATGTCCCTGGCGATCTCGAGCAGGACCTCCGGCGGCGCGAGCCGACCCGTCCAGGCGTTGAGGGCCCCGCACACCGCGATGTTCAACGCGGACGAGCCGGCAATGCCCGCGCCTGCGGGGGATTCCCCGCGCGTCGTCAGCGTGATCCCCTTCGCCCCGAAGTGATGGGCCAGGCGGCCGAGCAGCGGCAGGGTCGGATCCATGCGGAGCTGGTCGTCCGACTGGAGCACCACCTCGCGCGCGGTGTCGATGGACACGAGCGCCACCCGGTCGTCCTCTCGCGGTTCGATGTGCGCGTGGGCACGCAGGCTGATGGCGGCGTTGATCGTCTGCGCGCCGGGATGAAAGAGGTAGAGCGGCCAGATGTCGATGGTGCCGCCCGCCAGGTCGATACGAGTCGGCGCGGACGCCGTGATGCGCACGGCGCCAATTATAATTCCCTGTAGTCACATGCCCCTCGCCACCCGCCGCGACGTCGGACAGCTCCTGATCGGGAGCTTCGCCGGCGCTTTCATTCCTCCCGAGCTGCGCTCGCTCGCCCGCGAGTTCGACCTCGGGGGCGTCATCCTCTTCGCCCGCAACATCGAGGACCCGGAACAGGTGAGCGAGGTGGCCGCCGAGGCCGAGGCGCTCGGGCGCGACATGCCCGCCTGGGTGAGCGTGGACCAGGAGGGGGGACGGGTCGCGCGGCTCAAGGAGCCGTTCACGGTGTGGCCGCCGATGGCCACGCTGGGCCGCGCAGGGTCGGAGGAACTGGCAGAGCGGTTCGCGCGCGCACTGGCGGCAGAGCTCGCCGCCGTCGGTGTCACCCTCGACTACGCGCCGGTGCTCGACATCCACACGAACCCGAGGAACCCGGTCATCGGCGATCGCGCCCTCGCGGAATCCGCCGGCGAGGTGGCACGGCTGGGCCGCGTGCTCGTGCG
The DNA here is from genome assembly GCA_050249615.1 of Vicinamibacterales bacterium. Lineage (GTDB taxonomy): Bacteria > Acidobacteriota > Vicinamibacteria > Vicinamibacterales > UBA2999 > VFZN01. The sequence continues at coordinate 27,361 of JBFWQE010000053.1, forward strand.
CACGCTGCAGGCCTCGGGCATCGCCGCCTGCGGCAAGCACTTCCCGGGACACGGCGACACGAGCACCGACTCGCACGTCGATCTGCCGCTGGTGGAGCACCCACCGGATCGGCTGCGGGCGGTGGAGTTCGAGCCGTTTCGCGCCGCCATCGCCGAGCAGGTGGCGTTCATCATGACCGCGCACGTGCTGGTGCCGTCGCTCGACGAGCAGCGCCCCGCCACGCTCTCACCGGCCATCGTCGAGGGCACCCTCAGGCGGGAGCTCGGATTCGAGGGCGTGATCCTGAGCGACGACCTCGAGATGAAAGCCGTGAGTGCACGGTATGCGGTGCCCGCGGCGGCGGTCGAGGCCATCCAGGCGGGGTGCGACGCCGTGCTGGTGTGCGGGGGCAGCGTGGACCTGCAGGCCGAGACCCTCGAGGCGCTGGTCCGCGCCGTGGAGCGCGGCGCCATTTCCGCCACGCGTCTCGACGATGCCTGGCGGAGGCTGAAACGGGCGAAGGAGCGGTTCCTCGGGGGCGACAGGCGCCCGGCTCGTGAGCGCCTGCGCGCCATGAAAGCCGTGCTCGGCCGCGACGAGCACCGCGCGGTGGCCGACGAAATGGCGGCGTTCCTGTGATTCACCCTCGCCGGCTCGTCCCGGGCGACCGTATCTCGCTCGTAGCTCCCGCCAGCGGGTTCAAGCCCGCCGATCTCGAGGCTGGCGTGCGGGAGCTCGCGCGCCTGGGGTTCGAGGCCGTCTACGACAAGGCCATCTTCGAGCGCACCTGGTTCGAGGCGGGGCCGCCGGATGTCCGGGCCCGGGTCCTGCACGAGGCGTGGCGGGATCCATCCGTTGCGGCCCTGCTCGCGGTGCGCGGCGGATATGGCAGCCAGCAGCTGCTGCCCCTGCTCGAACCCGAGGTGATGAGGAACGCGGGGAAGCTGCTGATTGGCTACAGCGACATCACCGCCCTCTTGTGCTGGTCGTGCACCCACGGCGTGGTGTCGCTGCACGGCCCGATGGTCGAAGGGCGTCTCGCCGCTGGCCCGCCGGCTTACGACGAGGCAACCTTCCTGCGTGCGGCGACGGCGGCCGAGCCGCTGGGCGAGCTGGCGCCGCCCGGTCTCGAAGCCTTCGCTCCCGGCGAGGCCCGCGGCGTGGTGGTGGGCGGCACGCTTTCGCAGCTCGTGTCGCTGCTCGGGACCCCGTGGGCGTTCGAGGTGCCGCGCGGCGCCGTCCTGTTCCTGGAGGACGTGGGCGAGCGGCCGTACCGCATCCACCGGATGCTCACGCAGCTCGCGCAGAGCGGCATGCTGGCACGGGCGGGGGCGCTGGTCTTCGGCGAGTTTCCCAGGTGCGACGAGCCGGGCGGCGCACCAACCATCAGGGACGTGCTGCGCGAGTTCACGCGTGGGTTCCCGGGACCGGTGCTGTTCGGCTTTCCATCCGGGCACACGTCCGGCCCGACCTGGACGCTCCCGATCGGGGTGCGCGGCCACGTGTCGGGCGCGCCGCCGATGGTGGTGATCGACGAAGCGGCGGTGTCATGAGACGATGAGGATTCACCTGATTGGTGCGTGCGGGACCGCGATGGGCACGCTCGCGGCGCTGCTGAAGCAGCAGGGACACGAGGTCAGCGGATCGGACGAGCACGTCTATCCGCCGATGAGCGACTTCCTCTCGGCAGAGGGTATCGCGCTGCTCGAGGGATACCGCGAGGCGCACGTCGAGGGCCCGATCGACCTCGTCGTCGTCGGCAACGCCATCTCGCGCGGCAACGCCGAGCTCGAGGCCGTGCTCGATCGGAAGCTCCGATACACGTCGCTGCCCGAGGCCATACGCGACTTCTTCCTCTGGGGCGCCACCTCCATCGTCATCGCCGGCACGCACGGCAAGACCACCACGGCCTCGCTGGCCGGGTGGCTGCTCGCGCATGGAGGCGCGGATCCGACCGTGCTGGTCGGCGGCATCGCCGGGAACTTCGGGGTGGGCGGCGCGAGTTACCGGGTGGGCAAGGGCAGGGCCTTCGTCATCGAGGGAGACGAGTACGACAGCGCGTACTTCGACAAGACGGCGAAGTTCCTGAAGTACCTTCCCGACATCGCGGTGGTGAACAACATCGAGTTCGACCACGCCGACATCTATGCGGATCTGGACGCCGTGCGGCTCGCGTTCCGGCGGCTGGTGAACCTCGTGCCGCGCCGCGGGCTCACGCTGCTGGGCGCCGACAGCGCGGATGCGGCGGCGCTGGCCCCGCTCGGGCGAAGCCGCGTGCAGACGTTCGGCTTCTCGGCCAGCGCCGACTGGCGCGCGGTGGACGTCGTGCCCGGCGCGTCCGCGCAGGCCGGCACGGGCATCCCGGTCGCCGCGACGCGGTTCCGACTCACCGGGCAGGGCCGGGATCTCGGCGAGTTCACCCTGCCGATGGCGGGCGAGCACAACGTCCGGAATGCGCTCGCGGCCATTGCCATTGGAGCCGAGATGGGCATTCCCATGGAACGCCTGCGAGAGGGCCTGGCCGCCTTCCTCGGCGTGAAGCGGCGCCTCGAAGTGGTGGGGGAGCGGCACGGGGTGACCGTGTACGACGACTTCGCGCATCATCCGACGGCGGTGGCCGAGACGCTGCGGGCGGTGCGGGCGCTCGCGCCGGGTCGCCGCGTCTGGGCCATCTTCGAGCCGCGCTCGGCCTCGTCGTGCCGGCGGGTCTTCCAGCACGATTTCGCGCGGGCCTTCGGCGGGGCCGATCAGGTGGTCCTGGCGTCCGTCTTCCGTTCGAGCCTGCCGGAGAGCGAGCGGCTCTCGGAGTCGGCGCTCGTGGAGGACCTCACCGCCGCGGGCGTGGCCGCGCGCCATCTGCCGGATGTCGATGCCATCGTGGCGGCGGTGGCCGTAGAGGCCCTGCCCGGCGACCTCGTCGTCATCATGTCGAACGGCGGGTTCGGTGGGATTCACCGCAAGCTCCTGCAGGCACTGTGATGCGGATTCGCCACGCCGGCGACGCCATGCTGCTGGTCGAGCTCGAGCCGGTGATCGACCCGCTGGTCAACGAGCGCGCCATCGAGCTGGGACGGCTGCTGCGCGCGCGGGAGGTGCCCGGCGTTCGGGATATCGTGCCGGGATACTGCTCCCTGGGCATTCACTTCGATCCGCTGCGCACCGACCTGGTCGCACTGGAGCAGGCCATCACGGAGGATGGCCGCGCGGCCGGGAGCGTCGAGAGCCTGCCCGAGCCGGCGGTGCACGAGATCCCGGTCCACTATGGCGGGGCCGCCGGCCCTGATCTGCAGGCGGTCGCCGACTTCGCGGGCTGCTCCACGACCGAGGTCATCGAGCGCCATGCCGCGGCCACGTACCGCGTGTACATGCTGGGCTTCGTCCCGGGGTTTGCCTACCTTGGGCGAGTCGATGCGCGCATCGCAGCGCCGCGGCGTCGAGTGCCGCGGGACGTCGTGCCGGCCGGTTCGGTGGGCATCGCCGGCGAGCAGACCGGCATCTACCCGGCGGCAACGCCCGGCGGCTGGCAGATCATTGGCCGCACGTCCGTGGTCATGTTCGATGCGGACCGGACGCCGGCGAGCCTGCTCGCGCCTGGCGACCTCGTGCGCTTCACGCCCCAATGAAGGCCACCGGGTTTCTTCGCATCGTGCGGCCGGGCCTGCTGACGACCGTGCAGGACCTCGGCCGCTGGTCGCACCAGCTCGAGGCCGTGCCGGTGGCCGGCGCGATGGACATCTACTCGCATCGCCTCGCCAACCACCTCGTGGGCAACGCCCCGGAGGCGGCGACACTCGAGATCACGCTGATCGGTCCCGAGCTCGTGGTGGAGGCCGACACCGTCATGGCGGTGGCTGGCGCCGACTTCGACCTGACGTGCGGCAACCGGGCCGTTGCCTCGGGGAGCACGTTCGCGGCGCGACGAGGCGAGGTGCTTCGCTTCGGCCGCCGCCATCTGGGGGCGCGCGCGTATCTTGCCGTGGCGGGGGGCGGCATCCTGACCCCGCCGGTGCTCGGCAGCCGCGCGACCCACACCATCACGCGCATGGGCGGGCTCGACGGCCGCGCGCTGGCGGCGGGCGACGAGGTTCCGGTCGCGCCCGCGGCCACGTGCCCGTCGAACCGGGCGCGGGGGCTCACGCTTCCGACGGGCGGGCGCGCCCGCCTGCGCGTGATGCCCGGGCCCCAGGACGACTGGTTCGGGCCCGACGCCTGGCAGGCGCTGACGAGTGTCAGCTTCCGTATCTCACCCAGGTCGAACCGAATGGGATATCGTCTCGAGGGACCACCGCTCGAGCACGCTCGGCCGGATGAGCCGATTTCCGAGCCCGTGACGATGGGTGCGATTCAAGTGCCGGCGGCCGGTGAGCCCATCCTGCTGATGGCCGATCGGCAGACGGCGGGCGGCTATCCGAAGATCGGCCATGTCATCACCGCGGACCTCTGCCTGGCCGCGCAGCTGACGCCGGGCGAGTTCATCGAGTTCGATCGCTGCAGCTACCGGGAGGCGGTGGCGGCCCTGATTGCGAGAGAGCGGGAGCTGATGGCCCAGATGACACATCCGCGCGAAGGCCGGACCGTCCAATGAGCGCCGACGCGCCACTGGTGGCGGGCCTGATCGCCCGGTTTGGCGCCGAGCGCGTGCGGGTGAACGCCGCGCTTGCGCCCTTCACGACGTTCAAGGTCGGCGGCCCCGCCGATGTCCTGCTCGAGACGAAGACCGGAGAGGAGCTGCTGGACGCGGTGCGCTTGGCCCAGGCGCATGGCTCGCCGGTGACGCTGCTTGGCGGAGGCTCGAACGTGCTCGTTGCGGACGCCGGCGTGCGGGGACTCGTCATCCGCCCTCGCGGCGGTGAGATCAGCATGGTGGGAGATCGACTGGTCCGCGCAGACGCGGCCGTGACCATCAACGGACTGGTCCGATGGACGATCAACCGCGGGCTGGCGGGACTGGAGGCCTGGGCGGGCACCCCGGGCACGGTCGGCGGTGCCATCTACGGGAACGCCCATTGGAAGCAGATGAACATCGGGGACCTGGTGGACAGCGTGCGTCTCGCGAGGGCGGACGGCACGCTGCTGCAGGTGCCGGCGGACCGCATGGAGTTCGGCTACGACGACAGCCGGTTGAAGCGCACGCGCGAGATCGTCGTCTGGGCCGCGTTTCGCGTGACGCCGGGCGCCGACCCCGATGCCCTGCGGCGGACCGCGCGTGAGTCGCTGGCCTTCCGGAAACGCACCCAGCCGCTCGAGTCGCCGAGCGCCGGCTGCATCTTCATGAACCCGGATCCGGCTCGCGATGCGGTGCCGGCCGGCATCCCGCCATCGGCGGGGGCGCTGGTGGACGGGGCCGGGCTCAAGGGCGCGTCCGAAGGCGGGGCGCGGGTCTCGACGACCCATGCCAACTTCATCGTCAACGGCGGCGCGGCGAGCGCCGCGGACATCGCGCGGCTGATCGACCGCTGCAAGCAGGCCGTGCACGACCAGTTCGGCGTGACCCTCCGCGAGGAGATCATCCGCCTGGGGTTCTGACCCCGGTTCCCGGTTCCCGACTCCCGGTTCCCGACTATGTCCACCTTACTCATCCAGGGCGGCCGCCCCCTCACCGGGCGCGTCGACGTCGAAGGCAACAAGAACGCGGCGCTGCCGCTGATGGCCGCGTGCCTGCTCACCGAGCAGCCCTGCGTCCTCACCAACGTGCCCCGCATCGCGGACGT
>JBFWQE010000054.1:0-32873 GCA_050249615.1 Vicinamibacterales bacterium
GCAGCGTCCCGCCACGCGCGGCCGGCGCCTGCGCGGCAAGCCCGACGCCAAACGCCAGGCCCAGCCCGATGATCACGAGTCGCCGCATTCGATTCGCCCGCATCCCAACTCCAGAACCCGAGAACCTCAGAACCCCAGAACCCCAGAACCCGAGAACCTCAGAACCTGAGAACCCGAGAACCCGAGAACCCCAGAAGCCCGTAACCTACCGAACCTCCACCCTGACACCGTCGTACTGGTTCCACAGGTAGCCAGACGGATTCCAGTGCGCCACGGCGGGTTGGGCATTGCCCTTGTCGTCCGTCGCGCGCGAGAGGATGAGGTACGACTCGGCTCGCGTGGCCTCGAAGGCGAACTCGAAACGACGCCATGCGTAGCGCTGCTGCTCGCCGACGAGGCGTGCCGCCTGCCACGTGGCACCGCTGTCGGTCGAGACGTCCACGCGCGCGATGTCCAGCTCACCGGCCCACGCGAAGCCCGCCACCGTGACGGCGCCGCGGGGCAGCGTCGCGCCGTCGAGTGGCGTCGTGATCAGCGACTTCACGGCCAGGCCCGTGAGCGGCGCCATGTCGGCGGCTGCCACGGCGGCGCCAGGGGCGACGCGTTTCGAGGGGTATCTGTACGCCGTGGCGACCCAGAAACTGTCCGAAGGGGTTGCCGAGACCCGCAGGCTGGCGAGCCACTTCATCGCGTACGCGCCCTCCCATCCGGGGATGATCGCGCGAAGCGGGAAGCCGTGCACCGGCGGAATCGGCTGCCCGTTCATCTCGTACGCGATCACGGTGTCCGGGTGCATCGCCTTGTCGAGGGGCACCTGCCGCACGAAGGCCGGCATGGTCCCGAGCGGCTTGTCGGCGCCCTGCATGTGGACGAAGCGCGCCGAGCTCTTCGCGCCCGCCCGCTTCAAGACATCGGCCAGCCTCACACCCGTCCAGCGCGCGGTCCCGACGGCGCCCTTCTGCCACTGGATGCCGGCCACGGGCGGCGTGAAGAAGGCGCGGCCGTTCCCCGCGCACTCCAGCGTCACGGTCACGGTCACGGCGGGCATGGCGCGCAACTCCGCGACCGGGAGCGCCAGCGGGGTTTCGACCTCCCCATCCACCGTGAGCCGCCAGCCCGCCTCCTCGAGCGCAGGGGGCACCGGCAGATGCGACCGGACGTAGAAGTGCTCGACTGGCGTGATGAAGCTGTCGAGCAGCGCGACCGGGGTCTCGTAGTCCGGCGGTCGTAACGAAAGGCGGGTCAGCTTGTCCTTGCCCCAGGCATCGGCGGCGGGCGCCTGCGTGCCACGCGCGCGGGCTGCGGCCATCGGCGCCAGCGCGGCCGTGGCTCCCACGCGGCCCGCGAGCGCCATCAACTCACGTCGGGTCATCCAGCGATTGTAGCGGGGCCTGGCACGGATGCCCCGAAAATGCTGCAGGTTCTGCGCTCAAGCGCAAGAACTGCAGCGTTTTCGGGGCATCCGTGCCAGGCCCCTACCCCTCGAGCCTGTCGAGGACCTGCCGCCAGCGGCGGCGGGCGACGGGGACGGTCTGGCCATTGGCCAGCAGCACCTCCCCGGTCCCGTCGGGAAAGGGACGCGCCTCGCGCACGGCGTCGAGGTGGACGATGACCGTGCGAGACACCTGGCAGAAGCGCTTCGGATCCAGCCGGCGGGCCAGCGCGGCCAGCGTGGGCTGCATGGTCAGCTGCTCGGTCGAAGTCGCCAGGCGCGTGACACCTTCATCGAACGTGAAGGCGACGACGTCGGCCAGGGGCACGACCTTGTAGCGCGCGCCGCGGCGCGCGAGGAAGCGTATCGGGGCCAGGGCCTCTTGTGCGGCGCTGCCGTCCACGTCCCGGCTGGCGTCTCGATGCGCCGAGTGGCGCACCCGGTCCAGGGCCGTGGCGAGGCGCGCGCGATTGACCGGCTTCAGCAGGTAGTCGGTGGCCGACAGCTCGAAGGCGTCCACGGCGTGCTGGTCGAAGGCGGTGCAGAAGACGATGGCCGGGCGCGGACGGCCAAGCGAGGCTGCCACGTCGAGCCCCGAGGCGCCGGGCATCTGGATGTCGAGGAACACCACGTCCGGCGCGAGCTCCGCGATGCGCTCGGCCGCCTGCACACCATCCTCCGCCTCGCCCACGACCTCCACGTCGGCATGCGCCGCCAGCAGCTGCTTCAGCCGCTCGCGTGCCGGCTGCTCATCGTCCACGAGAAGGACCCGCATCATCGCAACCCGCTCTCCGGTATCACGTCTCCGACTTCACCACGAGCACCGTCACGTCATCCTGCTGCTGGCGCGGCCCGCGATGCTGCCGGACCGCACCCAGGAGCGCCGCGCAGAGTTCGGCGGCCGTGCGGGACGCGTGCGCGGCCACGAGGGCCTCCACTCGTTCTGCGCCGAATTCGGCGTCGGCGGTGTCCAGTGCCTCGATCACACCGTCCGAGAATGCCACGAACACGCTTTCGGGCGGCAGGATCGCGTGCAGCGCCTCGAAGCGTGCCGTGTCCATCAAGCCCAGGGCCGGGCCCGATGACGCCAGCGGCCTCGCGCCGGATGTCCCCGGAGTGAAGACGAGCGGCGCCGGATGGCCGGCGTTGACGAGCGTCAGCGTCCGCGAGCCCGCGTCGAGCGTGCCGTAGACGAGCGTCGCATAGCGCTGGCCCTCCGTCGACGCGAAGACATCGGCGTTCAGCGCACCCGCCAGGGGGGCCGGCTGGAGCCGCGCGTGCCGCGCGGCCGTCTGCACGCGCCCCTGCACGGCGGTGGCCACCAGCCCCGCCGCCACGCCCTTGCCGGAGACGTCGCCGAGCAGCACGCCCCATCGGCCCTCGTCGAGCGCGAAGACATCGTAGAAGTCGCCGCCCACGCCCCGCGCCGGCAGGGACGCCGCTGCGCAGTCGAATCCCGGAATGGCCGGCAGCGCGCCCGGCCACATGTCGGCTTGCAGGGCCGAGGCCGTCGCCACCTCGCGCTCGAGGAAGCTCTGGCGCGACAGGCGTTCGCGAATGCGCTCGATCGTGGCGGCGAGCCGCGGCCGGCTGACGGGTTTCAGCAGGTAGTCGATGGCATCGCAGGCGAACGCCTCGAGCGCATAGCGCTCGTAGGCCGTCGCGAAGACGATGAACGGCCGCGGCTCGGGCAGGGACGCGGCCAGCGTCGTGCCACGCACCTCCGGCATCTCGATGTCGAGGAACAGCACGTCGGGGCGCCGCTCGCGCACGAGGTCGTACACCTCGAGGGCGCTGCCGGCCTCGCCCACCACGCTCACGCCGCCCGCGTCCTCGAGGAGGCGGCGCAGCCTGGCGCGTGCCGGCGGCTCGTCGTCCACGACGATCGCGCGGATCATGCGGCCACCCGCGCCATCGGCATCGTGATCCTGGCGATGGTGACGCCGGCCTCGTGGTCCCGGATGAGCGCCAGCTCCGCCCGGTCGCCAAAGTGGCCCGCAAGCCGCTCGCGCACGCTCCGCAGGCCGAATCCCTCGCCGTCCGGCGGCAGCGAGCGCGCGTGGCCGGGCCCCGGACCGTTGTCGCGCACCTCGAGCCGGATCTCGCCGCCCGCGGCGCGCACCACGACCTCGATGCGCCCGGGCCCACGCGTCTGCGACACGCCGTGCTTCACGGCGTTCTCGATGAGCGTCTGCAGCAGCATCGACGGCACGGGCGGGGCCGGGGAGGCAATGGCCGCGTCGACCACGCACGTCAGCCGCGGCCCGAACCGGGCGCGCTCCACGTCGAGATAGGCGCGCGCGAACGCCAGTTCCTGGTCGAGCGGCGCCCACTCGGAATCGGACCGGCGGAGCGTGTATCGGAACACTTCCGCGAGCTGCTCGACGGCCTCGTCCGCCCGGCCGGGATCGGTGTGGATGAGCGACGCGATGGCGTTGAGCGCGTTGAACAGGAAGTGCGGGTTGATCTGCGCGCGCAGCGCCTTGAGCTCGGAGCGGCTGGTCTGGAGCCGCAGTTCCTGCGCCACCAGTTCCTGCTCCTGGCGCTTGTGCTGCAGCCGGATGGTCTCGAGCATGAACCCGAAGACGCTGGCCAGCGAGCGCAGCATCAGCAGGTCCTCGCTGAGCAGGCGGCGGGCGTTGGGGCCGCCGCGCACGGCAAACCTCACGCGGCCCCCGGATGGCGTGGAGGCCTCGACTTCGGCCACCGGGCCGTCCGGAGCGGGCGTGTCGTCCAGATGGATGGTGATGGGGGCGGTGAAGATTTCCGCGAGCCTCCGCTCGGCCTCGGTGACCAGCGTCGCCTCGCTGGTCGCCGGCTGCATGGCGCCGAGCAGGTGCTTGACCGCGTCCACGGCAGTGAACTCGCGTCCGAACCAGAGGCGGTCGAGCCCGCTCGACATCGTCCGCCACAACCATGGCAGCAGCATCGCCGGCGGCGCCAGGACGGCCGCCGCGAGCCACGGGCGGAGCGGGCCCGACGGCAGCGCCTCGACGAACGGCTGCGCGACGGCGAAGCCCAGTCCGAGGGCGACGATCATCGTGACCAGCATCAGGCCGCGCTTGATGACCAGGTCGTAGAACTCGAACCGGTTCTCGAAGTACATCGCCACTGCGAGGAACAGGACCGGCGCGGAGCGCGAGATGCGCCGGAAGATCTCGACGAGCAGCGTGCGATCGTCCAGGATGGCCGCGGTGACGAAGACCACCGTCAGCAAGAAGAAGAGCGACAGCATGGCGTTGCCGAGCCGGTGCTGGCGCCTCGAGTGCTCGTGCGCGCGCCGGCCGAGCATGACGATCGTCGAATAGAGGCTCGTCGCCGAGAACAGCACGCCGAAGGTGACGCCGATCGTCCGGCCGAACGGCTCGGGCCGCGCCCAGAGATCGAAGGCCCCGCCGATGAGGAAGAGGCCCGCGGCCGGGCTGATGACGTACATCACCCAGATCGGCCACCGCCACCAGGCCGGCTCCACCTTCGGCACCGCACAGCCGGTCGCTGGTTCGCGTCCGTGCACGTGCTCGCGATAGACCACGTGCATGATGAGCGGCGGGAAGACGAATGCGAGCACGAACACCGCGAGGTCCAGCCAGTTGGACGACTCGTACGGGCGCCCGCCGACGGCCAGGAGCCGGAACTCGGCCGCTGCGTTCAGCGCGAACCAGATGGTGCAGACGACGAACATCGTCAGGCTGACGCCATCCAGCCGGGTGCGTCCCGCCGGGCGGCCAACGCCGAGACCCCAGACCGGGTACGCCTGGCGCAGCGTCATCAGGGTCGCCGAGCCGTAGGCAAAGGCGCCGAACATGCAGACGACGAGGAACGCCAGGCGGACCGCGGTCATCGCTGACGTAGTTTACGGTGCCGGTCCCGCGCCGGATCTGCCGCAAGCCCCGGCCGGCGGCCCCGGGCCGCCGGATGGCCGAACCCGGGCCCCGGACGGTATCGGCTACAGTGTGCCCCCGAACCCCCGAACCCCAGAACCCCCGAACCCCCGAACCCCAGAACCCCCGAACCCCCGAACCCCAGAACCCGAACCCCAGAACCCGAGAACCCGAGAACCCGAGAACCCCAGAACCCGAGAACCCCAGAACCCGAGAACCCGAGACCCCCAAGCCGTGCTGACCCGCTTCGCCCCCGCCCCCACCGGTTTCCTCCACCTGGGCCACGTCGTCAACGCGCTGTACGTGTGGGGTTACGCGCGGGAGGCGGGTGGGCGAGTGCTCCTGCGCATCGAGGATCACGACCGGCAACGAAGCCGACCAGAGTACGAGCGCGCCATTCTCGAGGATCTGGCGTGGCTGGGATTCGAGCCGGATGGTCAGCCGGTCCGCCAGAGCGACCGAGCGGAGGTGTACCGCGCCGCGCTTGCGCGGCTGGTGGAGCAGGGCCTGGTCTACGGCTGCTCGTGCACGAGGGCGGACCTGCAGCAGGTGCCAGCCGGTCCGGGTGGTGAGCGTCGATACCCGGGCACCTGTCGAAGCCGCGGCCTGGGCCTGGAGGAGGGCCTCGGCTGGCGCGTGCGGATGGCGCCGGGAGAAGAGCGGTTCGATGACCACCTGCTCGGCCCACAGGCGCAGGATCCTTCGGCGCAATGCGGGGACCTGCTCCTTCGCGACCGGCTGGGCAACTGGACCTATCAGTTCGCCGTGGTCGCGGACGATTGCGGGCAGCAGATCACCGACGTGATTCGCGGGGTGGATCTGCTCGCCTCAACGGGGCGGCAGATCCGGCTGGCCCGCCTGCTCGGGCGGGACACGCCGCCGCGCTTCGCGCACCATCCGCTGGTGATGAAATCGGCGACGGAGAAGCTGAGCAAGTCCGACGGCGACACGGGTGTCCGCGACCTGCGCGCCGCCGGATGGTCAGCCGCCCAGGTACTGGCCAAGGCCAGGGCGCTCGTGCCCTGGCGGATTCCACCTGAGACCCCTGAGATCTGAGGTCGCGAGGTCTTGAGGTCTTGGGGTCTTGGGGTCTTGGGGTCCTGGGGATCCCGGGCCCCAGGTCCCAGGCCCCGACTCCCAATCCCCACGCCCCGCACGCACCGTCGAGCTATACTCGCGGACTCCGGGTGAAGGTTGCTCCGCCCGACTCCACCCGTCGTCACGGCGGTCCTCGATTCTCGGGAGGTGCTCATGCCGAAGTACCTGCTCCAGGCCAGCTACAACGCGGAAGGTGTCCGTGGCGTCATGAAGGAGGGCGGCTCGAAGCGCGAGGCCGCCGCGCGGGCGCTCGTCGAGTCGCTTGGCGGCACGATCGAAGCGTTCTACTTCGCCCACGGCGACGCCGACGTCGTCGTCATCTGCGAGTTCCCCACGCAGGCCGCCGGTCTGGCCGCGGTGATGGCGGTCAACGCGTCGGGGCTCGTCACGGGGAAGACGACACCGCTCATCAGCTCGGCGGAAATGGATGCCGCCGCGAAGATGACCGGGACCTACCGCGCCCCTGGCGCGTGATCGGCTGTCACGGGAACACGAAGGACGCGGAACTGCGGTTTCCTTCGTGCTTCCCATCGTGTTCTTCGTGCGCGTCGTGTTCCCGCTGACTACCGCTGGTGCCGCAGCACCTGCCCCGGCCGCGCCTCGGTCTGCTGGCCGTCGCGCACCACGGGCACGCCGTTGACCAGGACGTGGACGATGCCGGTCGGGTACTGGTGCGGCTCGGCGTACGTGGCCCGGTCACCGACAGTGGCCGGGTCGAACACCACGATGTCGGCCGCGAGCCCCGCTGCCAGCCGCCCGCGGTCCTTGAAGCCGAACTGGTCCGCCGGCAGCGAGGTCATCTTGCGCACCGCCTCCTCGAGGGCAATCACCTTGTCCTCGCGCACGTACTTGCCCAGCACGCGCACGGCATTGCCGTAGCCGCGCGGGTGGGGCACGCCCTCGCCGAAGGTGTTCAGCCCTGAATCCGATGCCACCGACACCATCGGGTGGCGCAGGATGCGGTTCAGGTCGTTGTCCGACATGAAGTGGTAGACCATCGACGCGCCGCCGGCGCGCAGCATGCGCCGCATCAGCTCCTGCTGCGTGGCGAGGTCGGCGGCACCCAGCACCTTCTGCGCCGCCTGGGGGATGGTGAGCCCGTTCAGCGAGCGGTCCGTGCGGTATTCCGCGATGCGCGCGAAGTCGTAGTCCTCGAGGCCGCGCTCGCGAATCAGCTCGCGCATCTCGGCCCGGATCCTCGTCCACGTTGCCTCATCGTCCAGGCGCTCGTTGATCTTTTCCTGGCCGCCCTCGAGCGCCCAGGAGGGGAAGCGGATGCCGAGGTTGGAGCTGGCCGCGTCGTAGAGGTACTGGTCTGCGTTGACGCGCAGGCCGCGGGCGCGCGCCTGGTCGATCATCTCGAGCGCCTTCGCGCTGGCGCCCCAGCGGCTGGGCGCATCCACTTTCAGGTGCGAGATCTCCAGCGGGCACTGCGCCTGCTCCGCGATGTCGATGGCCTCGGCCACCGCCTCCTCGAGCGTCGTCCCCTCGTTGCGCATGTGCGTGGCGTAGACACCGCCGTGGCGGGCGGCGACGCGGGCCAGCGCGACGATCTCGGCCGTCTCGGCATACGTGCCCGGCACGTACTGCAGGCCGGTGGAGAAGCCCACGGCGCCGTCGGCCATCGCCTTCTCGACGAGCGCCTCCATCTTCTTCAGCTCGTCGGGCGTGGCCTGGCGATTCGCGGTGCCCATCACCTCGCGGCGGACCGTGTTGTGGCCGACGAGCGTGCTGTAGTTGAGCGCGGGGCGCGCGGACTCGATCTGGGCAAACGCCTTTGCCACGTCGGCCGCCGAGCCGCCGCAATTTCCCGCGACCACGGTGGTGACGCCCATGCGGACGAAGTGGGGGATGGCCGGCTGGCTGGCAATCTCGTCCACGTGCGTGTGGACGTCGATGAAGCCCGGCGCCACGACCAGGCCGGCGGCGTCGATGGTCGTGGCGGCCGTGGCCCCTTCGAGCGGGCCGACCTCCGCGATGCGGCCGGCCCTTATGCCCACCGACGCGACGTGGCCGGGCATGCCGGTCCCGTCTACGACCCGCCCGTTGCGGATGAGCACGTCGAAGGACGCCGGCTGGGCTGCAAGTCCGGGCCGGGGGGCCGGTGCGGCAAGCGCCAGCGCGGCCGTGAGGGGGAGAAGCACGAGAGGATTGCGGGTCACCCCGAAATTGTACCGGTTCCCGGTTCCCGGTACCCCGTTCCCGGTTTATTCTTGTTTGTCCCCATGGCGCCACATCACTGGGGGTCGCGCCGTATCGGCGTGGCCGATGCACCACCGGTCGCTGCTCCACCGCTCGTCGACGATCAGCCGTTCGACGTCAACGATCTCTCCGTCCTGCACCGGGCGTACTACGGTCCCGCCGTCCCGCCGGCAGAGCCGGCGACGGCGGTCCGGAGCGCGAAGATCACGCTCACGCGGCAGCACCCCAACGACTTCCCCGACCGCCAGCTCCAGGTGTTCCTGAACGGCGAGGAGTGGTGCCGCATCCGGTCCGGCGAGTCCATCACGCGGGAGCTGGCGCCGGGGCCGTACCAGGTGAAAGCATTCAACACCATGTTCACCAAGACCCTGGACGTGCACCTCCGTCCAGGGGAGCACGTGCGGCTCCGCTGCTCGAACGGTTTCCCCACGGCAGGCTGGTTCCTGATGCTCTTCCTGCACGTCACCTACCTGCGAGTGCAGCTCGAGCGCGAGCCCTCCGTGTGAGCACGGCCCGCGTGACGATCGTCCGGGACCATCCCGACGACGTCCAGGATCGGCCCGTCCGCCTGTGGCTGGACGGCGAGCGGCTGGAGAACCTCGCGTATGGCAGGACTGTCACGCGGGATATCGCTCCGGGCCGCCATGTGATAAAAGCTCACAACACGCTGTTTGGCACCACGCTCGACATCGACGCGGCGCCGGGCCAAGAGGTCCGGGTGCGCTGCATGAACGGGATGACGGGCGGGGGCAGGTTGATGGTGCTGCTGATGGGCGTGGCCTACCTGCGGGTACGGCTCGAGCAGCTCCCGTCCGGTGCCGTCGGAGATCACTCGTGAGAACGTTGCTCGCCACCGTGTTCGCCGTGGCCACGCTGTCGGTGGCCTTTGCCGCCGATCGCATCTTCACCAATCCGAAGCCGGACGCGCACCTGAAGAAGCTGTTCCCGCAGGCCGCGGCCTTCTCGCCGCTCCAGGGCACGCCGCTGCACTTCAAGGCCTACGCCGCGGATCCGAAAACCACGCCCAACGCGCCGCTCCTGGGTTACGCGTTCTGGACCACGGACCTCGTGCCCAACGAGCGGGGTTACCACGCGGCCATCCACTTCCTGGTGGGCCTCGACCTGAAGGGCATCATCACCGGCGTGGTGCTCGACTACGATTCCGAGCCGTACGGATACTTCTCCATCCAGCCGCCGGAGTTCGTGGCGCAGTTCAAGGGCAAGAGCGTGCGCGCGCCGTTCCGCCTGGGCGAGGACGTCGACGCCGTGTCGCGCGCCACCATCACGATGAGCAGCGCCGTGCGTGCCATCCGTGACAGCTCGCGGACGATGGCCCGCCAGTTCCTGGACCCCGCTGCGGTGAAGCCGTGATCCAGCCCGAGGTGGACCCGTGGGGTTTCGACGAGGAGCCGGTCGAGACCCTGGCGGACGTCCTGCAGCCGCAGGTGCCCGACCTGGTGCTGCTCGCCGCGTTCCTGGCCCTCGCCTTCGTCAGCTTCCGGCGCAAGAGCGTCCCGCTGAAATACGCCACGCTGGTCGCGGCCGTGGCCTACATGGGGTTCACCAAGAGCACCCTGGTCTCCATCACGGACGTGTTTCGCCTGGTGGATTGGGATTTCCCCGTCTTCCGCTCGTCGCTGCTCTGGTACGGTTTCGCCGGCGTCACGCTCGTGTCCACCGTGCTTTGGGGGCGGTTCTACTGCGGGCGCGTCTGCGCGTTCGGCGCGCTCACGCAACTGATGGATGCCGTCCTGCCGGCGAAGTGGCGCATGGAGGTGCCGAAGCCCCTCGAGGCGCGCGCGGCGTGGATCAAGTTCGGCGTGCTCGCGGGCGTGCTGGCCTACTACGTGGCCACGCACGACCTGCTCGTCTACCAGTACGTCGAGCCGTTCTGGATGTTCACGCTGGTCGGCACCACGCCCATGTGGGTGGGGCTGGGCGTGCTGCTCGTGGCGAGCGCCTTCGTCCGGAACCTCTATTGCCGCTTCCTGTGCCCCCTCGGCGCCGCCCTGGGTGTCCTCTCGAACCTCACGGTCTTCCGGATCAAGCGCTGGAGCGAGTGCAGCACGTGCCGCATCTGCCAGAAGACGTGTGAGTGGGGCGCCATCCAGGGGCCGAAGATCCTGGTCACCGAGTGCGTGCGCTGCGACGACTGCGAGCGGCTCTACGCCGATCAGCAGAAGTGCCCGCACTGGCGGATTCTCGACTACCAGGCGAAGAAGAAGGTGCTGCCGCTCACGGAAGTGGGGCGCTGAGAGTCAGGAGTCGGGAGTGTCGGGGTCGGGAATGCTGACACTGGCCGAGCTTCTCACTTCTCACTTCTCACGCCGCCGGCCGCCGCTTCCAGCACCGACTCGCAGCCGCTGCGGGGGCCGCGCTCGAGCTCGCAGCGCACGTAGGCGAGGCGCGCACTGGTGAACGCGCGCATCTCGCCCGCGGCGCCGTCGTACTGGTTGTCGCCGTAGGGGCGCGCGCTGTCCTCGCGCATCGCCTGGTCGATGAGATCCAGCTGCCGGCGGATCTCCGCGTCGAGCCAGGTGGTGTCGCCCGCCGGCTCGGCGGCCAGGTCCACGACCCGCTGCAGTTCGGCGCGGTACATGGCCGCGTACTCCGGCACCCGCATCAGCTTCGCCATCAGGATGTTGGCGTCGTGGCCGTCGTTGGTGGGGAAGGTCGGGCCCCAGAACGCGCTGTCGGCATCCCAGGCGATCAGCACGTGCCTGGCCTGGTCCTCCAGCCGGTAGAGGTAGAAGTTGTTCACGCCCCACGCGCCGAGGAACCCGTCGGTCTCGCCGACGAAGTTCTGCGCCGCCACGTAGCGGATGAACCCCGGCAGATCGAAGCGGTCGCCGATGGCCTCGGGCAGGCGATCCTGGCGCGTCTCGTCCACGAGCCGGATCAGCTCCTCGATGGGGCGATAGAGCTGCTCATCGCTCTCCGACTCGTGGGTCTTCGGATCGAAGCGGTCCTTGTAGGGACGCAGGTCCTCGCCCAGGTGCTCGAAGTGCCACTCGTCTTCCCAGTTGAACTCGTAGAGGTAGCCGTCGTTCTGGACGTTGCCGTCGATCTCGCCGAAGACGCGCGCGAGCAGGTCCTTGTCCACGGATTCGACGATGACGTAGAGGCCGGCGTATTCGTTGTTCACGTAGAGGCGGGCATGCGCCTCGCGCGGGGCCGGGATGCCGAGGCGCTGGTAGAGCGCCATCGCGACGCTCTCGTGGATGCCCGAGGCGTCCTGGGTGAGGTTGTCCAGCACGAGGGACTTCAGGCCGAGGAACTCCTGGTCGGCGTAGCGGTTGAAGTCCACGCGCAGGCCGGGCTTGTTGCCACTGCGGGAGCCCGTGCCGCGCGATCGGATGCCCGCGTTCCGGATCGTCTGGCCGTTCCAGGTGAGGTCGGCGGGGTAGTAGTCGTTCTCGCGGAAGTTCTCCTTCAGCTTCGCCCAGTCCGCGGAGTGCACCAGGAGGTCCACGCGCTGGAGCACCTGCCCGTCGAAGAGCGCGTCGGCCGGCGACGGCGGCGCCTCCCCTTCCTGCGGGTGAGAACCCGCCGTCGTGACCTGCGGGCGGGCCAACTGCCAGGCGCGACCGTCTCGCTTGCCGTCCTGGGCGGACGGCTGAGCCGGCGCCAGGAGGAGAACCATCGCCAGCCCAGAAAGCAATCTTGCGGTTGAGCTGCGCATGAGGCAAACTTGATCTTAACAGTTCCTATCGGTCGCCCGTCCCACGACCGCTAGGGTTCATCCCAACGAATGCAGCCCAACTCCCCCCGGAAGCTTGGGCTGGCGTTGCTGATCGGGTGTGCTCTGGCATCCACGTGGTGCGGGGGCTCTCCGACCGCCCCGTCAGCCTCCACACAGGCCCCGACCATCGAGTCCACGAGCGGGACGGCCAACGATGTACCTAACGGTGGCGGCGACCCAACCGAACAACCGACCGCGCCGCCGCCATCGATCCCGGCGCCGCCGCCGGCGGGCGGGGGCGGCTCGGCCTGGTTGAACGCCATCGCCGATACCGGCTGGTGCGGCTCACAGGCCATGCCCCAGGTGGCGCGGCTCCTGGACAGTCTCAGCGGCGACGTCCTGCTCGTCGGCGACCTCGCCTATATGAATGGCCTGCTGGACGAGTTTCGCCGCTGTTTCGATCCGGATTTTGGCCGCCTCGGCGCCCGTGCCCGGCCCGCACCCGGCAACCACGACTACGGGCGTCCGGATGCCGACGGCTACTTCACCTACTTCGGCGACAGGGCAGGTCCCGGCCGGCGCGGCTACTACGCTTTCAGAGCGGGCTCGTGGCAGGTGCTCATGCTCAATTCGTCGGTGCCCATCAACCGGCACTCCGAGCAGTACGCCTGGGTCCAGCAGCGGCTCCAGCAGGAGCCCGCCCGGTGCACGCTCGCGGCGGTGCACCACCCCCTCGACAGTTCGGGCACGAGCGGCGCCAACCCGTGGCTGCGGGATATGTGGGGGCTGCTGCACGACAACGGCGCCGAAATCGTCGTGTCCGGGCACGACCACCTGTACGAGCGCTTCGCGCCGCAGGACGCCACCCAGCGGCCCGACCCGGCGCGCGGCGTTCGCCTGTTCATCGCGGGCACCGGTGGGGCCCCGCTCTATCCGCGATCGCGCTCGGCGATCAACTCGGAAATCGTCATCCAGTCGCACGGCGCGCTGCGCCTGAAACTGGATCCCGACTCCTTCGAGTGGATGTTCCTGGACGTGCACGGGAACGCGCTGGACCGGGGGATGGGGACCTGCCACTGATCACGGGTGCGGGTAGGTGCGAACAGGTGCGGGCGGGTGCGAACAGGTGCGGGCGGGTGCGAACAGGTGCGGCGCTCGGCTACGAGCGCGAACTGACCCAGTCACGTCGGCCTCCCGCACCCGTTCGCACCCGCCGCACCCGTTCGCACCCGCCGCACCTGTTCGCACCCGCCGCACCTGTTCGCACCCGCCGCACCCGTCACGGAGTCGGCTCCCGCTCCAGTCTGAGGCGCTGGCCGAGCCCGCTCGACACCTTCACCTCGTTAGCCGCGGTCACGATGACCGCCTCGACGTCCGGCAAGCGCTCGACGAGCGCCAGGCCCTCCTCCGGGCCGAGGATGAAGACGCCGGTGGACAGCCAGTCGGCCTGCAGCGCCGACTTCGCGAGAATCGTCACGCTTCGGCAGAGGCGCGCCGGCTGGCCGGTGTCGGGATCCAGCAGGTGGTGGTAGCGTACGCCGTCTTGCTCGAAGAACCGCTCGTAGTCGCCCGAGGTTGAAAAGGTCTCGTCCGACAGCTCGATAGTGGCGAAGCTCTCGCTGGCCGCGCCGCGCGGGTCGGCCAGCCCGACGCGCCACGCCCGATCGCCCCGGCGTCCCGCGGCGTACAGGTCGCCTCCAGCCTGGATGAGAAAATCCTGGAACCCGCGATCGCGGAGCAGGGCGGCTGCCCGGTCCATCGCGTACCCCTTCCCGATGCCGCCGAGGTGCACGCGCACGCCCGCGCGGGCGATCCGCGCCGTACCGCGGGCTTCGTCGATCTCGACTGCCTCGTAGTCCACGAAGGGCAGTCGTGCGGCAATGGCCTCGGGCGCCGGCACGCGGTTGTCCTGATCGTGATCGAACTTCCAGACGTTGGAGAGCGCGCCGAAGGTGATGTCGAACTTTCCGCCGGTGAGTGCGCTGGCGTCCCGGGCCGCGCGCAGGACGGTCCGGGTATCCGGCCCCACCGCAACGGCCGGACCGCCCGCTCCCGCGTTCAGGCGCTCGACATCGCTGCCGGGCCTCCACACGCTCAGCGCCGATTCCAGCCGGTCGAACTCGGTGAAGGCCGCCGCGATGGCCGTCGCCGCACCTTCCCGATCCGTGGTCCAGACCGAGATGCGCAGGGCCGAGCCCATCGCCACGCGCGCCTCCTCGACGAGGTCTGGATCGGTCGCCCGGGTGCGGCAGGCCGCCAGCACGGCCAGCAGGACAACGCCGGCTAGAATCGTTCTCACGCCCGCTGACTCCATGGAGATGGAAGAGGACGGCAAGGGAGGACATTATGAGCCGCTTTCTGAGCGTGAACGAGCACCCGGTGGAACGTGTCCTGCGCGTGGGCCTCGGGGTGGCGCTGGTCGGCCTGGCCGCGTTCGGAACAATCGGGGCCTGGGGCTATATCGGGGTGGTGCTGATTCTGACGGGCGTCGTGGGCAGCTGCCCGCTCTACAGCCTCCTGGGCATTTCGACGTGCCCGGTGCAGAAGCCGGGAGCCTGACCGACGTCGCGCTCCTCTCTCGGTCGGCGGCGGGGGAGCGCGGCGCCTTCGACGTGATCGCCGCCAGGCACCTCTGGCCACGCTGCGCCTGCACATGGCGGCCCGTCCCCGGGGCGGGGCCATGGCCGCCTCTGCGCGCCTGGCCGGCCGACTTCGGCCCCTTCCGCCGGGCCCGGGCGCCGGGCCCCTGCTTGCGGTCGTCTGGGCCGCGTGCCCCGGCCTCGTCGCGACGACAACGTAACGTCGTTGAAACATCGGTGTAACGGTCGCGTAATCTCGAGCTGGGACACTGAGAGGGTGACTCGATACCTCAGTTCCCGACTGGTCGTGACTGCCGCCCTGGCCGCGGCGATGTTCGTTGCCCCGACGGCCCGCGCCTACGCGGGCAACGAGGCGATGCTCAAGCTGCTGCGGATCCTCCGTGACCGCGGCTCCATCACGGCGGAGGAGTACGAGGAGCTCCGGCTCGCGGCCGAGCAGCCGGAAGCGGCACCGGCGCCAGCCGTGGCGGCGGCCGAGACGCCGCCCGCTCCCCAGGCGCCCGCGGCCAGCCCCGTTCTGCCCGCGACCACCGAGGCGCTGGCCACGCGCGTGCAGGCGCTCGAGGCGCAGGTGGCGAAGCAGGACACGGAGATCGTGCGCAAGGCGCTGGCCAACAAGTGGTACGAGCGGATCGGCTTCCGAGGCTACACCCAATTCCGGTTCAGCACCGCGGGCGCGTCCGACAGCGGGCCCGCCGTCGAGGTGCCCGCCGACCGGTCGGTGAGCGCGAACGAGACGTTTGGCATCCGGCGCGGCCGCATCGTGTTCAGCGGCGACGTCACCGACCACCTGTACCTCTACGCCCAGTCTGACTTCAACGGATCGACGGGCGCGGCGGACTTCTCGCTGCAGATGCGGGATCTCTACGCGGACATTGCCTTCGACAAGGCCAAGGCCTTTCGCGTGCGGCTCGGGCAGTCGAAGGTCCCGTATGGGTGGGTGAACATGCAGTCCAGCCAGAACCGCGCCGCATTCGAGCGGCCCGAGGCGCTCAACAGCGCGGTCGAGGGCGAGCGCGACTACGGTGCGTACTTCATGTGGGCGCCGCCCGACGCCCGCACGCATTTCCGCGACCTGGTGAGCCGGGGCCTGAAAGGGTCGGGAGACTACGGCGTGGTCGCGATCGGTCTCTACAACGGCCAGGGCCTGAACCGCCCGGACCTGAACGGCGATCCACACGTCATCGTCCGGGGCAGCTACCCCTTCAAGCTGGCGAGCGGCCAGTACGTCGAGCTGGGTGTGCAGGCCTACAGGGGCCGGTTCGTGCCGGCGACCCAGGCGATCACGATCGATGGCATCCCGCTCACCCCCGGTCGGGATGCCGACGGCGTCACCGACGAGCGGGTCGGCCTGTCGGCGGTGTGGTACCCGCAGCCGTTCGGCGTCGAGGCGGAGTGGAACTTCGGCCGCGGTCCGGAGCTGAGCGACGATCTCCGGACGATCGACGTGCGCTCGCTCCAGGGCGGGTACGTGCAGGCGAGCTACCGTCGGACGGGCACCGCCCTCGGCACCGTGTTTCCGTTCGTACGGTGGAACTACTACGACGGTGGCCGCAAGTTCGCCCGCAACGCACCGCACCTGAAGGTGAACGAGGTGGACCTCGGCCTCGAGATGGCGAAGTGGTCCGAGGTCGAACTGGCGATGGTCTACACGCGGACCTTCACGCGCACGCGGACGAGCGCGTTCCCGTACGCCGAGGCGAAGGGCATCAACCGGCTTGGCGTGCAGGTGCAGTGGAATTACTGACGCAGGACGCAGATGACGCAGATGGCGCAGATGGCACGGATAACGCCCACGAGATCTCGATAGCTAACCCGTCCGGCGTGATGGGACTGCAACCGCACCACTGGTGCCTGACGCGCGAGCGGACGTGGGCGAGGCCCTTGCCGCGCCACCCGACGCATGCCGGCCGCCTCCGCCCCATCTGCGCCATCTGCGCCATCTGCGTTATCTGCGTCCATCTGCGGCTCCCCGCATCTGTGTCTACAATCGGGGTCGTGGGTATTCGCCGACTCATCAGCGTCCTTTCGACGTGCGGGCTGCTGGCCTGCGCGGATGCGTCGACCTCCTCCTCCGCTACCGCTGCGCGGCCGCACGCGGAGCGGCCCCTGATCCAGGTATCGGCGGAGGAGCGCGTCGCGGCGTTCCGCGCCGTCCTGGGTGAGGAGGACGCGGCGCTGGGCATCCGGACCGGGGTCGAGCGAAGGCAGCTCGAGTCGTTGTACAGCATCGCGGAGCCCGCGTTCCTCTGGGTGGACGCGACAGGGCAGCCGAGCCAGGCCGCGCGCGAGGCGCTGGCCTGGCTCGCGGATGCGGCGTCGGAGGGGCTCGATCCGGGCGACTATACCGCGACCGATCTCGGGCGGCTGGCCGCCGTGCTCGGCGGCGAAGGCGGGCCCGACGTCGCGACCATCGCGCGCTTCGACACCGGCCTGAGCCTGGGCCTGCTGCGCTACTGGCGCGACCTGCACATGGGGCGTGTCGATCCGCGTGCAGTGGGGTTCCGCATGAACGCGCCAGTCGACGATCACGACTTCGCGGCGATGCTCCGGGAGGCGCTGGCAGGGAACCGGCTGGGCGGCGCAACCGAGGAGCTCAGGCCGCCGCTGGCGCTCTATCGGGGGCTCGTGGCCGCGCTGGCCACGTATCGGCGCCTCGCCGAGGCCGACGCGCGCCCCTTGACGCTGGCGGTCCCCAGGATGTCAGTGAAGCCCGGGGCGCCCTTCGACGCCGTCGGGCCGCTCGTCGAGCGCCTGCGCCTGCTGGGTGACCTGCCCCCCGAGGCCTCCGCTCCTGCGGACATGGCCACGTACGACGGCATGCTCGTGGAGGGCGTCACCCGCTTCCAGATGCGGCACGGACTCGAGCCCGACGGCGTGCTGGGCCGCTCGACCGTTGCCGCGCTGAACGTGCCGCTCGACCACCGGGTCCGGCAGATGGAGCTGGCCCTGGAGCGCCTCCGCTGGCTGCCGCACCTGCGCGAGGACGGCTTCCTGGCCGTCAACATCCCGATGTTCAGGCTGTGGGGCTGGGGCGATGTCCCGCCCGATGGCATGCCCGCGTTCGACATGGCCGTGATCGTGGGGAAGGCGTTGAACACGCAGACGCCGGTGTTCGTGGAGGAGATGCGACACATCATCTTCCGGCCGTACTGGAACGTGCCGCGATCGATCCTGCGCGGCGAGATCCTTCCGGCGATCGCGCGCGATCCGCAGTACCTGGCGCGCAACGACATGGAGATCGTCGCCGGCGAGAGCGACGACGCGCGGCGCGTGGCGGCGGACGAGGAGGGCCTGGCAGGCCTTCGGGAGGGCCGCTACCGCGTGCGCCAGCGCCCCGGACCGAAGAACTCGCTGGGGCTCGTGAAGTTCGTCTTCCCGAACGACGAGGCCGTTTACATGCACGGCACGCCTGCCGTGTCGCTCTTCGGGCGCCCACGGCGTGACTTCAGTCACGGCTGCATCCGCGTGGAGGATCCGGTGAAGCTGGCCGCGTGGGTGCTGCGCGATCACCCCGAGTGGACGCGCGATCGGATCCTGGCGGCGATGAACGGCGACCGGTCGGAGCAGGTGAAGCTGAGCCGTCCGGTCCAGGTGGTGCTCTTCTACCTGACGGCGGTGGTGATGCCGGGAAGTGGCGAGGTGCGCTTCGCGGACGACATCTACGGTCACGACGCGCGCCTCGACCGCGCGCTCGCGACCCGCTGAGAACCCGAGAACCTGAGAACCCGAGAACCCGAGAACCCGAGAACCCGAGAACCCGAGAACCTCGAGCCCTACCACTGCCTGACCCGACCCGTGTCCACGTGCACGAAATTCGAAGCCGGGTAGTAGCCCACCCCGCCGCGGCCCGCGGCGAGCGCCGCCTCGCGCAGCTTCGGGAGCGGCACATCCGCCAGGCGGATGTCGATGGCCTGTCCCACCATGTGCAGGCTGCGACCGGCGACACCTTCACTGCGGCTGCGCAGCATGGCATTGGTCTTCGGTGAGCGGTAGCCGGAAATCACCTGGAAGGGGCGGCTGGTTTCGGTGAGGCGCGTGAGCCCGTGCAGCAGGTCGAGCAGGCCCTGGTCGATCGGGTGGACGTCGCCGGTGCGGAAGTCGCGCAGGAACTGGTTGACGGTGGCCAGCGCGTCGGGGAGGTAGCGGTTCCCCTGGGCATACTCGACGGTGAGCCTCTCGCCGGTATGCGTGTGCACGAACTTCAGGGCACGGGTGCCGTCGGTGGCGGCAAGAAGCGCCTGCGGGCGCGCAATCACGGGGATGGCGGCCGCCAGCGTGGCCACGAATCGTCTGCGACACATCGAGCGCATGGACACTCCCTGACACAAGGACAGCACGGCCACGGAGCCGTGCGGCCCGGACCGGGTGCTGCGCGGGTTGTAACGGGGACGGAACATTATAGCACCCGGCCCCGGCTCTGCGTTCGGGGGCCCGGACCTGCTATCTTGGTATGTTCGTGACTGCCGCCGCACAGACGTCCGAGGCCATCGCCCGCGAGGTGGCCCGCCGCCGCACCTTCGCCATCATCTCGCACCCCGACGCGGGCAAGACCACGCTCACCGAGAAGACGCTGCTCTACGCGGGCGCCATCGAGCTGGCGGGCGCCGTGCGCGGCAAGAAGGCGCAGCGCCACGCCGTCTCCGACTGGATGGAGATCGAGCGCGAGCGCGGCATCTCCATCACGTCCGCGGCGCTCGAGTTCGACCTGTTCGACCATCGCGTGACGCTGCTCGACACGCCCGGCCACCGCGACTTCAGCGAGGACACGTATCGGACGCTCCTCGCCGTGGACAGCGTGGTCATGGTGATCGACGCGGCCAAGGGCATCGAGAGCCAGACACGGAAGCTGTTCGAGGTGGCGCGGCAGCGCCGCCTGCCGATGCTGACCTTCGTGAACAAGCTGGACCTGCCCGCGCGCGATCCGCTGGAGCTGCTGGACGAGATCGAGCGCGTGCTGGGCGTGGCCGCGGTGCCGATGAACTGGCCCATCGGCACGGGTGATCGCTTCCGCGGGGTGTACGACCTGCAGCGGGACGAGGTGCTCTTCTACGAGCGCACGGGCGGGGCACGCCGCGCGCCGGTGGCCGTGGCCAGCGCCGACGATCCGCGCCTGGCCGATCTCATCGGCGAGGAGCGCCGCGGCGAGCTGCTGGAGGCCGTGCACCTGCTCTCGGCGGCGGGCACGCGGTTCGATCGTGAGGCCTACCTGGCGGGCCGGCAGACCGCGGTGTTCTTCGGGTCGGCACTCTCGAACTTCGGGCTCGAGACCTTCCTCGCGGCGCTCGTGGACCTCGCGCCGCCGCCGCAGCCGCGCGAGAGCGACATCGGCCTCATCGACCCGGCGTCCACCGACTTCAGCGGGTTCATCTTCAAGATCCAGGCGAACATGAACCCGCGGCACCGCGACCGCGTGGCCTTCGTGCGGGTGTGCTCGGGGGTGCTTGCCAAGGACATGCTGGTGACCAACGCGAGGCTCGATGCGCCGGTCCGCCTGTCGCGCCCCAGCCGCTTCTTCGGCCGCGATCGCGAGACGGTGGAGAGTGCCTACCCGGGCGACGTCGTGGGGTTGGTGAACCCGGGACGCTTCGCCATCGGCGACACGCTGTACACCGGCCCGCGCATGAGGTTTCCCCGCATCCCGCACTTTCCGGCGGAGTTCTTCGGCGCCATGCGCCTCCGCGACGTCAAGTTCAAGCAGTTCGACGAGGGCGTCCGCCAGCTCGAGGAGGAAGGCCTCATGCAGGTCGTGTTCCCGATTTTCGGCAAGCGCGAACCCATCCTCGGCGTCGTCGGCGCCCTGCAATTCGACATCGTCGAGGCGCGGATGAAGAACGAGTACGGCGTGACGTGCCAGGTGGACAAGCTGCCGCACATCGCCGCGCGGTGGATCGAGAACGACACCGGCGCGCCGCTGCGGCTGCCGCAGGGCGTGCTGGAAACGGTGGATCGCGACGAGCGTCGCGTCCTGCTGTTCCAGTCGGAGTGGGAAATGCAGTACACGCTGCGGGAGAACCCGTCGCTGACGCTGCTCGCGGTCGCCTAGCGCGACTCACGCGCCGAGCAGCCACCAGGCGGCGATGCCGACGAACACGCCGATGACCGAGTCGGCCAGCGGGCACACCGGTTCTTCACGCTCGATCGCGCGCGGCGGCCTCGTCTGTACCCACGGAAGCATGGCGTCGCACGCGAGCTCGGCGCCAAAGACGGCGGCCCAGTAGCCCTCGATTGCCTCGGCACGGCTGCCGAGCATCAACACGACCGCACCCAGCGGCACGCTGGCGTAGACGAGCAGGCAGCAGAGTTCGACGCTCTCGCGCAGCAGCAGCGGCACCCGTCGATAGGCGCCGACCAGACCCGTCCCGCGCAACGCCGCATCGTCGCTGGCAAGCAACCAGCGCTCCACGGACACGTGAGGTGCGCCAAGCAGGAGGTCGGTCCAGTCGAGCATCCGCAGGCCTGCAGATTATGCGGACTGCGGTGGCCTGTGTGGCGGGGACGATTCGCCGCCGGGTCACTCCCTCTGCGCCCTCTGCGCCATCTGCGGCTTCTGCGGCTTCTGCCCCATCTGCGTCATCTGCGTTCAGAACCTCCACGTCGCGTTCATGAACGCATTGCGCCCGGGCTCGGCTACCCGCATCCCTGACCGGAACGGATCCCGCTGATAGGACAGGTGCTCGACGTAGTACCGATCCAGCAGGTTGGCCACGCCCACGCTCACGGCAAAGGCTCCGGCGCGCACGCCCGCGTGCAGGTTCAGCACGAAATAGGACGGCGTCTCGGCCTCCCCGAGCGAGGTGTCCACCTTCCGCTGCGCGGCGCTGCCGATCCCGCCCAGCTCGCCGAACGCGCGCCCGTTGTCGAAGCGTACCCGCGCCTGCGCGCGGAGGGGCGGCATCTCGGCGAGGTTGTTCCCCGTGGCGCCCGAAAGCGACGCCTGGTCGAAGGTGCCGCGCGTGTAGGAGACATCACCGGAGAAGGTGACGTTGGCGTGGAGCCTCGTGGAGCCGGTCACCTCGAAGCCGCGAAGCAGGGCGTCCACGTTGGCGAACGATCGCGCGGTCGTGTTCATCACGCCCGGTACCATGGCCACGCGGCGCGCCATGTAGACCGCCACGTAGTTGTCGACACGGTTGACGAAGGCATTCACCGACAGCGAGTGCCCGCGGCCGTCGATCGTGACCGAGCCGTCGACGCCGGTGTTGCGCGTGGGCTCGAGGCCGGGGTTGCCCACCCAGTCGGTGCCCATGCGCCGCAGGCCGAAGAAGCGCTCGTTGCCTTCGGCGACGCGGGCGTTGTGCCCCACGCCCGCCGCCAGCTGCACGGCCGGCGTGGCGCGGTAGGTCGCCTTCGCCCGGCCCGCCGGCAGCAGGTCGGTCCGCGACGTCGCGGTGGTGCCGTGATAGGCGGTGAAGAGCGCCAGGCTGGCCTTCTGCGCGTCGGCAGCGGACCGGATGTGGTCCAGTCGTCCCCCGACGTCAATGGCCGCCCGCGTCCCGACCGGTCGCTGGTACTCGGCGAAGACGCCAATCGTGTCGATGTTGACGTCGGGGATCGAGTACTGCGAGGCGTACGCCATGCCCGCCATCTGGGTGGTCGTCTGCCAGTTCCGGCGGAACGCCTCCGCGCCCATCGTGGTTCCGCCGGCAACCTGCGCCTCCGCGCGGGCGCCGAACGTGTTCGTCGCGGCGTCGGTGCCCATCGAGTAGGCCCGCGGCGCCGTGGAAGACGACACGCGGAGCTCGTCGGTCATCCAGTGATCCACGCGCGACCAGTACACGTCGGCCCGGATGGCCGACACGCGGGCCCCGGCCCGCGGCTGCTCGAAGCGCAGCGCGGCGCGGTCCGCGTTGTCGTACACCGCGTCCATCTGGAGGTACGGGTAGAGCATGTGGTCCGCCATCTGGCGCGTGTAGCTGGCCTCGAGCTGCCCGCCGCCGGACAGCCGCCAGGCAGCACGGCCCCACGCCGTCGAGGCCCTGAACGCCTCCGAGTCCACCTCCGCGGGCTTGTAGTTCGCCACCGCCGTGAACAGGTTCCCACGGCCGTCGGTGTACGGATCCGACCGGCGGAAGGAGTAGCCGCCCAGGACGGCGAGGCCCGGTCCCGCGTAGGAGGCCGTGCCCGATGGGTTCACGAACCCGAACGAGCCAACCGACAGCGACGGCGACGCGTGCCACCCATCCGCGGGCCTGCGCGTGACGATGTTGACCAGGCCGCCCATGCTGCCCTGGTAGCGGACGTCGAAGGGCCCCTTGCCGACTTCGACCCGCTCGACCTCGGAGAAGTCCACGTGGAACGCGGGGGGATCCATACGATTCGGGCAGGCGCCGTACACGCGCTGGCCGTCGATGAGCACGTTCAGGTCGCGGCTCTGCAGCCCGCGCAGCACCACGTCGCTGGCGATGGCGCCCTTCCGGAGCCGCCAGACGCCGGCGGTCTCGGCCAGCGCCTCGCCCACGTCGCGCGCCGCGCTCTCGCGGACCTCGGTCGCTTCGAGGCTGTCGCGCGGCATGGCGGCAGCCACCGTGACGTGCTCGCTCACGGCCGCGGGCGCCAGCGTGATGGTGACGCGATGAGTGGCGCCGGCCGGCACCACGACGGCGGAGACGATGCGGTGCTCGAACCCCGGGGCGTCGATGTGGATGTCGTACGCGCCGGCCAGGAGGCCGTCGAACAGGAAGGCGCCCAGTTCGTTACTGGCGCCACGCACCACGCGCCCCGACTCCAGGTGGGTGAGCGCAATGCTCGCCATCGGCAGGCGGGCGCCGTCGTGCGAGGTGATGGTGCCCGCGATGGACGCGGTGGTGGGCTGGGCAAGCGCAAGAGCGGGGACGAGCACGCACACGACGGCCACGGCCGCGTGGCGGCCCGGAACGCGGGACATTGGACTGCCTCCTGGGGACAACTCAGGGTAGAACCCCAGTTCGGTGATGTCGATGCGACACGTTGTCGCAGACGCAGATGGAACGCAGATGGAACGCAGATGAACGCAGATGAACGCAGATGGCGCAGATGAACGCAGATG
Organism: Vicinamibacterales bacterium; assembly: GCA_050249615.1. GTDB lineage: Bacteria > Acidobacteriota > Vicinamibacteria > Vicinamibacterales > UBA2999 > VFZN01. Next base: position 23,924 of record JBFWQE010000054.1, read on the forward strand.
ACGCAGATGGAACGCAGATGAACGCAGATGAACGCAGATGACGTAGATGACGTAGAGGGGCTCAGCCAGAAGCAGATGGTGAGGGGTGTCAGTGCCGGTGGCAAATCTGACAATTGTGCCGGGTGAAGAACTGCAGCGAGGGGAGGCGCGATGTTCGGACGGGAGGCACGGATGCTTCTCGCCCCCCGTCCCCACTAATTGCGACGCGTACGAACCGAAGATCTCGCCCCATTCCTCGAAGCCTTTGCTGGAGGTCAGCACCGTTGAGGCGTGCTCGTACCGGCGCGTCATCAGCTGGAAGAAGAGCATGGCGCCGGCAACAGCTACCGAATGCGTCAGCACACCGAGCTCTGGCAGACCCTCCACGGGCACCAGGACGCCGATCCGGTGACCAATCGTCGGCGCCCCGGCAGGAGGTGTCGACAAACCGAGGCTCGTCCCCTCCCGACCTGTCAGATTTTCGGTCGGCGAAACTGTCAGATTTCCAGTCGGCGTTGATAAGGGGTTCGGCTCAGGCAGCGCGGGGCGTGTGTCTGGCCGCCGATTGTGGGCGGTCCCCGCTCCGGGCACCATGGTGAGTCCCCCTCACGATTGGCGCCCCCGGAGACCCACCTGCGGCCCATCCGCGGCCGGTCTTGAGCATCTGCGGTCCACCTGCGGCCGGTGTTGCCTATCTGGGGCCCATCTGCGGCTGCTGTTGCTTATCTGCGGCCCATCTGCGGCCGGTGTTGCTCATCTGCGGCCCATCTGTGGCCAGTGTTGCTCATCTGCGGCCCATCTGTGGCCGGTGCTGCTCATCTGCGCCCATCTGCGGCCGGTGCTGCTCATCTGCGCCCATCTGCGGCCGGTGTTGCTCATCTGCGGCCCATCTGCGGCCGGTGTTGCTCATCTGCGGCCCATCTGTGGCCGGTGTTGCTCATCTGCGGCCCATCTGCGGCTGGTGTTGATCATCTGCGCCCATCTGCGGCCGGTGTTGATCATCTGCAGCCCATCTGCGTCATCGGTGCCAACCGTATCTGAGTTCGTCCTCGCTGAAGGCGGCCCGGAAGTACGGCTCGGCCTCGAGCATCGTCGTGATGTCTTTCCACGTGAGGCCGAGGGCGCGGAGCCGGTCGGCGTCCATGAAGATCTGGCTGTTGGCCGCGTCGCCGTAGTAGGTGACCAGCTTCCTCTCGACCGGGTCGAAGCGGTCGTGGATGCGGGCCACGATGTCCTCCGTGTAGTGCCGCCGCCCCGCCTCCGGCTCGGCCGGCATGCCGTGATCCGCCGTGATCGCGAGCAACCGGCCGTTCGGGCCGGCCTTGCGGTCGAGGACCTCGAGCAGCCGCGCGACCTGGCGATCCAGCTCTGCCATCTCCTCGCGCATCTCGGGCGCGTCGGGGCCGTAGGCGTGCCCCACGTAGTCCGGGCCCTTCATGTTCACGAACAGGAGGTCGGTGATGTCGTCCGCCCCGAACGCCTCGCGCGTGGCGACCTCAACCAGCGCCTGCCCCTCGAAGCGCTGGAACAGGCTCGACGCGCGGAACTTCGACGGATCCGAGATGTCGTGGCCCATCCACGTGCCGCCCGCCTCCGTCCAGAACGCCTTGCCGTTGATGGCCTTCAGGTAGTCGGGCATCGCGTAGCACTCGGCGTTGGTCTCCCACCCCGCGTCGCGCGTGCTGTAGCTGGCTGCGATGATCTTGCGGCCGTTCACCAGGCAGGAGCCGCGGCCCACCAGGCCGGCCGTCGCGCGGATGGCGCCCCCCTGGCCGACGATGATGGCCTTGCCGTCGGTGGTCAGGTTCCACACGTCCGCGAGCGTCAGCGCCATCAGCTCGCGCGGGTCCAGCCCGGCGTAGGCCGGCTGCGGGCGCCGGGTCACCCGGTTGAAGATCGTATTGGCCGCCAGCCCGTGGATGCGCGGGTCGGTGCCGGTGCCGATCGTCGCGTGGCCGACGCTGGTGAGCGTGGGCAGATAGTCGATGCGCGTGTTCGAGAACCACGCGCCCTCGCGGCGCAGGCGCGTGAGGGTGGGCATCACCTCGGCGTAGGTGTCGAAGTAGTCGGCGCGCATGCCGTCGAAGACGAGCAGTGCGACGACCCGCGGACGTCGCGAGGTGTCGATGGCCTCGCTCAGCACGCGGCCCGTCATGGAGGCCATGTGAGGCGCTCCGATCGCCGCCCCGAGCGTGGGCGCGACGTCCTGTTGGCGCGTGGGCTCGCGATAATGGCCCGGCTTGACGAACGGCGCGCCGTGCAGCAGCAGTGGGATGTGCACGTCGGCGTCCCACGGCGAACCGTGCATGAAGCCGTACAAGGGGTCGCGGTCGGTGATGACGTCACCCTCGCGAGGCACGACGAAGATCTGGCCGCTGCGGCCAGGGTAGTAGCCGCGGGCGAACATCTCCAGCCAGCGCTCTCGTTCGGTGGCCGGCCTGCTCTCCGGGACGGCGGTCCCCGGCGCGGGCGCCGTTGCCGGGGTGGTTCGGGGGGCAGTGGCGCACGCGTCGAGCGCGAGCACCACGGTCAAGGCGGTCACCAGGCGGAGAGCGCCGGGTCGGGACGGGATCGGCATACGATGGAGGAAGGAACCAGCCAGAAACGTATCATGGCCGGCCCCAGCGAGGTGACGCTGAGATGACGAGACGATTTGCACGACAGGCGACAGGTCTATTGGGGGCCGGGGCAATCCTGCTGTGGGCCGTCGGCGGCGCGGCCGGCGCGGCGCAGCCCGCGCGATCGGTGAACGACGGTGTCTACACGACGGCGCAGGCCGAGCGGGGCGCGAAGATCTTCGACAAGACCTGCACGGCCTGCCACGACACGGCTCGGTTCACCGGGGCGGAGTTCACGTCGGCGTGGACGGGTCTGCCCCTGAAGGGCTTGTTCGACGCCGTTCAGACGATGCCCGAGGACAACCCGGGGAGCCTCCCACCGCAGGAGTACGCCGATATCATCGCGTTCTTCCTGCAGTTGAACCAGTACAAGCCCGGCGAGAGCGAGCTCATGGGGAACGCCGAAGCCATGGGCGCCGTTGCCATGGAGGCTCGCAAGCCCTGAGCGCCAGCGGTTGAGGTAGGATCGGCCAACGGTCCGCCTCGCTACGACCGACCCATGGCCGATCCCACACCAGGCGCGGCGTCCTCGGCACCCCTCGATCGGCTGTACGCCGGCGCGCTGGCGTTGGCCGATTGGCTGAACGCTCACCGGTCGGCCGTGCTGGCGCTCGGTGCGCCGGCGGTCCTGCTCGCCATCGTCGGCGTCAACCGGTTCGTCCTGGTCGGTTTCCCGAACTCGGGCGACGAGTACGTCTACCTCTATCAAGCCGAGACGATGGCGGCCGGACGCCTGTGGAACCCGGCCCCGGCGCCTGCGGCACTCTTCCAGTTCAGCTACATCGTCCAGGAGCCCGGACGGGCGTACGGAAGCTTTCCGTTCGGGTGGCCGCTGATGCTCGCCCTGGGCCTGTCGCTGGGGCTGCCGGCATGGCTCGTGAACCCGCTGCTCGGCACTCTCACGCTTGGCCTGGTCTGGTGGCTCGGGACGCGCCTTTACAGCCCGCGAGTGGGTGCGCTCGCGGCACTGCTGGTCGGCATGACGCCGTTCTTCGTGTTCAACGCCGCCTCGTATTTCTCGCATACGGCATGCGGAGTCCTGCTCCTGGCTGCGGCGTGCGTGGCAGCGCGGCCCGATCGTTCGCCCGCCTGGGTACCGCTGACGGTGGGCCTGCTGGTGGGGTGGGCCGTGGTCACGCGCTACTTCACCGGCGCGGTGTGCGCGGTGCCCATTGCGCTGCTGCTCCTGCGTTCCGGCGTGTCACGTCCCCGGACCCTGCTGCTCTTCGCGCTCGGCGGGCTGCCGTGGCTCGTGGCGCTGCTGGCGTACAACGAGGCCCTCACGGGCAGCCCGTGGCGGCTCACGCTCACGCCGATCACGGCGTCGCTCTGGTTCAGGGGCGGCTTCCTGCTTCGCGGCGCCGACATCCTCGCGAGCCACATCGCCCGGCACGTTCTCTGGACCCCGCCCGCGCTGATCGCCGTGTACCTGGTCTACCTGCGCGCGGCGCCGCGCGAGACGCGTCGGGGCGCGATCGAGTGGACCCTGGTCCTGATGGCCGTGACGATGTACTTCTACGTGGAACGCGGCGGCAACCAGTACGGGCCGCGGTTTCATTACGAAGCCTTCCTGTTCCTCGTGCCCTTCGCCGCCGCGAACGTGTTTCGGCGCGTGTCGCTGATCGCCGCGCCGCGTCTCGACCGCCTGGTTTTTGGCGGCGTCGCGGCCAGTGTGGCGGTGATGCCGGTGTCCTTCGGCGTGCACGCCGCGCTCGAGCGCGAGGTGATCCGCGAGCGGTCGGACGTCTATGCCGATGCGAAGGCCGCGCGGCTCAGCAACGCGCTGGTCCTGGTGGGGGGGCGCGTCGGCAGCGACCGATCGATGTCCGCGCAGGACCTCACGCGGAACGGCATCGACTACAACGCGAGCGTGCTCTACGGCCTCGATCCGGGACCGGCCGCGCACTGCCTGCCGGGTGCCCGGCTGCCGGGGCGCACGACCTACCTCTACGTGTGGGACCACATCGAGGAGGACGGCGAGTTGAGGCGGGTGGCCTGCCCGTCGCCGTCGAGGCCGTCCGAGGGCGCGCCGGTCACACCGGGGGACGCACCCGCGTCGCGCCGCGGATAGCAGGTCCACGGCTCGCGAGAAAGGCTGCCTCAGAGATGACCGATGTCTCGACGGCCGCGACCTGCAGGGTCGGCGCAGGGCCATGGATCCGCGGAAATCAGGCACACACCGGTCCGGCCCGCGCCTGGCGTCGTTCTTGCTGAACTGATGGTATCCAGCACGGCGGCTGCCGCATCGCGGCGGTCGGCCCGCCGGCTCCCCCGGCGGGTGCGTGCGGGGGAAGGGCGGCGCCCCGGCATTCGGGGTCCCGCCCTTTCGTTTGTACCCCCCGCGCTATAATTCGCTGTTTATTCCAGCCGGAAGGATCGCGGACCGTGCGGCCCGCCCGCGAGGGGCGGCGCCGGGGGCGCCGGCTCACCGAAGGAGCATGCGAGTGGCGAAGATCAAGGTCAAGAACCCCGTTGTCGAGATGGACGGCGACGAGATGACGCGCATCATCTGGCAGAGGATCCGCGAACAGCTCATCCTCCCGTATCTCGACATCGACCTGAAGTACTTCGACCTGGGCATCGAGTCCCGCGACGCCACGAGCGACCAGATCACGATCGACTCGGCCAATGCCACCAGGCAGCACGGCGTGGCCGTCAAGTGCGCCACCATCACGCCGGACGAGGCGCGCGTCAAGGAGTTCGGCCTGAAGCAGATGTGGAAGTCGCCGAACGGGACCATCCGCAACATCCTCGACGGCACCATCTTCCGCGAGCCCATCGTCTGCCGGAACGTGCCGCGCCTGGTGCCGCACTGGGACAAGCCGGTCGTGGTCGCCCGTCACGGCTTCGGCGACCAGTACCGGGCGCAGGACTTCCACTTCCCGGGCGCCGGCACCATCACCATCAGCTGGACGCCCGAGGGCGGCGGCGAGCCCATCAGCCGCGAGGTCATCAAGACCAGGGGCGCCGGTGTCGCGATGGGCATGTTCAACCTCGACGCGTCCATCGAGGGCTTCGCGCGTGCGTGCTTCACCTACGCGCTCGGCCGCAACTACCCGGTGTACCTGTCGTCGAAGAACACCATCCTCAAGGTGTACGACGGCACGTTCAAGAACACCTTCCAGCGCGTGTTCGACGAGGAGTTCAAGTCGCAGTTCGACGCGAAGGGGCTCACCTACGAGCACCGGCTCATCGACGACATGGTGGCCGCGAACCTGAAGTGGAATGGCGGCTACCTCTGGGCGTGCAAGAACTACGACGGCGACGTGCAGTCCGACACGGTGGCGCAGGGCTACGGGTCGCTCGGCCTGATGACCTCCGTGCTGATGTCGCCGGACGGGAAGACGGTGGAGGCCGAGGCCGCGCACGGCACGGTGACCCGCCACTACCGGTTGCACCAGCAGGGCAAGCCGACCTCGACCAACCCCATCGCGTCCATCTACGCCTGGACGCGGGGCCTGCAGTACCGCGGCAGGTTCGACGACACGCCCGACGTGGTCCGTTTCGCGGAGACGCTCGAGCAGGTGTGCGTGGACGTGGTGGAGTCGGGCCGCATGACGAAGGACCTGGCCATCCTCATCCGGCCGGATCACCCGTACCTGACGACGGAGGAGTTTCTCGGCGCGATCGACCGGGAACTGCGCGCGCGACTGGCCGCGGCCTGAGCCGCCGGCCTAGCGGCCCGCGGGCAGCCGAGCGCCCGTCTTCAGGAAGTGGTTCATCGACCGTTCCCAGAACGTCATCATCGCCAGGAACGCCTCGTCGGTCCACGCCGCGATCCACTGCTCGCCGGCGGGCGTGAGTGCCGTGTACGTGTAGGCCACGTCGACGTGGCTCTGCGCGGGACCGTGCGGCGACACGGCGATGGTCAAGACGCTGGCCGTCAGGCCCGGGGTGACGCGGGCGAAGGCCACGGCGCGCGCCGCGGCGTCGTGACGCACGACGATCCACACCGTGTCCGGCTCGCCCGCCTGCGGTGTCGTGAAGACGGCTCCGTCCTCGGCCAGGCCGGACGCGGAGTGGACCATCCGGTAGCGCCACCCGTCGAGCCACTCCGTCTCGCGTTCCGGACAGAGCAGGGGGAACACCACTGCCGGGACCGCGTCGATGGTCTGGCGGTAGCGCCTGACGACCCTCGTGCCCTGCGACTGCACTGTACTCATCGATCCTCCTTGCGGGGTCAGGTGTCGGCGACCCCATCCACCGACGGTGCACCCGTCAGCCGTAGACAGGTCAAGGGCCCCCGCCCTTGATTGCCCGGGCACGACCGGCTCACAGTTGACCCGTCTACGGTCGACAGGTTGAGACTGGGGTGAGCGATGACGGTGTCGATGCTGGGCCGGCAGTGCGGGCTCTCGCGGAGCACGCTGCTCTACTACGAGTCGATCGGGCTGCTGCGGCGCCCGCCCCGGACCGCGGGCAACTACCGGGCCTACGGCGAGGCCGATCTGCGCCGCCTGCGGCAGATCGGCCTCTACCGCAAGGTCGGCCTGAGCCTGGCGGCCATCCGGACGCTGCTCGACCGGCCGGGCGGGAGCGCCCAGGCCATCCTGCAGCGCCGGATCGTCGACATCGACCGCGAGATCGAACGGCTGCGGGGCCACCAGCGCGCCATCCTGCGCCTGCTCGGCGCGCCGCGTCGGTTGGGAAGGCACACGGCGATGACCAAGGACACGTGGGTGACGATCATGCGGAGGGCCGGCTTCAGCGACGAGGACATGCACCGCTGGCACGCGGAGTTCGAGCGCTCGGCGCCAGACGATCACCAGTCGTTCCTGGAGTTCCTGCACATCCCGGCGGACCAGGTCAGGGCAATCCGCGCGTCGAGCCGGAAGGCGCCGGTGGACGCGTCGTAGCGCGGCACCGCCTCGCGCGCGGCCTGTCTCCTGAGCAGCGCGCACAGAGGGCTCGCCCTTCCGCCGGATCGGAGATCACACCACGTTCGGGCGCGGGCCGCCGGGTCAACGGGTTGACCGCGTGCGGGCAGCCGGCGAGGATACCCCCATGACGACCCGCCTTCCGATTGCCGTCCTCGTCGTGCTCGCGCTGGCCTCGCTCGGCGTGCAGGCGCAGCGGCGCGGCACCGGCCAGCCCGCCGACCGCGGCGTGCGCGTGGAAATCACCGTCCCGGCTTCGGTGCGCAGCGAGCCGCTCACCGGCCGCGTCTACTTCATGGTGTCGCGCACGGACGAGCGCGAGCCGCGCCTCCAGATCGGCCGCACGGGGACACCGTTCTTCGGCCGCGACGTCGAGAACCTGAAGCCAGGGCAGGCCGCCATCATCGACGCCACCGACCTCGGCACGCCCGTCGCCAGCCTCGAGGATCTGCCGCCCGGTGACTACGTCGTCCAGGCGTTCGTGAACGTCTACTCCGAGTTCAGGCGCGCCGACGGCCACACGGTGTGGATGCACGACGACCAGTGGGAAGGGCAGCACTGGAACATCTCGCCGGGCAATCTCTTCAGCCGGCCGCAGCGCGTGCGCATCGACGCGACGACCGAGCCCATCCGGCTCGTCGCGGACCAGGTGATTCCGCCGGTGACGGTGCCGGCGGACACCGCGTTCGTGAAGCGCATCAGGATCCAGAGCGCGCTGCTGACGAAGTTCTGGGGCCGCCCGATCTACCTCGGTGCCACGGTCCTGCTGCCGCGCGACTACGATCGGTCCACGGTGCAGTATCCCGTGCTCTACCGCCAGGGACACTTCTCGCTCGCGCCCCCGCTTGGCTTCCAGGAGGGCGGCGAGCTGCACCAGGCCTGGATGCGCGACGACTTCCCGCGCATGCTCGTCGTGACACTGCAGCACCCGACCCCGTACTTCGACGACAGCTACGGCGTGAACTCGGTGAACGTCGGCCCGTACGGCGATGCCATCATCCAGGAGCTGATTCCCGAGGTCGAGCGGCGCTTCCGGGCCATCGGCCAGCCGTGGGCGCGCATCACCGATGGCGGCTCCACGGGCGGCTGGATCTCGCTCGCGCACCAGATCCTCTATCCGGACTTCTACGGCGGCGTCTGGTCGTACTGCCCGGACTCGGTCACGTTCACCGACGTCGAGGGCATCAACGTCTACGCGGACGAGAACGCGTTCTGGCGGAAGATCGACTGGCGGACCGTCCCCATCATCAACACCCGCGAGATCAACGGGCACGTGCGCCTCACCTCGGAGCAGCGCAATCACTTCGAGCTCGCCAACGGCACGAAGGGCCGCTCGGGCGAGCAGCTGGACATCTGGTCCGCCGTCTTCGGCCCGCTCGGCCCCGACGGCTACTTCAAGCCGCTCTTCGACAAGCGGACCGGCGCCATCGACCGCTCGGTGGCCGCATACTGGCGCGACCACTACGATCTGCTGGA
>JBFWQE010000055.1:0-16365 GCA_050249615.1 Vicinamibacterales bacterium
CGAGTACCGGGACGGCCGCGCGCGCCATCCACCCCATTCGCCGCGGGCGGCCTCCGAGCATGGCCAGCAGCCGCCCCTCCATCTCCGAAGGATGGGCCATCGACAGGGCCGACACCGGCGCGCGCCGGTCCAGCGCTTCGGATGCCATCGCCAGCAGCTCCTTCGCGTACCAGGCCGGAGCCACGCCCGCCGCCAGCACCGCGTCGTCGCAGGCGAACTCTCGCTCGCGGCGCAGGCGCCGGGCCGCCATCCACGCCAACGGGTTGAACCAGTGCAGGGCGCAGACCGCCTGGGCGATGAGCTGCGCCTGCACATCGCGACGACGGACGTGGGACAACTCGTGAACGAGCACGGCGTCGCGCCGCTCGCGGGGCCAGTCGGCGGCGTCGGTCGGGATGAGCAGCGTCGCACGCCACACGCCGCACACCAGCGGGCCGGGCACGAGCGGTGTTGCGCGTATATCCGGCGGCGAAGTCAGGCCCACTTTCGACGCCAGCCGGTGGGCCGCGGAGGACCAGGCCAGGGGAGCCGGACTCGAGCGACGCCGCAGGTGCCAGAGGCGCAGGTAACCCAGCAAGTAGAAGCCGCTCACGCCGGCCGCGCCTATGAACCAGGCGAGGGCCAACGCCGTGGCCGACACAGGGAGTGGTGATGGGCCGGCCACCGGTGCGGGTACCTGGCGATGATCAAGGGGCGATACCTCAAACGGGAGACTGCGCCCGGCGGACGAGAGCGCCTCGAGCGCCGCTGTCGGCAGGGGCACTCGGCCACGCTCGGAAACGGCGCCATCCGGGACCGCCCAGCGCGGCGAGACCTGCGCGATCAGCGGGAGCGCCAGCACGGCGACGAAGAGCAAGCGCCACAGCGCATGACGCGTCGCGGCGGAGGCGTTGCGGAGTGCACCGGCCACGACGAATCCGCCGGCGAGCAGCGCCGCGGTCCTCAGGGCGAGTTCGAGCGTCATCCCTCCTCCCGTCGGGCCTTGTCGAGGATCGACGACAGGCGTTCCAGCTCGGCCTTCGACAGCCGCTCGGTCCCGATGAGCGCAGCTGCCGCCTGCGCCGCCGACCCTTCGAAGAAGGTGGACACCAGGCGTTTCAGGGCCGACCTGCGGGCGCGCTCGCGAGACACTTGCGGGAGGTAGATGTACCGCGGGCCGTCCTGGTTGTGACGGACGTGCCCTTTCTCCTCGAGAATCCTGAGCAACGCGCGCACGGCGGAGTAACTGGGCGGGTCGGGCAGCGCCTCTCGCACTTCGGCGGCGGTCGCCGAGCCGCGTGTGTAGAGGACGTCCATGATCTGCCGCTCGCGGCGAGAGAGCGATTCTGGCGCCGTCATCGCTGTCCCCGCCGGAGCTGTCCGTCGCCCGGCTTGAGACGCCCCTGTCTCAGCAGGTTCAGGTGGGCCCGTGTCAGCACCTCGCCGCGAAAGATCACGGCATCGATCCCGGCCACGTTGCGGATGTCCGTCGCTGGACTGCCGGAAAGAATGAGGAGGTCGGCGACCTTGCCGGTGTCTATCGACCCGAGGTCCGCCGCGCGACCTGCCCGCTCGGCTTCTCGCAGGGTGACCTCCCGCAGGGCCGCACCCGAGGTGAGTCCCTCGGCCTCGATGAGCCGAATCAGCGTGGCGAGGACGTTGGCGTCACCGCGCCCCCTGCCCGGTGCGGGTTGCCCGACTCCGACCAGGCGCGGGCCGTAGTGCTCCCCGCGGTCCAGTCCGCGCTGCCAGCGTTCGGCATCGGGCCTTCCCCAGCCGCCTGCCCAGATGGAGGTGACGCCGCGCGCCAGGAGGCTCCCCCCCACCTCGGTCAACACCGCGCCTGTCGGCGGGTGCTCGAACAGGCCAGGGATGGCGAACTTGCCCGAGCCCTCCACCACGTACTTGGCATCGGGGGAGGCGGTCGCGTGTGGGCGAACCGCCTGCACGCGTGTGCCCTCGATGAGGATGTCCTGGTGTGTCCGCCACTCGCCGGACCGTGCATCGAAGACCGTGATGTCCCGAACGATGGCTTCCAGGCTGGGACCGTTGCCCCACGCGGAGAGGGTCGCGGCGACCAGGGCGACAAAAGCCAGCGCTGCCGGCGGCATGGTCATTGCTAAATCCTTAGCACCATGGGACGAGCGTTGCAAGCCGCGGGTTCCAGACGGTAACGTGTAGGCCCATCCATGGCTGGACCCATCACGACGGCATCGCTCACCTGGACCCGCGACCTGCAGTTCGACGCCCGCAGCGGGCAGGCCGCCCTCGTCATCGACAGCAGCGGCAAGGCGGGCCCGAGCCCCGTCGAGACCCTGGCGCTCGCGCTTGCGGGTTGCATGGCCATCGATGTGGTGGACATCGTCCAGAAGGGGCGTCACCCGTTGAAGGGCCTGTCGGCGTCGCTCACCGCCGAGCGCGCGGCCGAGCCGCCACGCCGGTTCGTCAAGGTCGATCTGCACTTCGTCGTCGAGGGGGACGTCCCGGCCGCGGCCATCGAGCGGGCCCTGCAGCTGTCGAGGGACAAGTACTGCTCCGTGTGGCAGACGCTGCGGCAGGACATCCCGTTTGCCACGACCTACGAGGTCCGGCCCTGACCGAGCGCAAGGCCTGGCTCGACGCGCTGCGCGGGGTGGCCGTCATCATCATGGTGATGGCCCACGTCACCGACGCCTGGACGCGGGAGGCCGACCGGCACGACGACCGGTTCTTCCGAACCGTGTTCGTGAATGGCCTTGCGGCCCCGCTGTTCCTCCTGCTGGCCGGCGTGGCGCTGGCAATGGCAGCCGAGAGCCGCGCGCGAAAGGTCGGTGAGGCCGAGGCGGCGCGCTCGGTGCACGCCAGGGGCTGGCAGGTCTTCGGCCTGGCGTTCCTCTTCCGGCTGCAGTCGCAACTGCTCGGCTGGGGCCCGCTCGTCAACCTGCTGAAGGTGGACATTCTCAACGTGATGGGCCTCGCCATGGTGGGCGCGGCCTGGATCTGGCGGCTCGCGGGGGGCCGCGCGGCGCGAGTCTGGGCCTACGCCCTGGCCACCACGCTCTTCACCATGCTGACGCCCATCGTGCGCGAGGCCGCGTGGCCGGCCCTGCTGCCGGACCCGATCGAGGCCTACATCCGTCCCGACCCGAATCGCAGCACCTTCACGCTGTTCCCATGGGCCGGATTCCTCATGGCGGGCGCGCTGGCGGGCGAGCTCATCGACGCGGCCCGGACTTCCGCCCAGCAGCGCATCCTGCACGCGGGACTTGCCGTGGCCGCCGTGGCCGGTATTGCGGGCGGCTACGCAGCCTCGTTCCTGCCGACCATCTACGCCAATTCCACGTTCTGGAGCAGCTCCCCCACGTTCTTCTTCATCCGGCTAGGCATTGTCGTCGCGGCCGTTCCCCTGGCCTGGCTCATCGGCCTCACGTGGGCGCCGCTCGTCGCCATGGGCCGGTCGTCGCTCTTCGTCTACTGGATTCATGTCGAGATGGCCTATGGCGGCATCGCCCTGCCGCTGAAGCGCGCCCTGTCGTGGGAGGCGGCCATGCTGGCCACCGCCGCGCTGGTCGTGCTGTTGTATGTCCTCGTTCTCTGGAAGAACCACCTGATGGCCCACCGCACCCTCCCCGCGAAGTTGCAGATCCTCGCCCCGGTGTTGAAGTAGCCGCTCCGGATGGCGTCGGCTGGCGGGATAGAATGCGGCCCATGCCGCGCATGGCCCTCGCGCTCGCCCTGATCCTCGCCACCAGCCTGCCTGCCCAGGCCCAGGAGGCACGCCGCCGCTGGGAGATGCAGCGCCAGATCCGCCTCGACAAGTTCGAGCAGGTGCTGCCGCGCGCGATGCGCGACAACAAGATCGACATGTGGATCGTCGCCGTGAAGGAGAACCACTACGATCCGCTCTGGAACGACCTTGGGCGCGGCTACATCTCGGGCCTCGGCTACTACCTGTTCACCGACCGGGGCGATGACCGCATCGAGCGCATCGCGCTCGGGCCTTCCGGGTACATGGTCGAGCAGTCGGGCGCCTACGACCAGATCCTGCCGGCCTCGCGGCTGGCCGAGCTGGTGAAGGAGCGCGATCCTTCCCGTATCGGCGTGAACATGTCCGACGAGATCGGCCCGGCGGACGGCCTCTCGGCCACCATGCTGGCGCACCTGAAGAAGACGCTCGGCGAGCCGTACGCCAGCCGGCTGGTGAGCGCGGAGAAGCTCGTTTCCGACTTCCGCTCGAGGCGCGTGGCCTCGGAGATCGTCGCTTTCGGCGAGGCCGCCGGCATCGCGATCCAGCTGGCCGAGCGCGCGCTGTCGAACCAAGTCATCGCGCCCGGGAAGACCACGCTCGAGGAAGTCGCGTGGTGGCTGCAGGACCGCCTGCTCGAGCGCGGGCTGGGCTCCGAGTTCGACATGCCGTCTATCTACGTGACGGGTCCCAACGGCATCGTCGCCACTTCGACGGATCGCATCATCCAGCCCGGCGACGTGATGATGATCGACTGGGGCGTCCAGCTGATGAACTTCGGCACCGACGTCAAGCGCGTGGCCTATGTGCTGAAGCCCGGCGAGACTACCGCCCCGAAGAGCATCCAGAACGCCTTCGACAGGGCAATCGCCGTCCGGGACGTGTTGAAGAAGGCCATCAAGCCCGGCATTCGCGCCGACGAAACCATGAAGCAGATGGACGCGGCGCTCGCGGCGGCGGGCTACGGCGTCATCGAGTTCAACCGGCCCAACAAGGACGACAGGACCGACGTCGTGTACGGATTCCATCCCGTCGGCAACACGGGCCACGACATCGGGCCCTCGATGACCACCTGGCAGCCGCTCCAGCGCACGTTCGTGCTTCGGACACAGCACATCTTCTCCTTCGAGTACTTCGCCTACACGCCCATCCCGGAATGGGGCGGCGCCAAGCTGCGCATTCCCATCGAGGACGATGCCATCCTGATGGAGGACGGCATCCAGTTCCTGCACCCCGCCAACTACCGCCTGCTGATCGTCAAGTAGCTGAGGAGACCGCGCCGTGGTGTACCGCTTCGGCCTGTTCGAGTTCGACGCCGCGGCGGGTGAGCTTCGCCGGCAGGGACGGCTGATCCGCATCGAGCCGCAGCCCGCGCGCGCGCTCGCGCTGCTCCTCTCTCGCCCGGCAGAAGTCGTCACTCGCGACGAGTTACGGGCCTACCTTTGGGGCGCCGATACCCATGTGGACTTCGACCGCGGCCTGGCGTACTGCATCGGCCAGGTGCGCGCGGCCCTGGGCGATTCGGCGGAGAACCCGCGCTTCGTCGAGACGTTGCCGCGGCGCGGCTATCGGTGCATCACCCCAGTACAGGTGCTGCCACCTGCCGGCTCGACCGGGGCCGCGGCGGCCGCCGAGGCGAGCGCGACTCCGCCCGCCGACTTGCCCGCCAGCCAGGGAGCGCAGGGGGCGAAACGCCCGGTCCGCGTGCGCAAACGCGCCTGGTGGCCCGCGGCGGCGCTCACCCTGCTCGCGGTATCGGCCCTGGTCTGGACCGTGTGGGCACGCATGGCGCCGGCGCGTCCCATCCTGGCTGTCGCGGTCTTCGACAACGAGACGGGCTCACCAGCGTACGACCGCCTTGCCTCGACGGCGTCGGACATCGTGGTCGAACGCCTGACCGCACTGGGGCCGCGCCAGATAGGGGTCGTGGGCAATACCCCCACGCTGCGTGCGCCACGCGCCGACCGCAGCCCGGACGATGTGCAGCGGGAAACCGGCGCGGACTATTTCGTCTTCGGGCAGGTGCAGCGCGACGACGTCGGTGTGCGGCTGGTCGTCCACCTCATCCGGCTCGACGACGACACGCATCTCTGGGTCACCCGGGTGGCTCGCGCGCCGACGGACCTCGGCGACATCGAGGACATCGCCGCGGATCGCGTGGCCGAGGCCGTGAGGCGCCACGTGATCGAGCGCGATCCGAACGCTCCTCGGTTCACACGCTAACCCCAGCTGGCACAAGGCGTTCGCCCCTGAGGCGCCGTTGGCCAATCCCTCGCTGGACACGGCCCGGGCATCCGGGGCGGAATGGCGCCACGGAGGCCCTATGAACGTTGATCGACGGTCGTTTCTCTCGGGCGTGACGCTCATCACCTGCGGGTCGGTCGCGACGGGCGAGGCGGCGCTGGCGCGCACGGGGACGCAAGAAGGTTCCGCCTGGCCGGACTGGTTCCCCGCCGAGGACCCTGCCCTGGCGAAGGAAGTGGTCACGGTCTCCCATTTCGATCTCAACCGGGTGCGTGATCTCGTGGAGCGACACCCTGCCCTGGCGAACGCGGCCATCGACTGGGGGTTCGGGGATTGGGAGAGCGCGCTGGGCGCAGCATCGCACGTCGGGCGACGCGAGATTGCCGAGCTGCTCATCGCCCATGGCGCACGCCCCACCATCTTTTCGGCGGCGATGCTCGGACAGCTCGACGTGGTGAAGGCATTCGTCGCAGCCAGCCCCGGCATCCAGCGGACACTCGGCCCGCACGCCATCACGCTCCTGGCACACGCCCGGGCGGGCGGCGCTGGTGCGGCGGACGTCGTCAAGTTCCTCGAGACGATGGGCGACGCGGATCGACGGCCGGCCACTCAGCCGCTCGAGCCGTCGGATCGCGACGCGGTCGTCGGCGAGTACGGCTTCGGGCCCGGCCCGCGCGACCGCTTCATCATCGATGTCCGGAACGATCAGCTTGGCATCGAGCGCCCCGGCGCCACCCGCCGCCTCCTGATGCACACCGGCGGCCTCGTGTTCTTCCCCTCCGGCGTTCCCTCCGTGAAGATCGCGTTCGCGCGGAGCGGCGCCCGGGCCAGCCAGCTGACCATCGCGAATCCCGAGGTGTTGCTGACCGCGACGCGCCGCACCTGACCCCATAATCAGGGAGCATGGTCGAGACGCTGCTCCAGTGGGCGGCTGCCGGCTTCGTGGTGGCGACCGTCCTCTCGGTCGCCGGCTTCTTCCTGGCGCGGCGGCTCTTCGTGAGGACGGCCGAGCGGATGGCCTTGACCATCGACCGCCGCGTGGGTCCGACTGCCGCGCATGCCCTGACCCGGCTCGGCGCCTACGCGCGGGCGACGGGCATCGACCTCGGAGAGGCGGACCGGCGCTTCGGCCACCACGTCGACCGTGTCGCGCGGCTGATGGACAGCGCGGTCAGGCTTCCCCTGATCGGGCCGGTGGGCTTCGATGCCGTGATGGGCCTGGTGCCCGTCGCCGGAGACGTGGCCGCCGGCGTCATCTCGCTCACGCTGGTGGCGCGGAGCCTCCGCTACGGCCCGCCGGCCGCGATTGTCTCGAAGATGCTGGCCAACGTGCTCACTGACGTCGTCCTCGGGGCGATCCCGGTCGTCGGCGTGCTCGCCGACATCTGGTTCCGCGCCAACGACCGCAATGCTGCGCTGATGCGCGAGTTCCTCCAGCAGCAGCCGATGGCCCCGGCTGATGCGCGCCTGGCACCCGACTAGCTCGCGCCTGGCGCGCGGTCAGCCTCGCGCGACTACTGCCGCGGCGCCGTGGTGGCCGGCGCCCCCGAGGCCCCGGCCGGAAGATCGTTCCAGAAGAGCAGCGTGTTGAAGACGAGCGCGTGCTCGCCGAAGGTCTGCCACCGGTAGATCGGGTTGTTGGCGAAGAGCAGCACGCGGCCCTTGCCCGACGGAGCGTCCACGATCATCGGCCGGTTCCGCAGCTGGTCGGCACCGCGCATCAGGCCGCCCAACACGCCGGCCTCACCGCCCTGGTAGCGCGCAAGCACCTGCGGCCGATCCGGTGTCGAGCCCATGAACGCCGCGAACTCGGCCGGGGGACCGGCCTGGAGCAGCGGGCCATCCGCCCAGCGCACAGGGAGCGTCTTCTGGCCGTCGTAGCCGTAGAAGAGGGGGTGCGACGGCTGCAGGATCTCGCTCTGGACGTACGGCCCAGGCGCGTACCACCCCGGCGCGGGCCGCTGCGCGTCCACCCCGCGCGCCAGGCCGAACTCGGCCGGGAAGTAGCTGGCGACGCCGAAGGTCATGACCAGTCCGCCCGCATCGAGAAACTTCTGGAACTCGGTTACGCCTTCCAGTCCCATGCCGCCACGCACGTCGTCGGTCTCCGCGTACATGCCGAGCGACTTGAACCGGTCGTTCTTCTTGTAGGGCAGTGGACGCGAGAGCTTCGGCTGCTCGTACACCACCGACTTGCCGTTCTGCGTCTGGTGCGGCACGACGATGACGTCGTACTTCGAGCGCAGGTTGGCGCCGGCCTGGACGTGGTCCTTGTGGATGAGGTCGAAGGGGATCTCGAAGCGGTCGAACGCCAGGCGCACCCAGCCCACCTTCTCGGTGTTCGCCCACGTGGTGTAGAGGGCGATGCGCGGGAGGTCCACGTCGACCGTTTCCACCTTGGGCGCCGACGCCAGGCTGGCCGCGACGAGCCCCAGCGACTCGATTTCCCTGCGGGCGCGATCCGACGCGGGCACGAGGAACGACCCGGCGGGGAACTCCTGGTCAGCGGCCTTGAACGCCGCCTTCGCGCTCTTCACCGCCACGTCCTTCAGGCGGTAGCGCAGCGTGATGAGGTTGAGGGCCCCGTTGTGGCGGACGGCCAGGACCGATCCCTGCGCCCCCGCCACCGAGCCGGCCGTCACCGCGTCCGAGGTGAGCAGCGTGGCGCTCGTGTCGAGGATCGCCTTGTCCTCGATCGTCTTCACCTCGATGTTGTTCGCCAGCGGCATGGCCCACGCGCTGTCGTCGTAGGTGTTCAGCTGCGGATCGGGGTAGGTCTGCTTCTCGAGGAGCGTCTTGGCCAGCCGGCCATAGGGCTGGTTCAGCTTCACCACGTAGGAGCCCGCCGCGAAGGTGCCCTCCTTCACCGTGAACGAGGCACCGGCTCTGTGCACCTCGATGCCCTGTCGGCGGAGCAGGTTGACCACGCGGTCCACCTGCGTCTGATCGCGCTGGCCCGCCGGG
This sequence comes from Vicinamibacterales bacterium, assembly GCA_050249615.1. Classification (GTDB taxonomy): domain Bacteria; phylum Acidobacteriota; class Vicinamibacteria; order Vicinamibacterales; family UBA2999; genus VFZN01. The sequence continues at coordinate 8,912 of JBFWQE010000055.1, forward strand.
ATCACGAAGCCGTGCGGCGGCTTGTTCTGGCCTGCGGCGACCCCGTTTGCCGACTTCTTGTAGAAGTTCTCCACCACCATCCCGGGGAACTTCGAGGTGAGCTCGAGCGCGGTGAGCAGGCCCGTCTGCGCGTAGTTGATCGAGTTACGGATGGACCAGTCCACCTCGCCGGCAGGCGCGGGGTTGGGACGGTACCACTGGCGTGTGGTCTGCGGCCCCTGCAGCCGGGCCTTCTTCGTGTTGGCGCCGCCCTGGTTGAACACCTCGTACATCCGGAGCATGCCGTTGTGGTTGGCCGCCGAGAACCCCAGGTAGCCGGGTGACCACATGTCCACGAACCCGAAGTGCCACACCCCCGGCATGCCGTAGTTGGTCAGGCGGTTGACCTCGTAGGCGGCGAAGAAGGGGAGCTCGGTATAGAGCATGGGATCGAGGTTCGCGTTCTGCGGCGGCTGTCCGCTGAACGTGTAGAGCAGCGTCTGCGCCTCGTGGACGTCGTGCCAGATGGGCGGCACCCAGTTCAGGTACCAGTCGAGGTGCGCACGCAGGGAATCGACGCCGTAGTTGATGTCGCGGTTGTTGTCGTGGAAGACGTACTTGCCCCAGTAGGGCGGGCCGCCGTAGTTCTCGCCGCCCTCGTACGGTTCATCGATCTTGTAGGCGTAGTACCAGTCCACGTAGCGGTCCCGGCCGTCCACGTCGGTGGACGGGGTGATGCTGACGATCACGTTGTCGCGGATCTGCCGGATGTAGGGCTCTTCGCTGACGGCCAGGCGGTAGCCGAGTTCCATCACGCTCTCGGGCGGGTTGGTCTCGCCGCTGTGGAGGCCCGCGGTGATGTGGTAGTGCGGTTTCGTGGCGGCGACGATCTTCTGCGCCTCCGCCTCGGTGAGGCCGCGCGGATCCGCCAAACGCTTCATGTTCTGGCGGTTGACTTCGAGGTTCTTGATGTTGGCCTCCGAGCTGACGAAGGCGACGACGATGTCGCGCCCTTCTTCGGTCTTGCCGATCGTGAACGTCTTCACGCGACCGGGCAGGGCCTTCTCGAGCGTGCGGAAGAAGCGGAACTGGTCGGCCGTGTAGGTGAGCTTCTTCTCGGTGCCGATGTGATAGCCGAGGATGTCCTTCGGGGTGGGCACCCCGGCGCGCCTGGGCAGGTGATCCACCAGTGGCGAGAGGAACTCGGGTTTCGTGGTGGCCTTCTTGACAAAGGCCGCGAAGTCCTCGTCGTCTGCGACCTGGGCCGTTCCCGGTGCCGCGGGCCTCTGGCGTTGAGCCTGATCGGCGTGGGGCGCCGCGGCCGAGACGGCCAGCAGTCCGACTGCCAGGACGAGCCAAAGGCCCCGCTTGCCATGTGAAAGACCACGCATTTGTGGTAACTCCTTCTACCTCATCGAGATAGGTTAAACAGGCAATAACCGTTGAGCGTGTGGGCGCGGGACGATAGAATCCAACCCTTTGGGCGGAACCCTATGATCAGTGTCGCCGCAATTCGGATGCAGCAGTTCGGCGTGCAATTCTATCAGGCCTCTCTCACTGCCAGTGACATCGACAAACTGGTCCGTTTCGAAGTGCTGAGTTACATCGACCAGGCAGCCGGTGTCAGGGGCGGGAAGAAAGGGCAGCAGTCGAAGATCAACTGGGACCTGCTCGAACGCCGGATCGCCTCCAGCGAGAAGGCCTACCAGCGCCAGATCATCCGGAAGAAGATCGAGGAGCTGGTCCAGTACTACGAGCAGTGCCGGCAGGCGCGCGACCTGCCGTCGATTCCCGGCGCCGTCATCATCTCCGCCGACGAGAAGCTCGCGTTCGACGCGGTGGAGCCCGGCGGCTCGATCGGGCGGCTCAAGGTGCCGGAGCGCGAAGGCATCCTGCGCGCCATCGACGGGCAGCACCGGCTGCTGGCCCTGCACGCGGATATCGATCGGTTCGGCGACGAGCCGTTCACGGTGCCGGCCATCATCTTCGACCGCCTCCCCGAGGACCACATCGTCCAGATGTTCGTGACCATCAACGCCAAGCACACGCGTCTGAACGCGTCGCACCTGGTGACGCTCTCGGGTCGGCAGCTGTACCGGGACGAGGCCCTGGCCGCGGCGCACGACGTGGTGCGGGCGTTGAACGACCGCGAGGAGTCGCCGCTCCACGGCGACATCAAGCTGCTCGGCGTGGGCAGGGGCCGGGTGGCGCAGGCCCCGCTGGCCCAGGAGCTGAAGAGGCTCTTCGCGAATCCCGAGGCGCTCGGAGGCGCGCGCAAGGCCGAGGACTTCCGCGAGGACGCAAAGCGGTTCTTCGTGAACTACTTCAAGCAGATCGCCAACATCTTCGAGCCGGCGTGGAACGGCCGCAAGTACAGCATCAAGTCGGCCGCGGCGCTGCGGGCCTTCATCCGCGTGGCGCCCGACGTCATCCAGAAGATCGACCAGCAGCACGCCGACCGGGCCGACTCGCGCGCCATCGGCCGCGTGATCTCGCCCTGGGGCCGCCGCATCGGCTCGCTCCGGTTCGAGACCGACGGGGCCTGGAAGCGCATGGGAACCGTGGACGGACTCGCGAAGGAGCTCCGCCTGGCGCTCCAGTATCCTGAGGGCGTCAGCGTTTAGAAGTGAGAAGTGAGAAGTGAGAAGTGAGAAGTGAGAAGCGAGACGCGAGGCGCGAGGCGCCCGACCGTCCGGCGTCGAGGGCGCGCGAAAGAGAAAAGGGCAGCCCGTGTATGCCACGGACTGCCCTTCCCCCACGAGAATTGCCGCCAGCTTGGCTCCCCCCAGCATCTACGGCACAGTGCCGTAGATAACAAACTGGCGACGCCCCCTAGATAAACAAGGTCCGTGCCGTTTCGGGTTCTCGAGGAAACAGGCCATTTTCGGCGAGCTTGTCCGGGCCGTCGTGCCTGAGTCGCCTGCGGCCAACCGACAGCATCGTGCTGGAACTTACAGTTTCGTCCGGCCCTCGGCGCTTCCGAGGGGTGCGACGCCCACGCCGTCTGCCTCCAGTGCACGACGGATGGCCATCGCCAGCTGTGCCGCGCCGGGCGTGTCGCCGTGGACGCACAGCGTGTCAGCCTGCAGGGCCAGCTCCGTGCCGTCGATGGCGGTGACCGCCCTGGCGCGCGCCATGCGCACGGCCCGCGAGACGACCCGGGCTTCGTCATGAATCACGCTGCCCGTGCGCGCCCTTGATACGAGCGAGCCATCGGCGTTGTAGGCCCGGTCGGCGAAGGCCTCCGCCGCCACGCGGAGCCCGTGCCGCGTGCCCGCCGCCAGGAGCGCGGAACCCGGAAGCCCCAGGAGGACCAACCCCGGATCCACCAGCGCCGTCGCTCGCGCGATGGCCTCGGCCAGGGCTTCGTCCCGGCACGCCATGTTGTAGAGCGCGCCATGCGCCTTCACGTGCTGCAGGCGCACGCCCTGCGCCGCCGCGACGGCCGCCAGGGCGCCAACCTGGTAGACGACCATGTCCTCGACTTCCCGCGGCGAGCAGCGCATCTCCCGGCGCCCGAACCCTGCCAGGTCCGGGAAACCCGGATGCGCGCCCACGGCGACGCCGTGAGCGCGAGCCAGCTGGACGGTCTCGCGCATGACGCCGGGGTCCCCGGCGTGAAAGCCGCACGCGACGTTGGCCGAGGTGATGGCCGGCATCAGCGCCTCGTCGTGTCCCATCTGCCAGGCCCCGAACGACTCACCGAGATCCGAATTGAGATCAATTCTCATTTTGTTCTTGACCGACTGTTTTGGTCGGGATTAGCCTTGGAATCCAAGTTGAGATTCGGTCTCAACTTTGTCCCGACCATGACCCGATTCCGCTCCGTGCTGTTCTGGCTCCACCTGCTCACCGGCGTCCTCGCCGGGGTCGTGGTGCTCATTATGTCCATCACCGGCGTGGCGCTCACCTACGAGAAGCAGATGCTCGAGTGGGCCGACCGCCGGGCGTGGTCGGCGCCGCCTTCGGCTGGTTCCGAACGACTCTCGCCGGAGACGCTGCTGGCGCGGGTCCGCGAGGCCAAGCCGGAGGCGGTCCCGACCACGCTCACGCTTCGCGCCGACCCGGTCGCACCCGCCACTGTGGCCCTCGAAGGCGCCGGCCAGGCCCTGGTCGATCCCTACACCGGCGCCGTCCTCGGGCCACCGCCCTCCAGGCTTCGATCCTTCTTCCGGACGATGACCAGCTGGCACCGGTGGCTGGCCCTCGAGGGGGCGAGCCGGCCCGTTGGCAAGGCCGTGACCGGCGCCGCCAACCTCGCCTTCCTCTTCATCGTCGTCAGCGGCATCTACCTGTGGGTGCCCCGCCTGTGGACCCGCACGCAGTTCCGCAACGTGCTGTGGTTCCGCCGCGGCCTCGCGTCGAAGGCACGGGACTTCAACTGGCACAACGTGATCGGCATCTGGTCCGCGGTGCCGCTCGCGATCGTCGTCGCCGGCGCCGTGCCCATCTCGTATCCCTGGGCCAGCAACCTCGTGTATCGACTCGCCGGGGAGGCGCCGCCGCAGGCGTCGCCCCGTGCAGGTGGGCCCGGCGGAGGACCCGGGGCGCCGGGCGGTCCCGGTGCGCGCGGCCCCGCGAGAGTCGAAGGCGGCCGTCGCGGCGGGCTCGCGCCCGCCATCTCTCTCGAGGGCCTGGACCAGCGTTTCGCTACGGCGAACCAGCAGGTCGCGGAGTGGCGCGCCATCACCATCCGCCTGCCGCAGGCACCCGGGCAGCCTTACGTGTTCACGATTGACGAGGGCTATGGCGGCCAGCCGCAGAAGCGGGGCACGCTCACGGTCAACCAGGCGAGCGGCGCGGTCGAGAAGTGGGAGACGTTCGCCGACCTGAGCCCGGGTCGCCGCCTGCGCTCGTGGTTCCGCTTCGCGCACACCGGCGAGTACTACGGCCTCACGGGCCAGACGATTGCCGGCGTCGTTTCGGCGGGCGGGGTTGTCCTGGTGTGGACCGGAATCGCCCTGGCATGGCGTCGGTTCTGGTCCTGGATCGTCCGTCGGCAAACCCGTGATGAAGCCGGCCGTGCCCGTGCTGCGTAGTTGGGCACGGGCACCCGCATGAGCCGGGTTCCTGGCTGCCTTCGTGTCGTCGTTCGGTTACAGCGTCAGAAAGGTCCGTGGTTTCCGTCCGTGTCCGAGCATATCTGCCTGTCTGGTTTCCAGCGGCTCCGGCCGCTCGTCCTCCTCGTCCTTGGTCTCGTTCCCCTGATCGCGGCGGCTGCACCATCCTTCGCGCAGGGTGCACGACCCGCCGGCCGATTGACCGTCGAGGTCACCGACCCGACCGGCGCAGCCGTCCCCGGCGCCACGGTCATCGTCCAGGCCGACGGCCTCGCACCCGTCGACCTCGTCTGGGTTGCCGATGAAGGTGTCTACCGTGCCATCGACCTGGCCGGGGCGCGCTACGTCGTCACCGTCGTGCGCGAGGGGTTCGGCGCCATCCAGAGCGAGGTGACCGTCGCGGCGACGGGCGACTCGCGGCTCGCGGTGGGCCTCCAGCCCGCGGCGTTCACCGAGCGCATCACGGTCGAGGGCGCCGCCACGAGGGTCGATGACACCGCCCTCAAGCTGCCGACCGCGCTGCTCGAGACCGCGCGGAGCCTGACGGTGTTCAGCGCCGAGCGCATCAAGGAGCAGAACTTCCGGTCCGTGAGCGACGCGCTGCTCTACGTGCCCGGCATGTCCGTCAACTCGTATCGGACGGGCAGCTACCACTTCTACTCGCGGGGCTACCGGATGGGCCCGAACGACACCCGTGTGGACGGCTTCGTAGGACTCAACGCCGGCGGCCGGTACGGCGGCTCGATGTTCGGTGTCGAGGACGTCGTGTTCCTGCGCGGTCCCGCCGGCATTCTGTACGGGTCCGCCGGATCGCCAGGCGGCATGGTGAATCTCGTCATGAAGAAGCCGCAGCCCGCACCGGTCACCACGGTGGACCTGCGGACGAGCACGTATGCCGGCCGCGACATCGGCTTCGGCGACCGCGGCTCCGGCGGTATCGACTTCGACTCGACCGGACCGGTGCCCGGCACGCGTCGCGTCACGTATCGCGCGCTGTTCACGGCCGAGAACCTGGACTACTTCACCGGCGGCGTGACGGATCGCAACCGCTATGCATCGGGCTCGGTTCGCGTGGCCCTCGACCGCTCGGGGCGGCACATGCTGACGCCTATCGTGATGTGGACCCGCTTCAACCGTCCGCAGGGCGGCGGCCTCGTGGCGTCGCCGTCCACCTCGCTGTCCACCAACGACGGCGTGAGCGGGCCCATCAACACGGCCGATCTCTCGCCGCTCGCCGTGAACTTCTCGTCGGGCGGCGGCGTGGACGAAGTGCTCCAGGGAGGCGCGGAGCTGCGGGGCGCCGTGACCGATCGCCTGCGGTACTCCGCCGCCTACCGCTTCGTCGGCAACGACACCGCGATCGATCAGTTCACGCCGACGGTGAACAACGCGCTGCTGGTCTCGTCCAACGTCCTGCTGCGGACCCATGCGCGCAGCAACGCCGAACGGCGGAATCACAATTACGACGCCAGCAGCGTCTACGAGTTCAAGACGGGCGGCCGCTGGCAGTCTCTGGTGCAGGCGGGCATCACCGGTCGGGCCACCAGCACGCGCCAGACGTCCGCCCAGGGGCCCGTCCCTGCCGCGCAGTCGCCCATCAACATCTACACCGGCGTGGCGGCTGCGCCGCTCGTGCCGAACTATCCCGCCATTGCGTTCGGGCCGTGGACCGACGCGAGCTACTGGACCAGCTTCGTCCAGAACCAGACCACGGTCGCTGATGGCCGCATGGTGTTCACCCTGGGCATGGGCTACGGCGCCGACCGGCTGGCCGCGACCGCACCCAGGCGGACGAGCGGCCTGATGCCGAATGCCGCTGTCGTTGTCCGTCCCACGGCCGACACGTCGGTGTACGCGAGTTACTCGACCAGCTACAACCCGGTGGACCCGTCTGCCGAGAACGCCAGCGGCATCGCGGGGACCTTTGGGGCCTCCCGCGGCATCAACGCGGAAGCCGGCGTCAAGGGCGCCCTGCGCCGGGCCTCCTGGGCGCTCGCGGTGTTCCACAACGAGATCGACAATGCGTTGGTCCAGTCGGGCGCGGGCGATTTCAATCCCAACGGCAACCGCTATTTCATCGCCGCGGGCACGCGGCGCAGCCGGGGCGTCGAGCTGAGCGGCGACGTGACACCCCTGCCGAGCCTCGTGTTGCAGGGCTCGGTCAGCTACCTGGACGCCATCTACACCGGGGCCGGGCCGGCCAGCGCGGCATCCACGCTGGCGATTCCCGGGTCGCGCGCGGAGAAGTCGCCGGTCTGGTCGTGGAGCCTGCTCTCGCGTTACACCCAGACCCGCGGCCGCCTCACTGGGCTGGGCGCCTCGCTCGGCATCGCCTGGCAGGCCGAGCGGCTCGGCAGCAATGGCGCCCGCACGTTCGCGGCGCCGGATCCGCTGGTGCTGCCGGCATTCACCCGG
>JBFWQE010000056.1:0-31559 GCA_050249615.1 Vicinamibacterales bacterium
CCGTCGGGTACTCCGGAAACGACAGGAACTCCACCTGCCGCCCCTCGCCGCGGAGCACCTCGGCGAGGCGCTCCGACTGGGTCTGTTTACCGCTCTGATCGAGGCCTTCGTAGGCGATGACGTGACCGTTCATGTCAGGGATCAGGGATCAGGGATCAGGGACAAGGAGGAAGGGATCAGGATCGGGGTCTGAAATCGCGCTCACGCCTCGAGCGCCAGCATGTCGTCCAGCGTCTGCCGGCGGCGTGTCACGCGCCAGCCGGCGCCATCGATCAGCACCTCCGGCGGGAGCGGCCGTCGCAGGTAGTTCGAGCCCATCGCCGCGCTGTAGGCGCCGGTGTCGCGGATGACCACCAGATCCCCAACCTCCACGGGCGGCATCAGCCGGTCCCGTGCGAACGTGTCGGTGCTCTCGCAGATGGGCCCGACGATGTCCACTGGCATGGGCGTGCCCGGGCGCGGGCGCACGGGCTCGATGCGGTGGAACGCGTTGTAGAGGGCGGGCCGCATCAGCTCGGTCATGCCCGCGTCGAGCACGACGAAGCGGCGCGCGCCGGGGAACTGCTTCACGTCGACGACCTGGGCGAGGAGCACGCCGGCGGCGCCCACGAGCACGCGGCCCGGCTCGATGGCCAGCTTCAGGCCTGATCCGCGGCCCGCCCGGACGATGCGGTGGACGTAGTCGACGGGATCCGGCGCGGGGCCGCCCTCGTACGCGATGCCGAGGCCGCCGCCGAAATCGAGGTGCTCGATGCCGATCCCCGCGTCGCCGAGCTCGCGCGCCAGCTCGACGACGGCATCCGCCGCCCGCTCGAGCGGGTCGAGCGACGTGATCTGTGAGCCGATATGGACGTGGATGCCGACGGCCCTGAGCGACGGCCGCGCGGCCACGTCGCGGAACAGGGTCGGGGCCGCGTCGATGGGCACGCCGAACTTGTTCGACTTGAGGCCGGTGGAGATGTGCGGGTGGCTCTGCGCGTCGATGTCCGGGTTGACTCGCAGGGCCACGCGCGCCACCGCGCCGCGGTCGGCCGCGATGCGCGCGAGCCGATCCAGTTCGCCCGGCGACTCGACGTTGATGGCCAGCAGGTCGAGCGCGACCGCGCGCTCGAGCTCGTCGCGGCGCTTCCCGACACCGGTGAACACGATGTCGCCCGGCGCGAAGCCGCATCGGAGGGCGACCTCCACCTCGCCCATCGAGTTGGCATCGGCGCCGCTCCCGAGGCCGCGCACCAGGCGGACGATGGCCAGCGCCGAGTTCGCCTTCATCGCGTAGTGGATGGCGTGGGGCGTGTCGCCGAAGGCGCCGTCCAGCTGCCGGTATGCGGCGCGGATGGCGTCGGCACGGTAGACGTAGGCGGGGGTGCCCGCCGCGGCGGCGATCTGCTCCAGGGTCTCGGCGTCGGTCGCGGGGGCGCCAGGGCCGGCCGGCGCAGCGGAATGGGCGCTCATCAGCCAGCGATCATAGCGCGAAGGGCTGCCGGGTCACGCACGGGTTTCGTGGTATTCTGGCCGCGCCTGCCGGGGCACCGCAGCCGCGTTTCATGCCAGATCCTTCACCGGTCACCACGGACGCCATCGACGCGTTGATCCAGCGATGCCTCGCGGGCGACCAGCAGGCGTGGGAAGAGATCGTCCGCCAGCACCGGCGCAAGGTCTTCAACATCGCCTACAAGTTCACCGGCAAGCACGACGAGGCCGAGGACCTGACGCAGGACATCTTCCTGAAGATCTTCAAGTCGCTGCACACCTTCGACCGGCGTGCGAACTTCCAGACGTGGCTGGTGAGCGTGTCGCGCAACCTGTGCATCGATCACTACCGCAGCGTCCGCAAGGAGCGCGAGACCATCGATCGCGACGTGGACGCCGGCCAGCTGATGCCGGCCGCCTCGACGCCGAGCGCGTACGCCGAGCTCGAGCAGCGCGGCCGGGTCGAGCTGCTCAGGCGGGCGATGGCGGAACTGCAGCCCACGCTGCGCACGGCGGTGATGCTCCGCGACATCCAGGAGCTCTCCTACCAGGAGATCGCCGACCGGCTGAACCTGCCGGAGGGGACCGTGAAGTCCCGCATCAATCGGGGCCGCACCGAACTGGCGCGCCAGATCCAGCGGCTGCGCGACGAACTCGAAGGGGTACGAGGATGAACCTCACGACCGACCGATCCCAAGACGTGGCCATTGTCCGCATCGGCGAGACCCGCATGATGTACCCGCTGCTGCAGGACTTCTCCGGCGCCGTGTCCGGCCTGCTCGCCGCCGGGGACCGGAAGGTCCTCATCGACCTGTCGAAGGTCACCTACGTGGACTCGGCCACGATCGGCTGCCTGATGGACCTCTACCGCCAGACCACGGCCGCCGGCGGCGTCCTGCGGCTGGCGGGCGTGCAGAAGCGGGTGGAGACCATGCTCACCATGACGGGCGCGCACAACTTCCTGAAGATGTACCCGGACGAAGCGAGCGCGGTGCAGAGCTTCGGGGCCTAGCCATGCGCAGCATCAAGACCACCACCGGTGCCGAGATCCCCCTCGACGGCGACCTGCTCGCCATCCTCGAGGCGCTCTTCCACGAGGTCACCGCGAAGGTGCTCGAGGGCGGCAGCTACGAGGACATGAACCGCGAGATCAACCACCTGGTGTCGCAGATGTCGGACGAGGAACTGCGCTCCTACCTGGCCGAGAGCCTGTTCCTGAACCAGGTGAAGTACGAGAACGACCGGCTCGAGAGCTACATGAAGAAGCTGCAGAAGAAGTAGCCGATCGGGCCACATGTCAGAGAACTATCTCGCGAGCCGCTACACCTGTTCGTGGCCGCATTCCATCGCCGTGATGCTCTGCGACGGCCGCATCGTCTGCGGCTGCGCGGATCCGTATGCGAAGCGCGTGCTCGGGGATTTCCGCACATCGTCACTGGGTGACATCTGGCAGGGGGCCACAGCGCGGCAGCTTCGGGTTGACCTGAACAGCGGGGGATCCTCGTTCTGCGGCGACTGCCCGCTGAAGCTCCCCCTCGGCCCCGACGACCCGGTGCCGCAGCGCGACGTGAACGTGGGGCCGCTCCCCAGCCGCCTCTACATCGAGTGCACGGCCGCGTGCAACATCTCGTGCTTCCAGTCGTGCTGCGCGCCAGAAACGGGCATCACGCGCACGCGGCAGGCGGGCATGCTCGACTGGGACGTGTTCACCCGCGCGGTGGACGAGGCCGGGCCGTCGCTCGTGCGCATCGACTTCTTCAACTACGGCGAGGCGTTCCTGCACAAACGCGCCGTCGAGATGTGCGAATACATCAAGGCCAAGTGCCCGCACATCTACCTGTACTCGAGCACGAACGGCCTGGCACTCACCGAAGAGAAGGCGCGGCGCCTGGTCCACTCGGGCATCGACGAGGTGACGTTCTCCATCGACGGCGCATCGCAGGACACCTACGTCAGGTACCGGCAGCGCGGCAATTTCGACAAGGCGATCGCCAACCTCCGCGCGATGGCCGACGAGAAGCGCAAGGCCGGGCGCGACGTGCCGCACCTGAACTGGCGCTACATCCTCTTCAACTGGAACGACTCGGACGAGGAGATGGACCGCGCGCGGCAGATCGCCGCGGAGGTGGGCGTGGATCGCCTCTGCTGGGAGATCACCGATCACCCCGAGGACTCGTACTCGCGCCGCTTCGCGCCGGGCACGCCCGACTACGAGCGGATCCGCCACGAGGTGTGGGACATGAGCGGGCTGGGCAACGCCATCCCGGGCACCACGCCTCGGGCCCGGATTGATGTTCGCACGCTCATTCCCGGCCTCCCGCTCCGCGCGAGGGCGGCGCAGCCCGTGAAGGTGAAGACCCGGGTGAAGAACCTCTCGGCGCGCCCGTTCCGCGCGCAGGCGAGCTACGGCCGCCGGCTGGTGCGACTTGGCGCGCAGCTCGTGGCCGCAGACGGCACGATCATCAACCGCGATCACGCGCGCGCGTGGCTGCCCGGCGACATCCCGCCCGGCGGCACCGCGCTTGTGGAGATCGAGGTGCCCGCCCCCGAGGCGCCCGGCCGCTACGCCCTGAAATTCGACCTCGTGAGCGAGGGCATCGACTGGTTCGAGAAATGCGGCTCGCAAACGACGACGAGAACCCTCGTCGTTCGCGCGCCGTAGGCCGTGCTCTGCGCGGTAGGCGCCACTTCGTGGCGCGGGCGCTCGCTTCGCGAGCGTGGGAGGTGATTGGGTCATCGGCGCATCCCCACGGTTGCGCGTCAACCGCCTACGGCCCGAAGGGCCGCCTGCCGAAGGCCTGCAGCCCGATGGGCTGCCTACGGTTCCCGCGACGCGGTGTACGCCGCGATCGCAATCATCTCGTCGAGGGTGAGCTTCTCCACCGCCGCCTTCATGAGCGCCGCCCAGGATCCCTTGCGCGAGCCGTGCTTCAGGTCCCACAGCTGCCGCACCGTGTAGCTCGGTGATCGCCCTGCCAGCGGCGGCACGGGGCCCAGGCCCTTCAGGTCTGCGCCGTGGCACACGCCGCAGGCCACGGTGCGGCGATCGCCGCCGGTTGTCACCAGCGCCTCGCCCGCCGAAATGCTGCCGATGGGCACGTAGGCGACGAATCCCGACGCGCCGTCCCTGAGCTCGGTCCGAGAGACGTCGTCCGGCATCTCGATGATCCGCTGCCCGAGCGGTTCGGCGCCCGACGTCGGCACGTGCATCCAGCCCGCGATGCGCGTCCGAGGGACCTCCCGCGCCTCGACGACCCGGATCCACCTGCGAAACGGAAACGACGCGAAGTACTCCGCGGCCGTGCGAATGTCCTCATCCGTCGCCGCCTTCGCGTCGGCAATCATCGCGTTGGGCGGCCCCATCCTCGGCTCGCTGCTCTTCCGGGCGCCGCTCCTGAAGTCGGCCATCTGCTGAACGATGTACGCCGCGGGCAGACCCGCGAGCGACGCGTTCTCCGGACGGCCCTGGCCGTTCGTCAAGTGGCAGAAGCCGCAGGCGCGCAGTTCCGGCTTGCGCCCACGCGCCACAGACACTGGCATGGGCGGATGCGCCTCCGGGTGCCAATCCGGCGGGTTGAACGCATCGCGGGTCTCGGCCGGGGTGAACGACCGGTCGCTCCCTGGCACGCGCCGTGGCGTCGAGTCCGGCGCCGCGGGTACGGCGGGCGGCGTCCCGGGCGCAGGCGGCGTGTTCACGGTGAACGCCCATGGCGGGGGCATGGGGTTGGGCGCCTGTGCCCACAGGCTCGCGGAGGCGCACAGGAGAACGGGAAGGAGGAGGCGCATATGGGGTTCTCGGGTTCTCGGGTTCTGGGGTTCTCGGGTTCTGGGGTTCTCGGCGTTCGGTTCCCGATTCCCGGCGCTCTCCACTCCCGTCGCCAATCCTTCCGACGCGATCGACTCGCTACTCCGCTACCACCGGCGCCACGCAGTCGCGCTCGGGATTCGCGACGATGGGCATCCAGCGGGCGAAATCCGGCGCCGCAGCGAGCATCATCACTGGAGAAAGCGCCTCCGGCGTGAACGGCGAGCCGGCCGGCGAGGTCACGCGCGCGGCCAGAGCCTGGCGGAATGCCAGGAACTCGGGCATGTCGAAGAGCACGAAATAGAGCTGGCGCGTCGAGCCCGGCTGCGACTCGCGACGGTAGCCCATGCAGCGCGGGCTGAGGCGCGCGCGGTCGAGCCCGGCCTCGCGCGCCAGGGCCACCAGGCCGTCAACGGGCAACGCGGTGCCGGCGAGCTCGCTTGCCAGAACGAGGGCAATGCCGGGCATGTTCGGCGTGCTCAACGACTCTCCCGCCCGCGAGAAGACCTGGCGGAACAGGCGGAGTGGCAGCTCGGCCGGAGGCGCCAGCGCAAGCACTGCGCGATCCCCTTCGGCGCCGGGATCTGGTGTGAGTGCCCACGAACCCAGGTGCTCCGCGCGCACCGTGTAGGGTTCGGCCCTTGTCACGTCGAGGGAGCGCATGAAGAGGTACGCCACGCCGGCCAGCAGGACGAGGATGACGGCGACCTTGACGAGGACGGTCGTGCGGCGGGATGCGGGCATGCACCGCTATTGTAGCGACGCATCGATCCCGCCCCACGGCTCGTCCCTCCCGACGGGATCGCCCCCTCGACGCCAACCCTGTGGCCCCCGCGCCCGTCCAACCGCCAGCCATGACCGCCTTCACCGCCGCGCTTCGGCAGTTCCGTCTGCACCCCACCTTCGCGCTGGTCACGGTCCTCGTGCTCGGACTCGGAACCGGTGCCGCGACGACCGTGTTCAGCATCGTCGACTCGGTGGTCCTCAAGCCGCTGCCCTATCGGGCGCCGGATCGGCTGGTCGCCATCTGGGACACCAATGTGGCGCAGGCTCTCAGCCACGACCCCATCTCGCCGGTGAACTTCATGGACCAGCGGGCGCTGCCGGTGTTCGAGGACGCGGCCGCCTGGTGGCGCCCCGGGATCAACCTCACCGACCCCGGCAAGGATCCGGTGCGCGTGAACACCATCGAGGTGAGCGGGAACCTCTTCCAGGTCCTTGGGGTGGCGCCACAGGTCGGCGAAGGATTCCCCGCGAACGGGCCGCTGTTCGCCCGGGGCGAGTTCATCGCCGTCATCAGCGATCGCCTCTGGCGTTCTCGCTACGGCGCCGACCCGACCATCCTCGGGCGTCCGCTGCTCTTCAACGGGGAAGCCTATACCGTCGTGGGTGTCATGCCGCCGAGGTTCCATTACCCGGACGACGTGGACGTCTGGCAGCGGCTGCGGTGGGACATGACCCAGCACAGCCGGCAGGCGCACTTCATGGAAGCGGTCGCGCGGCTGAAGGACGGCACCACCATCGAGCAGGCCCAGGCGGCCATCGATGCCCTGTGGACACGGCTCGAGGTCGAGTTCGGCAACTCGGGGAACAGCCCGGGAAAGGGCTGGGGGTCGAGACTCGTTCCGCTCCTTGACGAGGAGCTTGGCTACTACCGCCCCGCGCTGATGGTGCTGTTCGGCGCCGTGGGGCTGTTGCTGCTGATCGCCGTCCTGAACGTGGCGTCGCTGCTGCTCACGCGAGCGCTGTCTCGCGAGCGCGAGATGGCGGTCCGGGTGGCCATTGGCGCATCACCACGGCAGCTGGTCAAGCAGCTGATGGCCGAGAGCCTGGTGCTCTCCGCCGCAGGGGCCGCGCTGGGCGTGTTCGCGGCCGCCGTCACCCTGCCTCTCATCGTGCGCGTGATGCCCGTGCAGATTCCGCGACTGGACGAGGCTGGTGTGGACCCGCGGGCCCTCGGCCTCGGGTTGCTCGTCGTCGCGGTGACCACGGTGTTCTTCGGGCTCGTCCCGGCGCTCCTGCTCTTGAGGAACCAGGTCGCCGTGAACCTGAAGTCGGGCGAGCGTGGCAGCTCGACAGGCGCACGGCGTCTCTACTCGGTTCTCGTCATGGGCGAAGTCGCGCTGGCCTGCGCGCTGCTGGTGAGCTCGGCGCTGCTCGTGCGCACCGTGCGGCACATGATGGACACCCCGATGGGCGTGCAGGCAGACCACACGCTCATCACCACGGTACAGCTGACCCTGCCAGAGGCGCCGAGGGGCACGCCGGTCCGCGAGCGATGGGTGCCCGTCGCCGAGACCCACGCACGCATCCTCGAGTCGATTCGCCAGCGGCCGGGCGTGGAGGCCGCCGGCGCCAGCAACTTCCTCCCGCTCGAGATTGGCTGGCGCCAGCCGTTCGTGCTGGACGGCCAGCCATGGCCTGCGCGGGAGGACGATGCTCCACAGGCGCAGATGCACAGTGTGAGCGAGGGCTACTTCGACGCGATGGGTGCTTCGCTCGTGTCCGGGCGCTCGTTCACAGCCTTCGACAATGCCGATTCGGCCGGCGTGGTCGTGGTCAACGAGTCGTTCGCGCGGCGTTACCTCGAAGGCCGCGGCGTCGGCGCCGTCATCCGCCTGGCCACCACGGGCGTCGGCCCCCTTGGCGTGAACCTGACGGCCCGGCAGCAGCACCACGAGGGCGGGCTGCCCTTCGAGGTGGTCGGCATCGTCAGGGACATCCGCAACGTCCCGCTGGGACAGGCCACCGAGCCGGCCTTCTACACATCGACCCGGCAGTTCCCGTTCTCGGAGGTGTTCATCGCGGTCCGGGCGAGGGAGACCGCCGCCGCGCTGGCGGCCATTCGCGAAGGCCTCAAGGCCGCGGCACCCGACGTGCCGATGGCGGCCGCGAGGACGTGGGGAGAGCGCTTTGCGGCCCGAAGCGCCGAGCCGAGGCTCCTGATGGGCCTGCTGCTGTTCTTCGGCGCGCTGGCGGCGCTGCTGGCCGCGCTCGGGATCTACGGGCTGTTCTCGTGGGCCGTCGCCCTCCGCACGCGCGAGTTGGCCATTCGCATGACGCTGGGCGCCCGTCCGGCCGGGGTGGGAAGCATGGTGATGGGCCAGAGCGCCGTGCTGGTCGTGGCCGGGCTCGCGGCGGGAGTGGTGATCGTGCGCCTGGCTGCGGGGGCGCTCTCACGCGTGCTCTACGAGGTGTCGCCGGCAGACGCCGGCGCCACGCTCGCCGCGACGGCCATCCTCGCCACTGCGGCGCTCGCGGCTTGCGTGCCCCCCGCGCTGCGGGCGATGCGGGTGGACCCGGTTCAGTACCTGTCGAAGGCTGACTGAAGCGCCTGGCGCTCGCGCGTGCGCGTGAGCGCCAGCATGAGCAGCACGCGCGCCTTGTTCGGGGACAGATCGCGCGCGAGAACGGCACTCAGGTTCGCCACCGGATTGCCGACGATGCGGCCGCCCGGGACGTGCGAGGCCACGACCACGGGAACGCCCGCGGACACGGCACGGCCCACGGCCGTGCGCGCGCCGGCACTCAGGCGACCGCCGGCGAAGCCTGCCACGACGACGCCCGCCGGCTTCAGCGCCAGGACGCCATCCATCAACGCGCCATCGAAGCCCGGGTAGTCCGTCAGCATGGCGACCTCGGGCAGTCCCTCCACCCCGGCGACGTCGAACTCGCTGTCCGTGGTGTGCGGGCGCAGCGGTGACCGATAGAACACGACGCCGTCAGGGTCCACGAAGCCGAGGAACCCGAGCTCCGGCGACCGGAAGGTCTCGACCCGCCGGTTGTCGGTCTTCCAGACGTCACGCGCGGAGGCGATGTGCTCGTTGAGCGCCACCAGCACGCCCTTGCCGGCAGCGCCTTCGTGGACCGCCACGCGCACGGCGTTCAGCAGGTTGGCGGGGCCATCGGCGGAGATCTCGTTGGACGAGCGCATGGACCCGGTCATCACCACGGGCCGGCGATCTCGCACCACCAGGTTCAGGAAGAAGGCGGTGTCCTCGAGCGTGTCTGTGCCGTGCGTGACCACGATGCCGCGCAGGGCGCGATCGTCACGAAACAGCGTGTTGATGCGCCTGGCCAGGATCAGCCAGTGCGCAGGGGTGATCTGGGACGATCCCACGCGCGTGACCTCCTCCACGCGGATCACGGCATGGTCCGCCAGCTGCGGGACCGCGCTCACCAGGCTGTCGCCATCCTGCATCGACGCGCCGGCGCGGCTGGCGATCGTCCCTCCGGTGGTGAGCACCACGACGCGTGGCAGCGCAGGCCCCTGGGTCAGGGCGACGGCGGAGGCGGCAGCCATCACTGCTGCTGCCGTCATCACGTGCCGCATCGTCATCGAGCCGCCGTTGGCGAGGGTGACCGGAGATCCCGGGGGAGATCCTTCCTGGTGTCGCGCAGGATCCCGGCAATGGCCGTTCGATCGTCGGGCGACAGGTGCGCGTACTTCGAATCGCGGTCCTTGCCCGACAGGATGTCGAAGATCCGCCGGTACGTGGACTCCTTCACCGCCGGCGGCAGGCCATCGAAGGCCTCGCTGTAGACCAGATAGCTGAGCGGGTATTTCAGCAGCCGCGTCGTCAGATCGAGGTGTGCGAGCGACCGGCCCCGGCGGTCCTTCGGCGCCCGGGCCGCCAGGGCCTCCGCAAATCCCGGGCGCGGCTCCACCTCGAAGGCCAGCGGGGCTTCGTTGACGAAGAGCAAGTAGTCGACCAGTTCGCCCACGCGCGCGGCAAGCTCGGTGTCGGTCGCGAACATCCGGCCGCTGGCGGCCGCCACGCGCGCCTCCCAGTTGAGGCGCGTGAGCAGGTTGAGCGCGTGCATCTGGTGATCGAACGTCATCAGCGCGGCAAGATCGCTGTCCGACGCGAGGTACTTGTCGGTCTCCGCCGGCCGGTTCAGCCACTCGATGAGGACGTGGTTCGAGAAGATGGCCGGCCCCGACGTCGGGTGGGGCGTGACGGTCGTGTTGCCGAGGTGCCCGAGCGGCCCGTACGGAGGCATCGACGCGTGGCCGGTCACGAACCACCCGCCCCATCGCTGGGTGTGCGGCGTCTGGTGGTTCACCGCGTGGCTCCCGAGCGCCGGCATCGCGTTGCCGTCTGCGCCGACCATGTTGCTGCGGACAATGAACCCCGGCACCTCCATCGTGACGGCCGACACGTGGCACGTGAGACAGTGCGTTCGCCGCGTGAACCGGGGTGCGGCGCCAGTCCCCTGCTCCAGCGTGTAGAACACGACGCCCTGCTGCGGATCGTGTGCGGCCAGTTCCAGATCCGGCGCACCGGGAATGTAGCCCACCACGACCGACTCGTTGAAGTAGAGGGCGCGGGGATTCCGCGGGCCCGTGTGCTCGCGCTGGAGCCCCGTCTTCGAGAAAACGAGAAGCTGCGATTCGGCCGGGACGTTCAACGCGCCCAGGACCGGCAGAAGGTAGCCGGTGCGTGCGTCGCGCTCCAGTGTCTGGCGGCCTGAGGCGAGCGCGGCATTCAGTCGGCTGACCACGTCGGTCGTGGGACGGGTCTCGTACTGGATGGCAGGGTGCTCGTCCAGCGTGCCTGCGAACTGCGCGAGGGTCTGGGCTCGTCCGGACTCGCCGGCACTGCCGGCGACCGCCAGGGCCAGCGCGGCTGCCGAGGCGGGTAGCAGGCGCCCGCGCCAGGTGCTCGTCATGTGCCGATCCTACTACCGCGGCCCGCCGCCGGTTCCCGGCGATCCCTCGCGGAAGGAGGCCAGCAGGCCTTCCAGCTCGTCGCGGTGAATCGCCCGCGCCCGGGCCTCCTCGACGTCGAGCATCCCGCCGCGCACCAGCTGCGCGAGGGACTCCTCGAAGGTGAACGACCCGTTCCGTCGCGTGATCGTGATCTCCTGGTGCAGGTGCTGCAGGGCGTTCTTCCGGATGTGCTGCCGTGCGCCGTACCCCACCATGAGCAGCTCCGCGGCGGGAATGCGCCCACCCCCGGGCTTCGGGAGCAGGTTCTGGGTCATCACGGCCGCCAGGGCCATCGACAGCTCCTGACGAATCGTGGGCTGGCGCTCCGCCGGAAAGGCATCGGACACCCGCGACACCGTGGAGGTCACGTCGCTCGTGTGGAGCGTGGACAGGACCAGATGCCCCGTCTCTCCTGCCGCGAGGGCAATGCGCATGGTCTCGGGATCCCGCATCTCGCCGATCACGATGACATCGGGCGACTGCCGGACCGCCGAGCGGAGCGCGGTGGGAAAATCCGGCGCGTCGATGCCGATCTCCACCTGCTCGACCACCGAGCGATCGTGGACGTGCTCGAACTCGATGGGATCCTCGATGGTCACGATGTGCCGGGCATCCCGCCGGTTGATGAGGTCCACGAGGGCCGCGACCGTGGTCGTCTTGCCCGACCCGGTCGGGCCGCCCACCAGGACGAGCCCGTGCGGGAGCCGGGTCAGCGCCTCGATGGCGGGCGGCAGGCCGAGCTCGTCGAGTCTCGGCGGCCGAAGAGGCAGCGCGCGAATGCTGGCCGCCGCGCGCCCTCTCTCGCGATGGAGGTTGATGCGGAAGCGCCCGCCCGGCCCGCTGCGGAGCGACGCGTCGGCATGACCATGCGCCCGGTAGGACGAGGCGGCATGCGGGGGCATCGCCGGGAGCACCTGCGCCTCGATCTCGTCCCCGTCGAGGACGGGCTCGTGGAGCCGGCGGATCACGCCGTGCACGCGGACCGACGGCGGCACGCCGGCCACCAGGTACAGGTCGCTGCCGCCCTGCTGGCGCAGGATCCGGAGCCACTCCTCCAGCCTGGGCGGGGCGTGAGCCTTCCCGCGAGCCGAGGCGTTGAGCTCGTCGACGAGCCGATCGAGGTCGTCCGGATCGTTCATGGGGGCGTGGCCACAGCATACCGCCCCGGGCGTGACCGCGCTGCGGCGAGGCACCGAGGGCCCGCCGGCGCCAGCGATTGGCCCGGCAGTGCGGCTGCGATACGCTGTGATCCATGCGCCGGTTCGCCGTGGTTCCGTTCGTGCTCTGCCTGCTCGCCGTGTCCCTCGCCAGCCTTCGCGCCCAGGAGGACGTGCAGGCGCGCATGCAGGAGTGGTCGAAAGCCCTTGGCGTGGAGTGCAGCCACTGCCATATCGAGGACCAGTGGAGCCTGGCATACCTGCCCACCTTCGACCTCGCCTATCGCATGTCCCGCATGGTGAACGACCTCAATGCGGGTGCGCTCAAGAATTACGGCGGCATCACCTGCAACACGTGCCATCAGGGAAGGCTCATCCCGCCCAAGATCACGCAGGAGCAGTGGGAGCGGGACGCGAAGCGCTACGAGGCGGCCTTCAACGGCGACAGCTCCCTGGCCCTTCAGATGGGCGTGTTCACCGCCTCGCTTGGCGTGGGCTGCTCGTTCTGCCACGACCCGGACAACTGGGGCTCGGACGACAACCCGATGAAGGCCGCGGGCCGCCGCATGCGCGGGATGGTGGGCGCCATCAACAAGCACTTCGCCGGCGTCAAGAACCCCGAGATCGGTTGCATGGCCTGCCACCAGGGGAAGCTGAAGCCGGGGCGGTAGATCAGATAGATCAGGTCGGGAGTCGGGAGTCGGCGAGTCGGGCGCAGGATTGCCCCTGCGAAGCCCGGCCGCGATTTGGCGGCGCGCGACACGGGTGCTATAGTTGATCTAATCATGTCTGTTCGCGAGCCACTCTCGGCATCCGCCACGCGCGCGACGGGCTCGCTGTACGCCTCCCAGCGTCGCATCTTCCTCGCGCACGCCTCGGCCTCCCGCACGTAAGGGCAGGGCCGAGGGCTCTCCCGTCGCCGCTTCTCCATTTCCCGTTTTGGATTGTCAGGATCCCCGGAGGGTCACGATGCTGCACGTCTATCGACATCTCGCCAACCGCGTCGGCACGAACGACGCGCTGTCGCTCGCACACGATCTCAGCCGATGGCATGACCAGATGGTCCGCCACGAGCGGACGATCAAGGCACTGGGTTTCTCGGGCTGCGACGGAGAAGACGACTGCCCGCATGCCCAGGCTCGCGAGCTCTGGCGACAGGCCCAGGACGTATTCGGGTCCGAGGCAGAGGCGCTGGCGTACCTGAGCGCGTCGGCCGCTGTGCCCCTTTCAGCCGAGGGGGTGTAGGTGATGGTCCAGCCCGATACCTTCGTCGTGCATCCCTATCACCCCGATCTGCTCCGGCGGCCCGAGCCGCCCATGGCGACGATGCTCAGGGACATCCCGCGGCAGGCGCTTGCGTGGAATCTCTTCCGCACTCTGGAGCAGGTGGCGCCACCGGTCTGGCTGCGCCTGCTCGTCGCCTCGCTCATGGGAGTCCCGGAAGGCGGCATCGGTGCACCGCAGACCGTCCGCGTCTCGTGCTGGGCGCCACTGCCCCACCCGCCCGCCGCGAACCTGCGTCGCGGGCGGCGGGGCGCGGTGGACGTGGATGTCCTGATCGAGACGGAGGTCAGTGTCGTGGCGCTCGCGACGCCCTCGCTGGAGGAGCTGGCCTCGCCGCTGCTCATGGATACCCCGGCGGGCTCGCTTCTCGATCTGGCCGAGGCCGCAGGATGGCACGCGGGGCGGCGGCGCGCGTACGTCGGCGTCGTGATCCCGCCCGAGGCCGATCCGGGCCGGTGGCGCGGCCGCGTACTGCGCCGCGCGTCTCTCGTTTCCCGCCTGGTCCGCGCCAACGCCGGTGGCGACACCAACGTCGTTGGCGTCGGCGTCACGTCGTGGCCGGCGCTGCGGGAGATGCTGCGGACGCTGGTCGAGACCGAGGCGCTCCCCGCGGGTGAGCGCCGGTTTGCAGCGGAAACCGCGGCATGGATGGACCGCATGCTCGTCAGGTTGGCCCGACGTCGATGGGCACAGCACGAGACCCGGCCCTCGCTCTCCCGTGACAGGCTTCTGGTGGCGGGTGGAGGCACGATAGAGCGCTGAATCACGCTGGTTCGTCAGCGGTGCGGGACACAATCGCCCGACCCGTGTCGTTCTCATGCTCGTCAGCGGCCCGTCTGGACAGCGGCAGTTGGGGGTGTTCGATACGGAGTCCGGCGAGACATTCACGGGGGACATCCGGGCGCTCGACGTCGGCGCTGCGATCGAGTGAGGGCGCTCCCGCACGCCGACGTGGGACGCCTATGGCCCCGGCGCGAGACGGGCGACCAGGTCCTCGAGGCGGTCGTAGCTGATCGCCGCGCCCCCGGCCATGCCGGATTGGATCACGGCATCGCGCACCTGCTCCGTGGGGCAGAGCACCGTGACCGTCAGGCGCGTTCCGCGCCCCTCCTCAGCGAATGCGGCGGTGACCACCAGTTCGGTATCCGGGAACTGGTCGAACGTCTCGGTGTAGACGAGCCGCTCGGGCGCGGCGATCTCGCGATACACGCCGTAGAACGCGAACTCGCCCTTCGGGTGGCGGTGGACGAAGCGCCAGGCGCCGCCGGGCCGAAGGTCGATCTCGCACACGGGGACCGAATAGCCGTCGCCCAGGCATCCCCACCACTGGCGCACGTGCTCGGGCCGGGTCATCGCCTCGAAGACCAGGCCCCGGGGCGCGCCGAAGAGGCGCGTCATCCGTATCACTCGCGCCGCAGGCGTCGAGACCTCGAAGGTCTCCCTGTTCGCGGACGTGGCTGCTGTCATGATCGTCTCCTCCGGTGGCTGTCGAACGATTTCGGCTACTGGATGCCCTTCGGGTCCATCCAGACCACCTCCCAGTGGTGGCCGTCCACGTCGTAGAAGCTGCGCGTCTACTGCGGGTTGTAGCTGAAGCCCAGCGCCGAGAAGAAGTCCCTGGTCTTCTGCAGGTCACGAACGGGCAGGTTGACGAACAGCTTGCGCGGGTTGGTCACGGGAGTCCCTCCTTCAGGGTGTGTCTGAAGGCATAGACCCCCGCGGGGCCGGAAAATCATCGGCCGCGCCGCCTCCAGCTGTGACAAGCGGCGGGACGGCCGATTCAGCGCAGCGTCAACGGAAGGCCGAAGAGGGGGAACAGCGTCTGGACGTCGAGGAAGGACGTCCAGCCCGCAATGCAGCCGTCCCGGAGCTCGAGCACGGCCAGCGCCCACGCGCGGTGCGGGCCTCCAGCTTCGCCGGGCCGGTACTGTGCGAAAGCGGCGGTGCCATTGGCCGCGGTCGGCACCAGCCGCGACCCCCGGCATCCGCAGCCGCGTCCGAGCAGCCAGGCGCGCACGGTCTCGGGGCCCTGCAGCCACAGGCTGTACGGCGGCATCGAGAAAGCCGCGTCCTCCCGCAGCAGCGAAACCAGTTCGTCCACGTCGTAGCGGTGAAACGCATCGACGTACCGGCGCAGCAGCCGCCGCTCCTCGTCCGAGAACGCGACGGTGTCGTGCGCGGGCGTCTCCAGGCTCGCATTCCGGCTCGCAAGCGTTGCCCGCGCGCGCTGCAGTGCGCTGTTGGCGGCAGCCACCGACATGTCGAGCCCTTCGGCCACCTCCGCCGCCGACCACCCGAGCACGTCGGCCAGCAGCAGTGCCGCGCGCTGCCGCGGCGGCAGGTGCTGCAGAGCAGCCACGAACGCCAGGCGGATGCTCTGGCGCAGCGCGGCCCGCTCGAACGGATCGGCCTCGGTGGGCATGACCCTCGCGTCGGGCACCGGCTCGAGCCAATGCGTCCGCGGCCGGTCCACCAGCTCGTCGTCCACGGTGCCGGCCGGCCCCTCCTCGATGGGGCGGAAGCGGCGCGACTTGTCCGAGAGCGCGTCGAGGCAGACATTGGTGGCGATGCGATAGAGCCAGGTCTTGACCGACGCGCGTCCCTCGAACCGATCCAGGCTCTGCCAGGCACGTACGAAGGTGTCCTGCGCGGCGTCCTCGGCATCAGCGGCCGAGCCCAGCATGCGGTAGCAGTGCCCCGTGATCGCGGGGCGATGGGCTTCGAGCTCGGCGATGTCGACGGCCATCCGTCCTGATTAGCAGAGCGTGTCACGAGCGGTCAACTCGCGCGTGCCACCCAGAGCGACACCGCCAGGGCCATCCCCATCTCCAGCACGACCATCGCCAGGTACAACACGGTGGTCTTCGCCAGCGCGGGCCCCACGCGATCGTCGAACAGGGTACGCAGCATGAGGAAGAGATAGCTGGCCGACAGGGCAACACCAATCCAACCACCCGCAACGGAGAACGGCAGGCGACTGGTGACGACGCTGACGAGGTACCAGAATGCGTAGAAGTGCCCGGCCATCACGATATGGCTGGCCAGGAACGGCTGGCGGCGTCGGTACACGAACCATGTGCCCATTGCGAACACGAGAGGCGCGAAGTATCTCGTCGTCGAGTAGGTGTCCCGCAGGCGCTCCAGGTACGCCAGCCGCTCGGACTCCGAGACCTCGACCAGGCCGCCCTGCCCCGCGCGCCGGCGGGCGGCCGTGCCGACGCTCACGTCCAGGCTGCCGTTCGGTGTGCGTTGGAGCAGGATTTCGAAGTTCATCGGCCCGATGCCGGGCACGGCCACGAAGTGCAGCGCCGCGGCCAGCAGGAAGATCCTGAGCGGACGCACCCAGGAGGCGCGTCGCCCCTCCCAGTACTCCCCCGTCAAACGGCCGGGCCGGGTGAAGAGCGCCACGACCGTCCGCAGCACCTTGCCGTCGACGTCCGAGATCTCCTGGAGCGCCTCCCGCACGAGGAGTGACACCGTGGTGGCGTGGCCATCCTCTTCGGCCTGGCCGCAGGCAGTGCAGTAGGGTCCCGCCAGGGCCGTGCCGCAGTTCCGGCAGCTCGAGGACACGGAGTGAGGATAGATCACGTCGGGAGGGGAACGCGGGCCGGGAGCGAACCGCAACGGGATCGGATCGCGACGGGAGCGAACAGGCGCCACGCGGCGACGGCTCAGGCATCCCCTTTGCACTACTCTGCCCTTGGAGGCGAGAGATGACGGAAACCCGGTACGGCCTGCGGGTGAAGCTGCCCATCCCCTATGACGAGGCGGTGGAGAGAGCGACAGCGGCACTCAAGCAGGAAGGATTCGGGGTGCTCACCAGCATCGACGTGAGGCAGACCCTCAAGGCCAAGCTGGATGCGGACTTCCGGAAGTACGTCATCCTCGGGGCCTGCAACCCGCCGCTGGCGCACAAGGCGCTCTCCGCGGATCTCGACGTGGGACTGCTCCTGCCCTGCAACGTGACCGTCTACGAGGACACGCCGGGCACCTCGGTCGTCACAGCGGTGGCGCCGGTCGCAATGCTGGCGGCTGCCGGCGGTTCGGCAACACTGGACGAGGTGTCGAAGGAAGCCGAGGCGCGCCTGAAACGCGTGATGGCAACACTCGAGGCGTAGGCGAGGCCGATTGGCGGCGGCCATCCGGCCGACCACCGCCCTCGTCACTTTCCGCGGTTCTCGTACCAGCGGACCTTACCGCTGGCGCCCGTGCAGACCAGGTCCGTGCGCTTGTCCGCGTTCAGGTCCGCCCCGACGCATCCATTCATGGCCGCGGTGTCCTCGAGCCGCTGGTACTGCCATGTCCCCGACGCGGCATCGTCCGGGGCGTAGAAGAGGTGCACGCCGCCGATGGGCACCGACGGGTTCCGTTCGGTCGGCCGGCTGTTGTCGTTCGCGATCACGTCGTCGCGCCCGTCGCCGTCGAGATCCGCCACGGCGACCTCGTGACCGCTGCCGATCCTGTCGAAGATGACGCGGCGCTGCCACTGGCCGCCCTTCTCCGTGTAGACCACGACCTCGTTGCCATGCCAGGGCTCGACGGACGCAAGGAAGCGGCGTCCCGCCTGCGTCCCGATACCCACGTCGCTGGCCCCCAGGCGCGGCGCCTTCTCGACGTGTCCGGCCGAGAGCAGCTGCTTCTCGAACGTCATGCCGGCGCCGCTGCCGGTGGACCGGTAGAGCGCGATCCCTTCGAAGCTGGCGACGACGATCTGGTCACGCGCGCCCCCGTCCCATTTCACGGCGCGCACGCGGTGGATGATGCCGGGGATGTCCTCCGTGACGATGTGGCGCGTCCAGTCCTTCGGGCTGTACCAGAACACCGGCGCCCTGTCCTGGTCGTACGTGGGCGCCAGGCCCTTGGGGCCGATGAGCGGAGCGTTCACCAGCTCGCGGGCGCCATCGCCGTCGAGGTCCGCCCACACCACGTGGTGCGAGGTCGGGAACGCGTCCAGTTGCTCCACCTTCCAGGGCCGGCGCGGGTCGCCCTGGTGGCGCGCCAGCCAGTTGAGTCCCTCGCTCTTCTCGGGCTGCATGGCGAACGCGCTCTGGAAGGCGACCTCGGGGATGCCGTCGCCGTCGATGTCAGCCATCGCCTGGTTCACGATCTGGCGCTGGCCGGAGACGATGACATGCCGGGCCCAGGACGGGTTCTCGTACCAGGCCACTTCGCTCACCCCGAGCGAGTTGGCGATGACGTCGGGCCCGCCGTCCTTGTTGAAGTCGGCCACCGCCACGGCATATCCGCCCCGGAAGTCGGCGTCGATGTCGTGAGGGGTCCACTGGACGGGACCGGCCGCGGGCGCGCCGGCCAGGGAGGCGCCCGAGACCAGGGCGAGCGCTGCGCCGGACGCCATGCACGCGATTTTCATGCGCCAATCATCGTCAACCGTCATGCACTGTCAAGGGGCGTTGTCGGGCCTTGACCCACCTGCTAGAGTGTCGCCATGCATTCGACCCTTCAGACCCGCGTCGTGCGCGCCGGCCTCTGTTCGCTCGTCGTCGGCGCCCTTTCGGTGCCGCTGGCCGGCCAGGGAGGGAACCCGATCTCCGCGGGCACGACGAACGGCGAGTGGCCCACCTATGGCGGCGACCTCGGGAGCCGCCGCTACTCGCCGCTGGACCAGGTCAATGCTGCGAACTTCAACAAACTCGAGATCGCGTGGCGCTTCAAGACCGAGAACCTCGGGCCCACGCCGGAGTTCCAGTTCCAGGGCACACCCCTCATGGTGAAGGGCACGCTCTACTTCACCGCCGGATCGCGGCGCGCCGCGGTGGCGGTGGACGCCGGAACCGGCGAGATGAAGTGGATGCACAGCATCGACGAGGGACCGCGCGGCCAGGCGGCGCCGCGGCGGCTCTCGGGGCGCGGCCTCTCGTACTGGACCGACGGCCGGGCCGAGCGCATCCTCTACGTCACCCCGGGGTATCAGCTCATCGCGCTGGACGCGAAGACCGGAGACCGCATCCCGTCGTTCGGCAAGGACGGCATCGTCGATCTGAAGCTGGAGATGGATCAGGAGATGGACCTCGTGAAGGGCGAGGTCGGGCTCCACTCCGCGCCGGTCGTCGCGGGCAACACCATCATCATCGGTGCGGCGCACATGGAGGGCGGCGCCCCCCGCAGCCGGACCAACCAGAAGGGCTTCGTGCGCGGCTACGACGTGCGCACCGGCAGGCGGCTGTGGATCTTCAAGACCATCCCGTCCCCTGGCGAGTTCGGCAACGAGACCTGGGAAAAGGACTCGTGGACGTACAGCGGCAACACGGGCGTCTGGGCGCAGATGACGGTGGACGAGGAGCTGGGCCTGGTCTACATGCCCGTGGAACTCCCGACCGGCGACTACTACGGCGGCCATCGCCCGGGGAACAGCCTGTTCAGTGAGAGCCTCGTCGCGGTGGATCTGAAGACCGGCCAGCGCAAGTGGCACTACCAGCTGGTGCACCACGGCATCTGGGATCACGACATTCCGTGCGCGCCCATCCTGGCTGACCTGAACATCGACGGAACAATCGTGAAAGCCGTGGCGCAGGCCACCAAGCAGGGCTGGGTGTACGTGTTCGATCGCGTCACCGGGCAGCCCGTGTGGCCGATTGAAGAGCGGCCGGTCGAGAAGGGCGACGTGCCCGGCGAGTGGTATTCGCCGACGCAGCCCTTCGTCACGAAACCGCCGGCCTTCGAACGCCAGGGTGTGGCGATCGACGACCTGATCGACTTCACCCCCGAGCTACGTGCCGAGGCGGTGAAGCTGGTGCAGCAGTACAAGATCGGGCCGCTGTTCACGCCACCCGTGGTCAGCAAGTGGGAAGGGCCTCGCGCCACGCTGATGCTGCCGAACGTGACGGGCGGCGCCAATTGGCAGGGCGGCTCCCTGGACCCCGAAACCAACTACTTCTACATCTTCTCGAACACGAACGTGTCGGCACTGGGCCTGGCGCCGGGCGACGGCGTGAAGTCGGACATGCTCTACGTCCGCGGCTTCGCCGGCGATCCGAACGACAAGAGCGGCCGTCCCGCGTTCCCGAACACCAACGTCCAGGGGCTGCCGCTCACCAAGCCGCCGTACGGCCGCATCACGGCCCTGGATCTGAACAAGGGCACACTGGCGTGGCAGATCGCGCACGGCGACACCCCGGACAACGTCAAGAACCATCCCGCGTTGAAGGGCCTGGACATCCCGCGCACGGGCCGCCAGGGGCGAATCGGGGTGCTCACCACGAAGACGCTGGTGATCGCCGGCGAGGGCGGCATGAACACCACGCCGCAGGGCCGCGGTGCGATGCTGCGCGCGTACGACAAGGCCACCGGCGCCGACGCGGGAGCCGTCTACATGCCGGCGCCACAGACCGGGTCGCCGATGACCTACATGCTGAACGGCCAACAGTACATCACGGTGTCGGTGAGCGCGCCGGGTTTCCCCGGTGAGCTCATCGCGTACCGGCTCGGGAAGTAGGGACGTGGGTCTTGGGTCTTGGGTCTTGGGTCTTGGGTCTTGGGTCTTGGGCCTTGGGACTCGAGTCTGGGACTCAGCTTCGCGGCTCCCCTCGTGCGCTCGTGGTTCCTTCTCTCTCAGCCCCCCGCCCCCGTTCCTCCCGCCTGACGCACGTTGAGGAGCGCCACCACGTCTGAGTCGGCCACCGGCGTGAAGTCGTCGTAGAAGTCACGCAGCGCGAAGAACAGCCGCGGGGTGTTGAGGCAGACGACCTCATCGGCGTAGGCCCTGGCCAGATCCAGCGCGCTCGTCGGCGCCACAGGCACCGCGGCCACGATGCGAAGTGGCCGCTGGCCCCGCACCGACCGAATCGCCGCCACCATCGACGCCCCGGTCGCCAGGCCGTCGTCCACGATGATGGCCGTGCGCCCCGTGGCGGCCAGCGGCGCGCGCACCGCGGAGTACACCTGCCGGCGCCGGCGGATCTCCGCCACCTGCTCAGCCACTTCGTCCGCGTAGAGCTCGGGACTCACGGCGGCCCTGGCGCCAAAGCGGAAGACCTGGCCGGCTTCGTCCACGGCACCCATGGCCAGGTTGGGCTCACCTGGCATCCGCAGCTTCTGGACCAGGACGACGTCGAAATCGCAGCCAAGGTGGTCGGCGACGACCCTTGCCATGGGCACACCACCGCGCGGCACCCCAAGCACGAGCGGACGCTGGCCGTTGAACCGCCGGAGTTCCTCGGCCAGCAGACGGGCGGCCATCTCGCGGTTCGTGAATCGCATGCCAGGGATGTCTACAAGGAGTCTGCCAACAGGCACGCGAGGATTTGTTAGCGAACGGTACCCGGTGGTCGGCCCCACGAAAGGAAGTGACAGGAAGCCGGCACACGTGCGGGCGGGTGCGGACAGGTGCGGGCAGGTGCGGACAGGTGCGGGCGGGTGCGGGCGGGTGCGGACGGGTGCGGGCGGCGACCGGGTGCGCCCGCTCCGCGAGGCGCGTCGGCAATGCCCAGGCCAACCACTGCCGACCGGTCAGTGCCCGTAGGCACGAGTCGCACCCCGCACCTGCCGCACCTGCCTGCACCCGCACCCGATCGCACCCACCCGCACCTGTGCTCGCACCCGCCTCACCTGATCGGCAGCCAGAACGTCGTCTTGACGACGAACAGGTTCGGACCGGGCGCCGTCACCGAACGGAACATGTCGCCAACGCCGACGTAGTCGCCTATCGTTGCGGTGCTGCCGAGGCTCTGCTGCCACACGACGAACAGCGTGCTGCCCGGGCGCCACTCCCACCGCAGGACGACGTTCGAACGGAACGAGAGGGTGTTGAAGTCGCGATTCCGGAGCGTGAAGGTGGCGCCGTCGGCCGTCACCGTCTGGCTGCCGTCCGGGTTCACGACCAGCGAGGTCGCCCCGGTGCCATACGCCAGCCGCTGCCGGCTGCGCGGCTCGAGCAACTCCCCGTAGTCGTGGTAGCGGCCCGATGCCGCGAAGGGCTCGGCGTAGACGTCGACGTTCATGTCCGGCTTCACCGTGAGGCCCATCCGGAACTTCGTGGAAATCGTGCTGCGGTCGATGAAAGCGAACACGTAGCGCGAGCCGTAGGTTTCGGGGCGGCCGCCGGCCAGCGTGGCCACGTACTGCTGCGGTTCGGTGACACGGTCGTAGAACGGCTCGGCCGAGAGCTGCCAGCGTGGGCCGGGCCTGAACGACACGGCGCCGCTGATCCGTTTCACCGACGCACCGTCGTCGTTCCGGCTCATGGTCCCATTGACGGTGACGCGGGTCTGCGAGGCCGCGCGGTTGCCGACATTCACCTGCGTGGTCCAGCCGGGCCCGCGGCCCATCAGGGGCCCACCGCGCGTGAGCGTGACGCTCGTCTGCGGCTGGTTACGCGTCACCGACACGTTCGTGGTCCAGAAGTTCGCCCAGGTGAGGTTGGCCTGGCCTCTGAGGCTCCCGTCCTGTCGCAGCCAGCGGAGTGTCGCGTCGTTCGACACGTTGAACGTGAAGGCATAGCCACGGAAGACCCGGCCGGGCTGGGTCTCGCGATAGGTCAGATTTCCCGATACCAGCAGGCCGTCCGCACCGTTCAGGATGGCCAGGTCGTTGGTCTCGAAGTTCACGGAGTCGATCTTCGTGCTGGCGCCCCACAGCCAGTGGCGGCCGCCCGTCCGGTCGAGATTCGCCTGCGCCGTCCAGCCGGCCAGCGAGGTCAGCGTGGGGTCGAGCCTCGAGTACTCCCGATCCGGCCGCTGGGCGAAGTGCGCGCTCGATCGCTGGATGCGCTCCATCGCGTGTTCCGTACCGTTGATGTACGACCCGCCCGCCGCGGCGCGGAACTCGTACTGGCCGCCGGCAAAGCGCAACAGCGTGTTCCCGGCGAACGCGACGGCGTTGTGCGCATAGAGGTCAGCGAGCGGATCGACCTCCGCGAAGTCGCGATGCACGACGCTGGCGAACAGCCCCGCCGTCGAGGCGTTCCGGCCGAACTCCTGCAGCACCCGGGCGACACCGTAGTAGGCGCGCGGCGCCACCCGGACGCGCTCCCGGGTTCCGAGCGTCTCGCTGGCGACATCCGCCGACTCTTCGGCTGTGGCCGCGCCCAGCAACGCCAGCGACGTCTTCGACGGCAGCCGCCCGGTGAGCTTGGCCGCCCCCAGAATAGTGGTGGCCGAGGGGTAATCCACGTAGTCGCCCTGGGCCGGGCCAAGCGGCCGGGTGCCGACGCGCCGCGAGTAGTAGAAGTTGGGGTGCCCGATGTTGAACAGGGAGGAGCCCTCGAGAAAGAACGGGCGCCGCTCGGTGAAGCGCGTCTCGAACGCCGTGAGGTTCACCTCGGCCGGGTCGGCCTCCACCTGACCGAAGTCGGGATTGATGGTGGCGTCGAGGGTGAGGTTCGGCCCGAGGCCGACCTTCACGTCGGCACCGACCCTGGCCCCCGCATTGGCGCCCTGCAGGAACGGGTTGCGGCCCGCGGCCTCACCGTACACGGTGGAGGTGCCCGCCACGTAGGGCAGCAACTCGATGCGGCGGGCCGGGCGAACGTCCGAGACGCCATGGAGGTCGCCGAAGCGCGACGACCACGCGCGCACCGTGCGCGGGATGAGTACCCAGGTGTCCTCCTCGTTGATCGAAGGACGGAAGCGCTGCACGTTGAGGCCCCAGGTCAGCGCGTCCTCGGGGTTGAAGCGCAGCTGCGTGAACGGAATCCAGATCTCGACGCTCCACCCGGCGTCGTCGATGGAGGTGCGCGCCACCCATACGAGGTCGTATGTCGTATCGAAGCTGTCCTCGTTGTCCGTGCCGTGGTAGCGGTCCACACGGACGCCAGCGGCCGTGACGCCCAGGACGACCGACGTGCGGCGGTCCAGGAACGTGTCGAGCGCAATCAGGATGTGCTCGGCCTGATCGGTGTTGTCGCGGCGGCCGAGAGGCGCCTGGATCTCCGTGGCGTTCCTGGCCCACATCCGCGCGCCCACGTAGAACGCGCCGTCGTCGTAGGCGAAGCGCACCTCCATGGCGTCTGTCGGAGCGGCGCCCTGCTCCGGCTCTTTCTGGATGAAGTCGGTGATGGCGGCCGACTGCACCCACACGGCCTCGTCCAGGCGCCCGTCCACGCGGATGGCGCCGCTCTCGACGCGCGTGGCGGTAGCCTGCTTCCGGTCGCCTGGCGCCGGCAGATCCTGCGCGGACGTAGCTGTGGGGTACTGAGCCTGGGTGCTCGCGGACCTCGCGACGGGCGGAGAGAGGACGAGAGCGCAGGTAAGGAGGAACGCGCGGGTCATGCCCTCCGGACCGGACGAGTCATCGCGGGAGATTCTAGTTCAGGTGCGGGCAGGTGCGAACAGGTGCGGGCGGGTGCGAACGGGTGCGGGCGGGTGCGAACAGGTGCGGGCGGGTGCGAACGGGTGCGGGCGGGTGCGAACAGGTGCGGGCGGGTGCGAACGGGTGCGGGCAGGTGCGGGCGGGTGCGAGAACGGGTGCGGTCGCGACCGGATGTATACATCAGCGGCGATCGCGCAGGACCAGCTGCACGAAGCCGTCACCGCCGACGCCCTCGGCCTCAGCCCCCATCGAGGTGCAATTGCCGGCGCGGAAGCGGTAACGGACACCTCTCAGCACATCCAGCTCGAATCGGCCGTCCTCGCCGGTGTCATCCCCCGCGAAGCCAAGGCCGTCTCCCGACTCGGCCGGCGGAGTGGCCGAGACGCGGCAGCCTTTGGCCGGGCGCCCGTCTGCCCAGACCACCTGGCCCTGAACCCTGACGAGCTCGAGACGCGAGACGACGATGGGCCGGAGTTGGTGGAGAACGCCCGGCCCCAGCTCGATGATCTCCGGAGCGCCATCAGCACCCGTCGCCAGGGAGACCGCGAAGGGGCTCTCGCGACGCGGCCCGAAATTCAGATTCACGCCAACCTGGTAACGGCCGGGAGGCAGGTCCTTGAAAGAGAACCGCCCCAACTCGTCCGAAGCCGTGGGGTAGTACTGGACACGATGCTCCTGAGGAGGGGCGGCCAGCCTGAGGGAGATCGACGCGCCGACAACCGGATGGCCCTCGCCATCCAGGATGGAGCCTTCGATGACGCCGTTGATGGTGAGGTTCACCCACGACCTGTGGCATGCGTACGCGTTGGGTATCCGGAACTCTTCCGGGGCAGGCGTAGCAACGGCCGGCTGCCCCTCGAGTTCAACGGACAACTGATAGAGGCCCGGAGGAAGCTTCGTGAACGAGAATGTCCCGTCATCCGTGCTGAGCGTGGTGGCCGACTGCGGGCCGTGCAACATGACCCGGACACCGGGAACGGGCGTCCGCTCGTCCGGCCCGAAGTAGGGCGACCCACTCATCAGGTGGACGGTACCCGACACGGTCGCGCCTTCGGGGGGCCTGGACAGCGTCTGCAGGTAGGCCAGGATCTCACCCGCCTGCTCGATCGGACGAGTCAAGGAGCACAGTCCAGTCCCAAGCTGCCCGGTGACCGGACTGCGGCCCGCGTCGATGAGGTAGCGTCGCCCGACCTCGAATGAATAACCGCAAGAGGCGCCAGTGCCGCTGGTCGTGATCGTCAGACTCGGCTCGCCGATCCACGCCCTGGCATCCTTCAACGTCACCATCTTGATCGGATAGCGCCGACCGTCGGGGGGTATTGGCGGGCCCAGCTCGTCGCCTATCGACACGACCGTCGCCTCGAAGACGACGGGAGGGTACTCGTCGCCGCCCATCCACAGCTGCTGGCAGGGGGGAATCCCGCCCACGCACGAGCAGGCGATGACCGGAGACGGCGCCAGTGCCATCACCACGGTGGTGATCCCGAAGGCCAGACAGAGTCTTTTCACTTCCCCGTCCCTCCGACTCGTCTTACCGCCGTACGCTGAGCGGGAGCCCCGCGCCACCCATCGCCAGCGCGAACAGCCCGCCAAGCACAGGGAGGCCATAGCCATTCGTGAGGTAGCTGTACTGGAACATCACGCCGCTGGCAAAGTGGAAGTTCAGCACCATCAGCAGCGCCGTCGCGGCCGCGGCGCGCGTGTAGCCGCCCAGCAGGAACGCGGCAGCCACCGCAAACTCACCGATCGGCACGAGCCGGGCGAAGACTTCCACACCCGGGATACAGACCGCCTCCAGGTAGGCGCGGCTCAGCGGGCCGACGTTCTCGACCCACTCCGCAAACCTCGAGCGCAGGACCGCGCTGCTGGTGAACCAGCCGACCTTCCCGAGCGCCTGGAACAGGAAGAACACGCCCAGACACAGGCGCAGCACGACAAGGCCCCAGGCCTGACGCCTGCCCACCTGCTACTCACACTCCTGCGGCCGCATGCCCATCGTCGCGAGCGGCATTGTACTGCGGGCGCCCGCTCACCGGCACCAGGCTCGAGCGCCGCGCGCGCAGCAGCGTGATGCCGCCGCCGATGGCCATGGCCCCGAGGACGACAGCCAGCGACTCCACGAGCGAGGGCTTCTGAACCATCAGGAACAGCATCGCCATGTCGCTGGCCAGCATGACGACGCCGG
This sequence comes from Vicinamibacterales bacterium, assembly GCA_050249615.1. Classification (GTDB taxonomy): domain Bacteria; phylum Acidobacteriota; class Vicinamibacteria; order Vicinamibacterales; family UBA2999; genus VFZN01. The sequence continues at coordinate 26,880 of JBFWQE010000056.1, forward strand.
CCACGCGCCATCCGGGCGAACGCCGAAGCATGTCCACCTGGCCGTCAACGGGCGCGTCGTCCGGGGCGCCAGCCATGGCCGCGCCCATCGCCATGCCCGCGGGCTTCAACACGCGTCCTGCCAGCATCGCGTTGGCCAGCCAGACAGCCAGGGCCACGTAGAACCAGGAGTACGCCCACCAGCCGCGGGACCCGAGGTAGAGGCCCGTGCCCAGCAGCACGAGCGCAGCTACCGGGTTGGCCGCGGACGACCGGCGCGCGAAGCCGAGCCAGGCACGCAGCGCGCCTACCGACGGCGCCTCGAGGATGGCGCGACGGACGTGCAGGGCGAAGACCGACCCGCCGACGAGCATCACGGCCGCGGCCAGGTGCAGGAGGATGGCAATCGAGTAGGCAGAGAGATTCGACATGTGTACCTTCCTTCACCAGGAAGATACGGACGGGCCGCGGAACGCGCCTTGACGGCGGACGACAACGAGTTGACCGATCGCGACAACCTTGACGGCACGGAGCCTGGAAAGGTCTCCTAGAGCGGTGACTCGCACCGTCGTAGGCGTCACCGGGGTCCGGGCCATCCTGGCCGCGTTCGCCGCCCTGGGTCTCGATGCCCGGGCTCTCCAGTCCGCAGCCGGTATCACGGACGCCCAGCTGCGGGATCCGGACGTCGTCGTCCCGGCCAGATTCCTATATCGGATGTGGGAGGAGGCTGTGAGCGCGTGGGGCCGACCGGGCCTCGGCCTGCACACCGCCCTGCAGGTCCCCTTCGGCGCTTACGAGGTGCTGGACTACCTGGTCCTCAGCAGCAGCACGGTGGGAGAAGGCCTCGCCCACTTCGCCGAGTACTTCGCCATCGCCACGCGTACTTCACGCTACGAGATCCACCATCGGGGCGAGAGCGCTGCCTTCGAGATGGTGTGGCAGATCCCGCCGGAGGGCGTGATGTTCCACCTCCGCGACTACAGCCTCGCCGCGATTGCCGGCCGCGTGGCGTTTGCGGGCGGCCCGCGGCCACTCCGGGTGGAGTTGGCGGGGCCGCCACTGGCCGACCCGGGCGAATACGCCGAGGGATTCGGCACCGAGGTGAGGCTGCGCGCGCGGCACAACGCGCTGGTGTTCAATAAGGCAGGCTGGAACGCCCCGCTGCCCCGCCGCGATGCGGACCTGAACCGCACGCTCCGCCGCCACGCCCGGATGCTGCTGGACCGCCAACCCCGTCCCGAGGCCCAGGCGGCGACCGCACAGGTGCGGGCAACCCTCCTCCAGGAGTCGATGATGGGTGCGGCGACCATGGAACAGGTGGCCCATCGCCTGGCGGCGAGCCCCCGTACGTTGCAGCGGCGGCTGCGCGAGGAAGGCACGACGTTCGACGAGGTGAGCCGGACGGTGCGCGAGGGCCTGGCACGCGAGTACCTGGGCGACCGAGGCCTTTCCATCAGCGAGGTCGCCTACCTGCTGGGGTTCTCGGAGCCGAGCGCGTTCACGCGCGCCTTCAGGCGGTGGACGGGCCACAGCCCGCGGGCCTTCCGGAAAGGTCAGGCGCGCCTGGGGTCGAAGGTCGGAGGGCGGAGTTCAACGTAAGCATCCTGCGCGGGCAGGTGGCCGCAGCCTCGGGCGCTTCCGCCGTCGCGCGGCTCCAGCGGACCCGCCGGAGCCCTGGCGGAGGCGGGTCAGCCCCGGCGTCGCGGGTGGGGCATCAGGACTCGGATCCCGCCGTCCTCACTGCTGCCGCGGCGGCGCGCTGGTCGTGGGCCCCGGCTTCTGCTTCGTCAGGTCCTGGCTGTCCACGGAGTATTCCGTGAACGGCTGGTACATCTCGTCCCAGCTCTGCTCGGACCAGTACACCTCGAGGTGCGGCGCCGGGTTCCACTTGTTCTTCGGCGAGTTGTCGTAGAAGCCGATGCCGGTAATCTTGCTGCCAGCCGGGATCTTGAGCGGCTCGGCCAGCTCGTAGTTGAACTGCCAGTTGAAGTCGAACCTGGGCACACTGAGGATGGTCTGGTCGCGGCCGTCCGGGTAGGTCACCACCCACTTCAGGCTCTTGCCGCGCAGGTGCATGTGCGGGGACATCGCGTAGAGGGTGATGTCCTCGGTGACGGGCGTGATGCCCGTCAGGCTCCAGTTCTCCACGTACGGCGGGATATTGGGCGTCGTCCGCGAGCGCCGCGTGCTGCCCGGGTCCGCCTTGTACTCCACCTCTTTGCCTTCCGCGCGGTACAGCGACAGCCCGCCCTTCGTCGTCGCCAGCGGATCGCCGGCCTGGCGGATGAGCACCTCGTGCGTCACCGGCACCTTGTTGAACCAGATCCCGAGGCGCGAGCGGTCCTTCTCGACCTTGCCCGTCGGATTGTAGTGCAGCTGCCAGTTGATGTACTTGCCGGCGGGGATCCGCTTGCCCACGTTCGGGCGATGCCGATCCAATCCGCGGCCGGGCACCCACGACAGCAGCTTGCTGGAGCCGGGAAGCCCGCTGTCCGTGCTGGGCAACCCGGCGGACCCGCGGTCACCGATGATCCTGCCGTCCGGACCGACGATGCGGCCGTTCACGAGAGTGGTGCCCTCGGGGATGTCCACGAAGAAGATGCCAGCATGGTGGACGACCTTCGCGTTGCCGGGACGCAGTTCCACGACCTCGGCGAACCGGTCCTCGTTCCAGGGCACCTTCGAATAGAACATCTGGACGCCGAGCTCGCCCTCGGCCGGGATCTCGAACTCCACCGGCATCTCGAGGATGGCGTCCGGCTCCGAGCCGTAGGTCCATCCGGTGGTGAATGAGGGCGCGGGCGGCAGGTCGGATGGGTTGCCGCGCGGGGCACCGGCATCCACCCACGCCACGAGGGTCGCGATCTGCGCCTCCGACAGGCTGATGTCGTTCCGCATCGGGAGGGATTCCTTGGGGTCCGCTCCCCAGGGCGGCATCTCGCGCGAGATCACCTTGCTCTTGATGGCACGCGCCCACGGCCGCACCTGCTCGTAGGTGAGAAGCGACATCGGCGCCACCTCGCCCTCCCGGTGGCACGTGGCGCACTTGCTGAACATGATGGGCGCGACGTCCTTGTTGAACGTCGGGCCGTGGGCCGCGGGCACGGCGCCTTGCGCGGGAACCTGGGCTGACACGAGACCGGTCCCGAGCGACATGGAGGCCACCGCGAGGAACATTCCGCCGGCCAACAGGCGTGCTGCGCGCATCATGGGACCCCTGAACAGCTGAGTTGCCGGACCTCGGCCGGGCCGAGGGAAGACGCCCAATACTACTCCGGTCGTGGGTCCTGGGGCTTGGGGCTTGGGGCCCTGTGGCTCTCGCCTGGGCCGGTATGATACGCGGCGTGCTTCGCCGCCGGGTGATTCGCGTGCTGATCATCGTGTGCGGCTGCCTGGTCACCCCCGGCCGCCCGCAGGCGCACGACCTGGAACGCACGCGCGTGACGCTCGTGTTCCAGGCCGACGGATCGTTCTCGCTCGACATCGCCAACGATCCCGAGTGGCTGCTGCTCCGGCTCGAGCCATTCCTCGAGGACTACCCGGACATCCCGGCCCGCCCGACGGCCGATCGCCTCGCCCCCGTCGCTCGCGACGCCCGCCTCGCGGCGCTTGCACCGGTCATGCGGGACCGCATCGTGCTGTTCGTCGATGGACGTGAGATCCAACCGCCCGCCGTCGCCTACGCGCCGCCAGCAGCACCGACTGAACCAGACGGCACGCCCGCGCCTGGGCGTTACCACATGCAGGGTCGCGTGCCGCCGGATGCGCGCCTGCTTCGCTGGTTCTATGGCATCGTGGCCGACCCCTACCCGTTGATCATCACCCGCGCGGACGGGCAGACCTACACGGAGTGGATTGGCGGAACGGTCTGGAGCCGGCCAATCGATCTCACAGGGCAGTTCATCCCGCCGACACGCTGGGAAATCGTCACGCAGTACCTCGCCCTGGGCTTCACGCACATCCTCCCGAAGGGGCTCGACCACATCCTGTTCGTGCTGGGGCTGTTCCTGCTGAGCACGCGGCTGAGGCCGCTGCTGTGGCAGGTGACGGCGTTCACGGTGGCGCACTCCATCACGCTGGGCCTCTCCATCTACGGCGTCGTCAGCCTGCCGCCCAACTTCGTGGAGCCGCTCATTGCGGTGTCGATTGCCTACGTGGCGGTGGAGAACCTCATCACGCGCGAGCTGCACGCCTGGCGCGTGCTCGTCGTGTTCCTGTTCGGGCTGCTGCACGGCCTGGGCTTCGCGGGCGTGCTGCGCGAGCTGGGGCTGCCACGAAGCGAGTTCCTGACGGCCTTGCTGGCCTTCAACATCGGCGTGGAGTTCGGGCAGTTGGCGGTGATTGCCGTCGCGGCGGCTGCGCTGTGGCCGTTCATGCGGCGTGCGTGGTATCGGCCGGGCGTGGTCGTGCCTGCGTCAGGGGCCATCGCGCTGGTGGGTGCCTACTGGACGGTGACACGGCTCGTGGCACCGTGAAATACGCAAACTGCCGGAGTTTGAAGGCATAACCATAACCATGTTTCATATGCATATATTGACACATTTGAACCAGAGGAAATAGGCTCCTCGATATGCGCACCACATTGGACTTGCCGGACGGATTGATCGACGAAGCCCGGGATGCCATGGGGTTCACGTCGAAGACGGAGACGGGCGGGCACGCCTGGAGGGAGGTCATCAGGCGCACGCGCCTGGAGGAGGTG